>NZ_JBJDPI010000010.1:0-110562 GCF_044901245.1 Psychrobacter sp. NPDC064578
TAAATAGTTCAATGAGTCTGGTTTGTTTGTACCAACTTAATCTGCTCTTTCTCATATGACTATCCTAGATTATTTTACTTATCTAGGACAGCCCCTTTAAAAATGTTTCATCTGAAAGCATTGTTATACCATTATTAAATAATGCAAATTCATTTGTTGCTTTGTTTTTTATAGTATTTTCAATATTCTTATTTACATCATTACTATGTAAATCTAGGTAACTTCTAGGATTATATTTTAATATAGAATTTTTATATTTGTACATAGTTTTAGCAATTTCTACTGTAGGAACAAATAGTACGGAAATCTGACAATCAGTAAATTCGGTTTCTACAGAATAACTAATATCCTCTGAACTTTTATCACTTAAGTTTATTTCTATAATAAGTTCAGAATTGTTATAGAATGTGCCTGTAACCACAGGAAATAATAATTCTTCATAGCTTCGTTCAAAATTATACTCTGATACATTACCTACTCTTCCTGTAATTTTTTCTAATTTAGACTTCGGCACTTTTTTTGTATTAGCTAATATTATGACTTCATAACTATATCTACCTAGACCATTTACGTTTCTTAATTCGGATATTAGTTTCTTAACCTTATTATTGTAAGGAATGCCGCTTTCATACTTCTCTTCACCATCAAGAACTCTATCTAAATCCATATTTAACAGTTCTTCGTATTTAATTTCCCTACTTTCAAAGTTCTTTTCATTCACTCTAAATTTAGACTGTATAAAAAAAATTGTCTTTAACTCAGTATCTATATAATAAGCATCTATTCCACCATCCTCAGCTCCATCGGTAATATAAGATTCTCTTGCTTCGAAATCTAGTATTCCAAATTTAACTTTTAGGAATAGATGAATATATGCTCTAGAACGAGCTTGATTCAGTTTTTCAAATTCGGTTTCTAGTGGGTAATAAAACTTATAACCTTCTGGAGCTTCTTTACGTAACTCATCAATTATTTTTATTAATGTTTCAAATTTTGTCATTATTTATTCCTAATAAAGCTTCATTGGTCATACAGCGTTCAGTTATATTACATTTTAACTAATATTAAGTACAAACAAAAATCAGTAAAATTTGATTAACGAAAAAAACACCCAACCAAGTTGAGTGTTTTTTTATGGCAATACAGAACGAATCTGACTGCCATAACTTTATCAACAGCTAACCACACGCCCAATCAAACTCATTATTCAGCAAATCAATTTGTCCATTACCACCGCCCATATTGGCATCGCCAAGCGTTTCTTCAAACTCAATATAAAAAGGACTAAATTCTGGCATCGCTTGAATGGGATTGGCCGTACCACCAAAATGACTTTTTGCATGAAACCTATCAAGCTTTAATATCTCACCTTTTTCAGAGAACATCGGAATATAAGCATTTTCATTATCTTCATCTGCCCACTCATCGAGCATCTTGCCAACGTTAGGATCATCTATTCGGACAACGTGCTTAATAAACTGAGCGGGTTCATCTTTGACAAAGCAAGTGCTACTCCACTCTTCAATCTCATAATTTGGATATATACTATCTTCTTTATTAGGCAGTGCTGTCGCTTCACCTTCAAACTCCTCCTTGGTTAGCCAAATCAATGCCCAGCCACCACCAATAATATCTTCAAGATAGATTTCTTGAGGGTGACGATGGTTAGCATAGCGACTCAGTGACGCCCAAAAATTCTCAGCGTCTGTATCATTCACCTCAGTGAGATTAGCAATCATATCTTCAACACCGTCTACCCTATCTTCAACATGATCATCCGCTTGAAAAAGCGATATTGCCACGAGATCTTTCCCTTTTATGCGATACGCTTCAGGCACTAATATCGTCCATAAGTGCGCCATCGGTAGACCGTTAATCCTGCTTCGCGGCCATTGAGCCGTGGTGATGCCGACTGGGCGACCAAAAGCCCAACCTTGCCCATGATCCTTATCCGTTAGTTCCAAATCATATGCTTGTTTTAATGGTTCCATCACTTTTGTCTCGCCTCCTTAGATTAACCTTATTTATTAGACGTACTACACCAACCAATACCACTCAGGCGCAAACAAATAGGACATACCCATAGATAGCAATACTGATAATATGCTACCCACGATGGCGCCAACCCATGACGTACCACCCTTTGCCACTAACTCCTGTTCGACCGTCGCTGGGTCAGCTGTATTACTCATGACTTTTTTTATATTTTTGACGCTGTGACTAAAGTAAAAATAATTACCTAAAAGTCCTGTCAGTACTGCCCATGCGACAAAAAAGCTGGTTTGACCTATAGAGCTATACGCCTCCATACCGAGCAGATGCATTAAGACTAAATCAACTGCATTAATGCCAAGTACAATAAAAAAAGCGACTAGATACATTTTACGATAGCACAACCAAGACGTTCCCAGGAGAAGTCCAGCCAAATTAAAACTGTGTATACTAGAGCCATCATTATTAACCTCTAAGCGTGGCTCGCTGTCCTTAAACCATTTGTCACGATAAAAACTGTCATACTTTTCACCGACGAAAGTCGCTAATAAAGCATCAGCACTTTCAGAGCTAGAAGCCAACTGATTTTTCGGGATTTGCGCATCTTTAGAAATATTAACCGCCGTTAATGGTGGCGGTGTTTGTGTTTGTGCTTGAACTTGAACGTCAGAGAGCTGATGCCCACATTTTGAACAAAATCCTGCCTCGCTTGAATTTTCTTGATTACAGTTATTACAAAACATCTTATCCCTTAATTTTACTAAATACTGAACGGTTGATAGGCTTATCTCGACTTTAATAAATAATAGCCAATTAAAGTTGACTACATTATAGATAATAAAGACAAATGTTTAATGAAAAATTAGAGGATTATTAGTTGCCTGTTTTTTTTAACCAAAAAAAAGCACCCAACCAAGTTGAGTGCTTTTTTATCGCTATATTGAACTAATCTAATTCTTGATTAGTCGTATATCAACTCATAAAACATGAGTTGAAAAGCTATTTAGATAAGTTTACGTAGTCTAAAATGGTAACAAGGCAACCGAGCGCAGATAGTACGTGTTTGTATATCTAGCTAGGTTAACACCGTTACCGTGTAGAATACTTAAACGGTTTATTCCCACTCAATCGTCGCAGGCGGCTTGCTCGACACATCATAAGTCACACGCGAGACTTCAGCGATTTCATTCATGATACGATTCGATACCGTCTCAATCAAATCATACGGCAGATGCGCAAAGCGCGCGGTCATAAAGTCTACCGTTTCAACGGCACGTAGCGCAATTACCCACGCATAGCGGCGACCATCACCGACCACACCGACCGATTTGATCGGTTGGAATACCGCAAACGCTTGCGCGGTTTTCTCATACCAGCCTGAACGCTCAAGCTCTTCCATAAAAATAGCATCAGCTGAGCGCAAGATATCAGCGAATTCCTTGGTCACTTCGCCAAGAATACGCACGCCCAAACCCGGTCCTGGGAACGGATGACGGTTAATCATCTTCGCTGGTAAACCAAGGGTAATACCCAATTTACGGACTTCATCTTTAAACAAATCACGTAACGGCTCAACCAATTCAAACGCCAAATCATCTGGTAAACCACCAACATTATGATGGCTCTTAATCACGTGCGCTTTACCTTGATGCGACTTCGCTGATTCAATCACGTCTGGATAAATCGTGCCTTGCGCTAAGAATTCGATGACTTTACCATCGCTTTGCTCACTGATTTCACGCGCACTATTAGCGAAGACGTCGATAAAGGTTTTACCAATGATTTTACGCTTGGCTTCAGGGTCAGACTCGCCAGCCAATGCCGTTAAGAATAACTCTTCAGCATCGACACGGATGACTTTTACACCCATGTTTTCTGCGAAAATTTGCATCACTTGGTCGCCTTCGTGCAGACGCAAAAGACCAGTATCAACAAACACACAGGTTAATTGATCGCCAATCGCTTTATGCAATAACGCTGCGACGACTGAACTATCAACGCCGCCTGAGAGACCAAGTAATACTTGCTTATCACCGATTTGCTTTTTCAGTTGCTCAATACGCATATCGATGATGTTATCAGGCGTCCAGCTACCCGCGCAGCCACAGATTTCATGGACGAAACGTCCTAGCAATGCCTGACCTTGTGCGGTATGAGTAACTTCAGGATGGAACTGGAGACCGTAATAGTGGCGCGAATCATCAGCCATAATTGCAATCGGGCAGCTTGGCGTGCTGGCAACGATATCGAAACCTTGTGGGGCATCGACCACTTTATCGCCATGACTCATCCACACATTTAGCTTCGCTGCTGCGTCTTCGATACCATCAGTCAGCGTTGATTTGCCATCGATATTGATGGTTGCTGCGCCAAATTCATGGATATCACTGGCATGAACTTTACCACCGAAGCGCTCTGCCATCGCTTGCATACCATAGCAGATACCCAATACTGGTACGCCTAGATCAAATACGGCATCATTGATGCGTGGGCTGTCATCTGCGTGCACGCTCTCAGGACCGCCAGATAAAATGACGCCTTTTGCGCCAAAATCGATAATGCGCTGGGTATCGATATCAAACGGGAACATCTCACAGAATACCCCAGAATCACGGACACGGCGGGCGATAAGCTGGCTGTACTGTGAGCCAAAATCGAGAATTAAGATGCGATCTTCTTTAATAGTAGGAACGTTGGCAGCAGTTGTCATAACGTAGTGTCCATCAATAAATAAATTGGTGCGCTATTTTAACAAGTTTGAGCAGTCTATTGGTTATAAAAATACGCTAATCTGCTAACTGGTATATAAATCTATAGCTCATCAGTATAAACCTCTACTTTATTTCATTAATGAATGCATTTCTTCTATATTTTTCTACATCTAGGTAGCGATGATAAGGCACTGTAGAGCAGTCAACAGAATAAAAACGCGATTAATTGACCTAATACTTCTATAGGCAACGCATAAATTCTGGTTCAAGCATTATTACAAACAAGTGTTATTACAAAATAGCCATTATACTTTTTTAAATAGTATTCTACAGAGAAGCTTGCATCAGTGTCGCCTATGATTACCGCATATTATTCGGCAACACATGGACTTCATCTGAAATCTTCGCAAGCTTAGTCTCACCGCATTGGTATTTTTATATATTAGGGTTTATTGGTGTTATTTGGTACTACTTAGCCCATAGACTGATGGTTTTGGTGGGGAATAAAGAATTAGCAAGTCGGAACAGCACACCAATCGTTGTTGACTAATGTACAGAAAACAGTTACTTATTATAGTCACAGATAATCATAATAAATTGACAGGTATGTCCCTATGAGCAAAATCAAAGCCCTTATCCGAAAACGCCCTAAATCTGACCCGTCTAAAGCTATTTTAGTAAATCCTAATAATCAAAATACCAATAACACCAGTATTGACGCTGCCTCAAAGGGTAATACGGTAAATACCCCAATCGAGCAAACGCGCTGGAATGGCTGGGGCAATATCAATATTAATAAAAAAGTCTCAGCGCACGGGGCGAAACTGATCAAATCGCACATTGGTAAAACCAAAAAACTATCATCAGTGAGCTTACAGCAAGTAATTAAAACCGTCCCCAAATCGCGCTTGCCTGTTGCTATGACTGAGCTTGATACTGTATCTGTCGACAACGAAGTGAGACTTAGACACGCACGCGGCCAAAGCTTTCCAGACTGGATAGCCATGCATGGTGGCGACTTTGAAGTCTTTCCTGATGGGGTCGCTTTTCCTGAATCGACCGCTGATGTCGAAACTTTATTAAAGCTAGCGAGCGAGCACGACCTCATCGTCATTCCTTTCGGTGGCGGCACTTCAGTCGCGGGTCATATCAATCCGCAAAAGGGTTCACGCCCCGTCGTGACCATCGCCATGAGCAAGATGGATCAGCTGATTGACTTAGACAGTGAGAGCCAAATTGCTACTTTTGGCGCAGGTACACAAGGGCCAGCAGTCGAAGCACAACTGGACGCACACGGCTACCGCTTGGGACATTATCCTCAGTCTTGGGAGCTATCGACACTGGGCGGCTGGATTGCAGCGCGCTCTAGTGGTCAGCAATCTTTAGGTTACGGACGCATCGAACAGATGTTTGCTGGTGGTACGTTGGTGACCCCAAAAGGGATATTGAATATTGCTGATATTCCAGCGTCAGCGGCAGGACCTGATCTGCGTGAAATGATGATGGGCACTGAAGGTCGCGCTGGTATTTTTACTGAAGTCAAAATGCGGGTACAACCACAACCCGAAGAAGAGCTGTTTAAAGTTGCTTTTTTACCGAACTGGGCAGCGGGTAAAGAAGTGCTTAGACAAGCGGTTCAAAAAAATATTCAATTATCAATGCTACGCCTAAGCAATGCGGTCGAGACTGACGCGCATCTACATTTAGGTACTACGCCTAGCCAGTTTATGGCGATTAGCACTTATCTTAAAGCGCGCGGACTCAGCTCAGATAAAGTCATGCTCACTTATGGCATTTCAGGGGATAAAGCACAGAATAAACTGGCACTGACGCAGTTTAATAAGCTATTAAAACAGCACGGTAGTGTCACGGGTAAAATAACCGATATCATGGGCAGTGTCTGGGCGCATGGACGCTTTAAATTCCCTTATTTGCGCGGCACACTGTGGGAAAAAGGCATCATGGTTGATACCTTTGAGACCGCAACCAACTGGAATCATATCGACGAGCAGATGCAGCAGATGCAAGAAGCCGTTCGGACTTCCTTGGTAGATGAATGCGAAGAAGTAATGGCCTTTACCCATATCTCTCACGTCTATAAGCAAGGTGCTAGCCTCTATACCACTTACTTCTTTAGAGCGGCTAAAGATCATGCCAGCACGTTAAGCCGCTGGCAAAAAATCAAACATGCCGCCAGTTTAAGTCTGGCCAATGGCACAGCGACGATATCGCATCAGCATGGCGTTGGCCGTGATCATGCGCCTTATCTAGCGGCTGAAAAAGGGAAGCTAGGTATCCAAGTGACCAGTGATATGCTTAAAAGTTTGGACCCTGAGCGGCGTATGAATCCGGGTGTTTTAATTAAAGAGTAAAAGGCAGCGGTCGCCTTAGCGTCACTAGTTGGCTTAAACAGGTTAAGTCGCTGATTAATTTGAGTATCATTTGAGATGAGTCGTTTATGAACCAAGCCAATCAACATCAGCAACGCCAGCAAGCATTAGCGCCTTTATCTCGGCGCTCGTCTCAAGAGGAACCTTGGGATATGCTCATCATCGGTGGCGGCATTACTGGTGCTGGGATTGCTCGCGAGGCAGCAAGGCGCGGCTTAGCAGTTTTGTTAATCGAGCAAAAAGACTTTGCGTGGGGCACGTCCAGCCGCTCAAGTAAAATGGTACATGGCGGGCTACGCTATATTGCTTCGGGTGATTATAAGACGACCTTGCTTAGCGTCCGTGAGCGCGAGCGCATGCTAAGCGAAGCAAAAGGTCTCGTCAACGAGATGCATTACGTCATGCCGCATTATAAAGGCAAGTTTCCACCGCCATGGATATTCAATACCTTGCTACGTGTCTACGATGGGCTCGCGGGCAAGCGCTACTCTAAATACTTTAAAAAAGACGCTTTTTTACAGCTTAATCCGCACATCAAGCAAGAAAAATTTTTGGGCGCCAGTCAATTTAGCGATGCAGTGACCGATGACTCACGCCTTGTGATGCGGGTACTTGATGAGGCGATTAATGACGGCGCGCAGGCGATTAACTACCTTAAAGCTGAGTCGTTAATTACTAATGAGCAAGGCTTGGTCGTTGGCGCTACTCTATTAGATACTTCTGCTGAAGATAGCAATCATACTTACGATATTCATGCCAAAGTGGTGGTCAGCGCGACGGGTGCTTGGGCGGATACTCTAAGAATGCAGGCAAGCAAACAAACAGAACAAAGCTTGCATAAACAAATTCGCCCGTCGCGTGGTAGCCATCTGGTGGTCAGCCAAGAGCGCCTACCAATCAAACAAGCCTATACTTTTTTGCACCCTATCGACAAAAGAGCCGTCTTTGTCTTTCCATGGGAAAACCGTACCGTCCTTGGTACTACCGATTTGGATCATCCGCCATTAGACGATAACGAAGTCGGTATCACTAATGAAGAGGTGGATTACCTATTGGCAGCGACCAATAATCTCTTTGATAATGTAGACATTAGCCGCAAAGATGTCATCAGCTCATGGGCAGGCGTGCGTCCACTGATTTCTGATGGCGGTGATGGTAAGCGCGTCAGCCCGAGTAAAGAAAAACGCGACCATAGCGTTTGGTTGGATAATAATTTAGTGACCGTCAGTGGCGGCAAATTAACCACCTTTCGCCTAATCGCCCTTGATGTACTGAAAGTTTGTCAAAAGGTGCTCGAACTTGATGAGTCAGCTACTCAAGATAATGTCTCATATAGCAGCCAAGTCTTTAGTAATCAGCCGCCAACCAATCCCAAATTTTCAACCCTAACACCACTATTGCAACAACGCTTGCAAGGGTTTTACGGTCTACAGCTTGATACCTTATTAGAATTAGCGCATGACGATGATTTGGCTTATGTGACCGATAGCAACACCATTTGGGCGGAAATCCGTTTTGCGGCGCATTATGAGCAAGTCATTCACTTGGACGATTTACTACTACGCCGTACGCGCTTGGGCTTGATACTGCCACATGGCGCAATGACGCCATTGATTAGCGATAGGCTCAAACAAATATGCCAGCAGGAACTGGGTTGGGATGAGCAAAAATGGCAGCGAGAAGTTGAACGCTATACCCAATTATGGCAATGCTACTATCATTTACCAGCGGCTTAGCGCTTTTTTATATTGTATTAATAGTAAATGCTACTGATATAAATTTCCCTTGTTTGCTGTGCCTACGCAGACACAGGATGTGGAAAACTTACCCCAATAGCACACTATAATCATTGTATTTTTATTGATCTATATATCTATTCCCACATAGTTAAGGATGACTATGACCCATAACCTTGATGCCCCTATTTATTTCTTAGCTATCGACAATGGCACCCAAAGTGTCAGAGCGCTTATCTTTGATCAATTCGGTAGCGAGATTGCCAAAGCCCGCGTCATTATCGAACCGTATTTTTCAACGCAGCCAAATTTTGCGGAGCAACATGCCGACTATTATTGGCAAAAATTAAGCGAGGCCTGTCAGCAGCTGTGGCAAAGCTGCGATATTACGCCCGAGCAAATTGCCGGCGTCAGCCTCGCCACCCAGCGCTATACCATGATATGTTTGGACAAGGATAAACAACCGTTACGCCCAGCTATCGTGTGGATGGATTTGCGTCGCGGCGAAACCAATGACATAGGCTTTCTAGGTCCACTCACCAAAGTCATCGGTATGGGCGAGCTGGTACAAGAGGCGCAGCAAAAAGCCCGCTGTAACTGGCTTGCTCATCATGAGCCAGAGATATGGGAAAAAACAGCCTATTATGTCAATTTATCCGCGTACCTCACCTATCAGCTCACAGGCGAGATTGCCGACTCTACTGGTCATGCCTTAGGCTATCTGCCTTACGATTACAAAGCGCAAGCATGGTTTAAGCCAAACAACATCAAATGGCGACTGTTCAGTTGCCGGATAGAGCAAATGCCCAAACTTATGCCACCTGGGCAGCTACTTGGTCATATTACCGCTCACGCTGCCGCCGCTACTGGTATTCTTGAAGGCACGCCAATGATTGCTGCCGCCAGTGATAAAGCTTGCGAAGCGTTGGGCTCCGCCGGACTTGCCGCCGATACCGCCTGCTTAAGCTTTGGCACTACTGCGACTATCAATACCACGTCGAGCCGTTATATTGAGATACTCAAGCACATGCCCGCCTACACCGCTGCCGCGCCAAATTACTACAATCATGAATATATGATTTATCGCGGCTTTTGGATGGTTAGCTGGTTTAAGGAGCAATTTGCCCAGTATGAAGAGCAACTGGCAAAAACGCAGGGTGTTGATACTGAAAAACTACTCGACAAGGCAGTCAAAGACATTCCAGCGGGCTGTATGGGGCTAATGATGCAGCCATACTGGTCGCCCGGTGTTCGGCATCCGGGGCTTGAAGGCAAAGGCGCGCTCATTGGTTTTGGCGATGTACACACGCGAGCGCATGTCTACCGCGCTATTTTAGAAGGGCTGGCTTATGAGCTAAAGCTTGGTTTTGATACCATTGAGAAGCGTACAGGCAAAGCCATTAAACATCTGCGTGTGTCTGGCGGTGGTTCCCAAAGTGACTCAGCGATGCAACTGACGGCAGATATCTTCGGTATGCCCGCTTATCGACCGCATACTTATGAAGCTTCAGGCTTAGGCGCTGCCATCAACTGTGCGGTGGGTCTTGGCGTTTATCCTGACCATTTAACCGCGACACAAGCGATGACCCATTTGGGCGATGAATTCTTACCCATTGATGCCAATGTCCAGCTGTACAAGCGCTTGTATAATGAAGTCTATTTAAAGATGTACGAGCGCTTACAGCCTTTGTATCATAGTATTCAAGATATTACGGGTTATCCAGCTAAGTAATACAGTCAGTTCGATATAAAAGAGGCATGTTAAAAATAGCGTTATGCTGGGATAAACTTTCCTCGCTTGCTGTGCACTTCGCACTTCAGAGGCTTCGCAAAATTCATCCCAGCAGCACCGTATTCTTTTTAAATTGAATCGACTATATTAAAAACATCGCTATTTAATGCTGTTTGCATACGGTTTAGCCCTTCTATCAGCAGCGCTTTAGGACACGCCACATTGAGGCGCATTTTAAGACGTCCTTCACCACCATATTTAATCCCTGCACTCAACTCAACCTTGGCGGCTCTCAATTTGTCATAAAGCATTTGATCGTCTTGCGCATATGCCGAACAATCTAGCCAAATCAAATACGAAGCTTCTGGACGCATCACCTTAATCTTAGGCAAATGCTCTTCTAAAAACTGTAGCGTTAAGTCAATATTGGCTTCAATATAAGTCAGCGCCTGCGCCAACCACTCACCACCTTGCTCATATGCACTACGCATCGCTGTATAAGCAAATAAATTTAGCTCATGTTCGTCACTTAAACGCTGCTGCTGGTTAATTTTACTCAGTAATCCGCTGTCTTTAGCAAATATCATCGAGCCTTTGATACCAGCAACATTAAAGGTTTTGGTCATCGAGGTTAGGCTGGCTACTTTGTGCTCATAGCCTGTTGCTAGGGTTAAAAAAGGCGTAAATGTATGCTCTTTCAAGGTTAAATCTTGATGAATCTCATCACTCACAATCGCCACATCGTGCTTTTTGCAGATTAAAATCAGCGCTTCAAGCTCATCCGCTGTCCATACACGTCCGCCCGGATTATGCGGATTACACAGCAAATACAGCTTAACTTTATGCTCGATAATTTTAGCTTCTATATCAGCTAAATCCAGATAGTATCGCCCCTCATTCTCCTGTAATGCAGAAGTCACCAGCTTACGATTATTGTCCAAAACCTTGGTCATAAAAGGCGTATAAATAGGATCATTGATGAGTACCGCATCCCCTGCCTCGGTAAACACCTTCATCATCAGCACCAAACTTGGTACCACGCCTGGAGAGAAAAGAATATCCTGCGTGTTAAGCGATAAGCCATAACGACTGCCATGCCAGTCGATAATTGCTTGATACAACGGCTCGGTCGGCACGGTGTAACCCAATATGCCATGCTGCGCTACTTGCTCAATCGCCGCTAAAATAGGCTGGGCGGTCTTAAAGTCCATATCCGCGACCCACAGCGGAATGGTGTCATCGGTATAATGCCATTTAAACGACCCCGTATCACGTCTGTCTATTATTTCATCAAAGTTGTACAGCACCGATGCTCTCCTTTACGGTAGTTTTATATTATAACTGTTCATTCGTCGGCTTAAATGACCTTTGAAAATATAATGCTATCATTATTTGAAAATGGTTAAAAATTAGTGTTACATTAATGTTGCGGACTCTACATATGATCAAGTTATTTATGCCAAAGTACGCTGACATTGCAAGGATTGTAATCTATCGGCCTTTACCCACCCCCCCTACTAAGCCAAGATGGCTTGTCTAAAAGGATTTAGCATGATGAAAATGGATTCCCTATCAAAATTAGCACTCAAAATCAGTTCCCTTACTCTCGCCATTGCCGCAACTTCTGCATGCACTGCTATGGCAACAGGTGCTGACTCCCAAGTTTCAAATACCCAAACCACTACGAACAGTACTGCCATTACTTTAGGCAATAGTGCTATGTCTAGCGGCACTAACGACACGGTTGCTATCGGTAATATGGCCAATGCAGGTCTGAACTCAGCAACCGCTGTCGGCGGTCAAGCCAACGCTGCAGGTTTAGGCTCAACCTCTATCGGTTGGCAATCAAAAGCCACTGCCGAACGCGCGCAAGCCTTTGGTCATCTAGCCAATGCTAGCGGTGTTCGCTCTACCGCAGTCGGCGAAGCTGCAATCGCTGGTGGTACTAACGATACGGTCGCTGTCGGCAATAAAGCCAATGCAGGTCTAAACTCCGCAACGGCTATTGGCGGGGAAGCCAATGCCGCAGGTTTAGGCTCAACGTCTATCGGTTGGCAATCAAAAGCCACTGCCGAACGCGCGCAAGCCTTTGGTCATCTAGCCGATGCTAGTGGTGTACGCTCTACCGCAGTTGGTGAAGCGGCAGCCGCACAAGGTGCAAACTCGGTAGCGCTAGGCAATAAATCTATGGCTGGCGGCATGAATAGCATCGCTATCGGTAACGGAGCAATGGCGGCTAAAAATAACCAAGTCGTCTTAGGTAATGCTGGACAAGTACAGTCTAGTACCGCATCACAGTCCGGTACGGTTAGAATAGTCACTATCGATGACAACGGCACATTAGGCACTATGATGGTTGACTACTATAAAAAATCAGCTAAATAATAGTAGTCAATCAGTGCCAAGCTACTAACGCTGGTGCAGTTATCACCAGTTATACTCGATAAAATAATGAGACCTCGCCATGGCGGGGTTTTTGCTATTTGAGATTACGGTACTAGGTTTAGGGGTTTGGCGTGGGGCTTTAGATAGGTTGAACTTCAGAAAAGATCTATCGTCCCACAAACTCAGCTTCCCGTCTCTCAACCATCGCCATCGCACCCTCTTTCGCATCTTCTGAATGAAACAAAAGCGGCAGATAACCATGAATATTAGCTAATGCTACTTTTGCGCCATTGCGACTGGCCTCTTGTGCTGAGGATAGTAATCCTTGTACGCCAAGCGGTGCAGCTTTGCAAATCTCTTTAGCGATAGTTAGCGCGCGCTCGTATTCTTCTCCATTTGCCACCACTTCGCTGACCAAATTCAGTCTATCAGCCGTTTGCGCGTCAAAGTTTTTACCTGTTAATAGATACGGCATGGCTTTTTGCCAGCCAGCTGCTGCTACAAAGCGTACAGTCGCGCCACCAAACGGCATAATACCGCGCTGAACTTCCATTTGCGCAAAGTTGCAGTTATCACTAGCGATAACGACATCACTATTGAGCATCAACTCAATCCCAGCGGTAAAGCAGGTGCCTTGTACTGCCACGACGACTGGCTTACTGCGTAATTTGCCACCGATTCCCCACGGATCGATTTCGTCGGCAGCAAACTCAAATGCGCCTTTATCCCATTTATCTTGTAGCTCCATCAAATCAAGACCTGCGGTAAAGTGCTCACCGTGAGCGAATATCAGCGCACAGCGAAGATTGGCATCGTTTTCATAATTAGTGAGTGCGTCAGACAATTGCTTAATCATATGGCTATCAAAGGCATTGCGTTTATCGGCACGATTGAGTCCGATTAGGCAGATGTAATCTTGGAAGTCATAGGTAATGCGAGTGTCATTGCTAGTAGAATTACTATTATTACTTTCCGTAGTCATGTTTTTATCCTTATTAGAGCGATCGTTTTATGGTTTGTCACATGGCGAATTAATACCGCTAAAAATTATGTAACTTACTTTCAATATAGACATACGTTCGGTGCAACGCAAGCATCGTTTTAGCATGAGCATCAATAGCCGGTATCGATATTAGTTGACCTCATTTACGCTAATATGCAACTATTATCCAACTCAAGACATGACTCAGAGCATTTTATGGAATTTTGGCACGGTTTTTTGCTTATCACCAGCGTCCATCTACTCGCTGCCGCCTCTCCGGGTCCTGATTTTGTATTAGTCTCACAGCAAACCTTGGCAAAAGGTAGACGCACAGGTTTGATTTGTAGCCTTGGTATTACCTTGGGTCTTGCGATACACATCACTTATTCGGTGCTAGGACTGGCAACGGTGATTGCCCATTCGCAGCCACTACTCACTGCTATTAAATGGTTGGGCGGCAGTTATCTTATTTATCTAGGATGGCAAGGTATTCAAGCCAAAGCTAAAAAAACATCAGAATTAGCAAATCCAGTAGAGCTAATAGATTCAGGTGTTCACGTTTCACAAGATATGCTTATTAAGCAAACGACTTCTACCAATCATACCGAGCTTTCTGATAAAGCCATTTCTAATAAAAAACCGCCTACCGATACAAACTCAACCGCTGCTATTCTGCGTCGTGGCTTTTTTTGCAATGTATTTAATCCAAAAGCGCCCGTCTATTTCGTGGCGATATTTACCCTCGTTTTATCACCCGATATACCGCTGTGGCAATTGGCTATTTATGGCGTATGGATGATGGTCTTGCAGATGGCATGGTTTAGTACCGTGGTGATGTTACTGTCTATTCCTGCCATTCATCGTCGCTTTCAGCGTTTTGAACATTGGATCGACCGCGTATTGGGTACAGCGATGATAATATTGGGATTAAATCTGATTTTACGTAGTCGATAAGACGCTAGTGACTCGTGAAATCTGCTAAAATGGTGCATTATATTCAAACATCAAAGCCCGATACTATGACCAGTAAGCCTATGAACCGTCGCCCGACCGCCAACAATCAACGAAACAGATCGCCTGAAACTGCCAAAAAATTAGGGCAGCTACATCCGCGCAATCCGCACCAAGGTCGTTATGACTTTGAAGTATTGACTCGCGCTTTGCCTGAGCTTGCTAAGCACACCATTACCAATCCCAAAGGCGAGTCGACGATTAACTTCTCAGACAGTGCCGCCGTGCGCGTCCTTAATCAGGCACTACTAGCAAATTATTATGGTGTGAAGTTTTGGGATATTCCGGAAGGTTATCTCTGTCCACCGATTCCGGGACGTGCCGATTATATTCATTATATTGCTGATTTGCTTGCGCAAACGACGCACGTGAATAAAGACAATACACCGCCGACTGGCAAGGAAATCCATGCCCTTGATATTGGTACTGGTGCCAGTGCTATTTACCCCATTGTTGGTAGCCAAAGTTACGGCTGGCGCTTTACGGCTTCAGATATTGACCCAATTTCGGTCAATACCGCCGCGCTTATTTGTGAGACCAATCCAAAGCTAAAAAGTGCCGTTAAAGTCAAACTACAGACCGAACCTAAATTTATTTTTAAAAATATCATCGGTCGCCAAGATTACTTCGATGTGGTGGTATGTAATCCTCCGTTCCATGCCTCATTAGAAGAAGCGATGGAAGCCAATAGCCGTAAGCAGCATAATTTACAACGACATCGCGGTAAGAATGAGAACGTACAAATTAGCCGCAGCTCAACCAAATCTGGCAATGCCGCGCAAAACCTAAACTTTGGTGGTCAGCATAAAGAGCTATGGTCTGAGGGTGGTGAGATTGCCTTCTTAACCAAAATGGCAAAAGAGAGTCAAGATTTCGCTGAGCATGTTGGCTGGTTCACAAGTTTAGTCTCAAAATCAGAAAACGTGAAACCAATGCAATTGCTGTTAAAACAACTTGGTGTTGCCCAAATGCGCATCATTGAGATGAGCCAAGGTCAAAAAAGCACACGTATACTCGCATGGCGTTTTGATACTGACGAAGAGTAAATAGTAGTTAATATAAAATAGTTATTGTTTCACGTGAAACAAAGTCTTTATTAAAAAAGCACCCCTTTGATCATCAAAGGGGTGCTTTTTATTGTAGAGAATCAATTCAAATAATGATGCTTATTAACGGATAAACATCACCTTTATGCCAATGGCTATCAGTACTAATCCACCCAGTATCTCAGCTTTATCCTCGAGCCAAGTTCCAGAAGACTTACCTAAATAGCTACCGCAAAAGCCAAATCCAGCGGTGATAATAGCGATAATGAAGCACGCTAGCCACGCATTAACTGCTAGTAAATTCAAAGTAAAGCCTGCTGCCATCGCATCAATACTGGTAGCGATAGCCAATGTAAACATCATACGATGATTGATTTTTTCTTGTATGTTGACGTCAAAACTGTCTGCTAATACCGCTTCAACCTCACCATTAAACGCTTCATATAACATCTTAGCGCCAAGCATAATAAGAATCCCACCACCAATCCACGGTGCAGCAGTCGCCAACCAGCCTAGCAATACTGCACCCAATAGATAACCTATCAGCGGCATCACACCCTGCGCAATACCAAAATACAGTGCTGCATAAACCGCTAAACGCAGCACATAAGCAGATGAGTGCTTTTGCGACTTAGCCCCTAACCCAATCGCGACCGCAAATGCATCCATCGCCAAGGCTATCGCAAGTAAAAAAACTTCGATCATTTCTATATCCATTATCTAAAGCAATTCGTAAACCAAGTTTCACGTGAAACAATTCTAACATTAAAAAACCACCGCCTTGACTGCCAAAGCGGTGGTTTTTTAGTGAGTCACAATATTATGCTATTTAAATATCTAGGTTAGAGACTGTTAACGCATTCTCTTCGATAAAGATACGACGCGGTTCAACATGATCACCCATCAAGCAGGTAAACATATGATCCGCCGCAATCGCGTCTTCAATCGTCACACGTAACATACGACGGTTTTCAGGATCCATCGTGGTATCCCAGAGCTGATCTGCGTTCATTTCACCCAGCCCTTTATAGCGCTGAATTGCTAGACCACGACGCGCATCAAGCATCATCTGCTGCCAGAGGTAATCAAAGTCGCGTACAGGGATATCTTTGGTCGTACCAGTCGTTGCTTCACGGCGGATAAAGGCATCTTCTGCAAGCAAGGTATTCCATTCAGCAGACAAACGCAGCAACTTGCTGTACTCGCCGGAATTGATAAAGCTAGCATCTAGCAGATAATGATGAGCTAACTGGTGCACATACACCGTAATACGCGGTAGCCACTGTGCTTTTGCTACTGGAGCTTCAGCGTCAACATTTTCCGCGCCTTCAACTTCAATGACAGGCTTCATACCCAATAAATCAGCAGCAGCAGCATCCATATTTTTAGGCTGCGGCGCATGGATATTGACCAGTTCAATCTCCGGACTCAAGTCACTACCGAAGTGCTCAAGCTGAGCTTGCATCGCCTCTTGCCAAGCTTGCATCGCAGGCAAATCATAAGTCATATCAGTGCTAAGCTTCGGCGTATGCGTCAGCGCATCCAATAACACCGCTGGGAAACGAATCTGCAAACGGGCTTTGATAAGCTGCGTTTGGTTATAATCATTTAGTAGCGTTTCTAGCGCTTGACCAGTAATAGCAGGAGCATCCGCACTGATATGCAGCTTAGTATTATCAATCGTTGAAGACAATAAGTACGCTTTGAGTGCTTCGTCGTCTTTTAGGTACAGCTCTTGACGACCTTTTTTCACTTTATAAAGCGGTGGTTGGGCGATATAAATATAACCACGTTCGATCAACTCAGGCGTTTGACGGAAGAAGAAAGTCAGCAACAGGGTACGAATATGTGATCCATCAACGTCCGCATCGGTCATGATGATGATTTTATGATAACGTACTTTATCTGGATTATATTCGTCTGGACCAATGCCGCAACCAAGCGCAGTAATCAAGTTACCAACCTCAGCAGAAGACAGCATTTTGTCAAAGCGTGCGCGCTCTACATTTAGGATTTTACCTTTCAATGGCAAAATCGCTTGGGTTTTGCGGCTACGACCTTGTTTTGCTGAACCACCTGCAGAGTCACCCTCCACAATGTAAAGTTCTGACAATGCCGGATCTTTTTCTTGGCAATCTGCCAACTTACCAGGCAGACCAGCGATATCTAACGTGGTTTTACGACGCGTCATCTCACGGGCTTTACGAGCGGCATCACGAGCACGAGCGGCATCAATTATTTTGCCAGCAATAGCCTTACCAGCGCTTGGATTCTCTTGCAGATAATCATTAAACTTATCATGCATTGCTGATTCGACAGCAGATTTCACTTCACTTGATACCAGTTTATCTTTGGTTTGACTCGAAAACTTAGGATCTGGAACTTTAACGGATACGATAGCGGTTAGACCTTCACGCGCATCATCACCAGTAGCAACGACCTTCTCTTTTTTAAAGAGATTCTCGCGATCCATATAGGTATTCAAACAACGCGTCAACGCTGAACGAAAGCCAGATAGATGCGTACCACCATCCCTTTGGGGAATATTGTTGGTGAAACAAAACACTTTTTCGTTATAAGTATCTGTCCACTGTAACGCCACTTCGACACTGATACCATCATCTTGCTCACTCACAAAATGAAAGACTTCATTGATGCCATCTTTACCAGCATTGATATAGCTGACAAATTCTGACAAGCCGCCTTTGTGTTCAAACTCATGACGCTTATCAATACGCTCATCCGTTAAAACAATGCGTACGCCCGAGTTCAAAAATGATAGCTCACGCAAACGCTTCGCTAAAATATCGTACTCAAAGATGGTGCCAGTAAACACATCGCTACTTGGATAAAAGCGAATTTGCGTACCAGTTTTGTCGGTTGGTTCCATCTGCTGAATGTCTGCATCAGGCACCCCATCGGTATAGGTTTGATGGTAGTGATAACCTTCACGCCAGATGTTCATTTCAAGCTTTTTCGATAGGGCGTTAACGACCGAGACACCAACACCATGTAAGCCGCCTGATACTTTATAGCTGTTATCATCGAACTTACCGCCTGCATGCAAGACAGTCATAATGACCTGCGCCGCAGATACACCTTCTTCTGGATGGATATCGACAGGCACGCCGCGACCATTATCCATAACGCTCACAGATTCGTCTTCGTGGATAATGATATCGATTTGATCACAATGACCCGCCAGAGCCTCATCGATAGAGTTATCCACCACCTCAAAGACCATATGATGTAAGCCTGTACCATCATCCGTATCACCGATGTACATACCAGGGCGTACGCGTACCGCTTCTAACCCGCGCAATACACGAATATCTTTGGAGCTATAATCAGAAGGTAAACTTTCAGGAACCACCGCTGGTGCCGTAGTTTCAGCAATGCTGTCTGACGTCAGTTGCTCGTGGTCGTTAGGTAATGAATCACTCATGTGCATTCCTTAATCTAGCCATAATCAGCCGTTTGTTATTAGCGCACCACTACGATGACGCCTCATAACGTTATTTTAGACTTAATTTTTATAGTCAAAACCTTTGATAAGCATTACCAGCTAATACACGATTAGCTAAAAATTCTTGAGTGTTGATAGCGACTTAAAAAGAGTTTCAAGTCCGCGCTTTTTTTTCTAACATCGGCTTCTTTTTTTAAACATTATAAAAACCAAGAGAGCAAACAAAACATCTATTTATCAAATACTTAGAAATTTACAGGCATTGGAAAACACCTATATAACACCATCAAAAAACTTGCTGAGAACAGGACAAAAATAAAGCCCTATTTTAGCATTTTTTTGCCTCTAAGTCACTGTTTACTGAGCGTTTTATGCCTATAAAACCAGCTCGCAAAGATAGCCTATATCACTGCGAAATGACAGGTAGATAAGTATCGATACGAAAGGCCGTGGAGAAAGGAAATAATATAAAGGAGATAATATAAAGGAGATAATTAAGGACTAAAAATTTGACCTTGTTTCACATGAAACATATTAGGTTCTGACCAATATTCATGCACTAACGGCAAAATATCATCGGTTAAGCTGGTCATAAATACCTGACATGGCAGCTGCGCTAACGTCGACAATAGAATATCTATCGCCCTATCATCAAGCTCTGCAGTAATATCATCTAGCAATACCACTGGTGTCACCTGAGCATGAGCACTATCATTTGATACATCATTAGTCTTTTGAGTATTTAGCAGTAATGGCAGTTGCGATAAACGCAGTGCTGTAATTAATAGCTTTTTTTCACCACGCGACAACACATTGGCTGCCTGCTCTTTTATAACAGGTACTTTGAGGTTAGTGTCCGCTTCATGCATTGTATCTGAGAAATTGTTATTCGACGCTGCCGAGTCATTAGAGCGCCAATGCACATGAATATCAGCACGGTGATTACCGATACGAGTATATCCCAGTTGCAAATCCTGTTCTAAGCGCTCGTTAAGCTGTATATCTAGCGCAACATTCGTATCATAACCAGCATTATAGCTAAGGCTCAATTGCTCCGCATAAGCAGGCAATAACTGCGCGATACTTTCAGCAAAATAAGGCTGCCATTCTGCGAATATCCGTTCACGATAATGATGAATCAGTGCCGCATGATTACTAAGTCCTTTGTCCCACGATTTTAGTTCAGCGAGCTGCACTTGGGTCAAATGACGTGTCTTTTTTAGTAAACTATTGCGCTGTTTTAATAGACGCTGATAGGCGAGCCATTGCGGATGAAACCCTTGTTTCATGTGAAACACTAGCCAATCTAACAGCTGGCGACGACTAGCACTGCCCTGCTCTAACATATCCATCGTCGATGGATCTATCAGTAGCGTTGGTAGCTGCTCAGTTAAGATGCTTTGGTTATAGACAGTGGTTTGATTGAGCCGTAGCACCGTGGTCGCGTCAGCTTGTTTTTGGATAGCTAAGGTACTACTATCATCAAGCCTAGCGTATACAGTCGTGCTGTCTTTGTGATGCTGAATATAGCGCTTGGGCTGATGATGGCGAAAGCTCTTGCCTCTGGATAGCAAAAATATGGCTTCGAGAAGCGAAGTCTTTCCACTACCGTTCGCACCGATAATGACGTTGCAAGCAGCAGGCTCTAAGCTAACTTGAGTGAGATTTCTCAGATGTGATATTTGTAGACGTTCAATCATAATATCGATAGCCGCCCATTAACGTCTGCTATATTAGCAGGCAAAAGTTCAATAAAAACCAATTTTTGATGTTGAAAATAAAGCGTTCTGAAATGTGTTATTGAGGGTCAATGCTGTGTCTTTTTAAAGGAAAACACACTATATACGCATTGGCATAATGACATACTGATGGAACTCATCATTCAGCTGATTGACTAGCACCGACGCGTTTGATTGACTCATGTGCATTTGCAAATCACCTTGAATCACACCAAGCACATCTTGTAAATAAGCCGCATTAAAAGACAGCTCCATCGGCTCACCTTGATACTTCGCCTGTATCATCTCCACCGCTTCATCTTGCTCTGCATTATTAGCACGAACTTCTACCATGCCATCGCTGGCAAAATTAAACACCACACCGCGAGATTTTTCATTACTTAAAATTGCGACACGGCGCAGTACGTCCGTCATTTTTTCTTGATTGAATAAAGCCAATTTATCCGTATTACTTGGCATCACTCGGCGATAATCAGGAAATTTTCCATCAATCAGACGCGCAGTGAAAGTAACCATCAGGTTTTGATTGACCTGCCCCGCACTATCAATGTCACCAAAGGGTAAGCTCACTTGCAAAAACTCACGACCGAAGCTCAAGGTGACCTGATTGTCTTGCTCACCAAGCATTTTTCCTAGCTCAGAGGCCAAGCGCTCAAGCTCAATGACAGCTTTACGGGGCAAAATAGCCTGCATATTTAAATCAGCACTGACATCGATAACGCTGCGCGCCAAAGCCAATCGATGCCCATCGGTTGCAACCGTCGTCAGCTGCTGTTGCGACACATCAAACAACATGCCAGTCAAATAATAGCGTACATCTTGAATCGCCATTGCAAACTGCGTTTTATGAATCAAATCGATAAGACGATTGCGACTGATGGTCAATGGCGTGATATTTTCGGGATTACCTAAACTCGGATAATCTTCGCTAGGTAATGTGCCTAAGGTAAAGCGACTCTTGCCACTGGTTAATAAGCAGCGTTCATTTTCTTGAGTGGCCAAATTAATTTGAGCTTGTGCAGGCAATGATTTACAGATGTCTTTTAACTTTGTTGCAGGTAAAGTCGTGGTACCAGCTTCAACACAAGCACCAGCAGGCAGTTTCAAAGTCGATGTCAGCTCTACTTCTAAATCAGAAGCCGTCAAAATAAGCGTTGATTCGGATAGCTGTAGCTTGATATTGCCTAAAATAACCATATTGTGCCGTTTATCAGCAGCCTTGGCGATCAAATTAATGGCTTTTAGTAACGACTCTCGATTAATCGATAATTGCATGCTTGGTTACTCTTATTTAAATGATTTTTATTATAAAACTTAACAATAATGGCTTAATCATACCCTGTCTATTGACTATAATCCATTCGCTGTCTGTCTACTCGTATTTTTAATATTATAAACCATATCAATCCACTAAAACATAGTGATACCGCGACCTACTAACCCGCTTGCAGCATCAATGCCAGTGTTTTGTAATCCTTATCAAACGCAGGATCCGCTGCTCGTAGCTCATTAACTTTATCGCAAGCATGCATCACCGTTGTATGATCGCGCCCACCGAATGACTGACCAATTTCAGGAAAGCTATCACCGGTCAATTCACGTGATAGTGCCATCGCAATTTGGCGAGGTCTAGCAATACTGCGTGTACGCTTACGACCCATCATTTCTTTGATGGTCACGTCATAGTACTCAGCAACCACTTTGCGAATATTATCCATATTCACAGCTTGCACACGCATCGCGACGATGTCTTTTAGCGCATATTGCACCATTTCAAGAGTAATCTGTGCACCCGTCAAATTAGCATTAGCAAAAACTTGATTTAGAGCACCTTCTAAACGCCTAACATTTGAAACCACGTTTTGAGCGATGAATAATGCGCATTCTTTAGGCAGTGTCATACCATATGAAGCTGCTTTTTTCTGCAAAATTTGCACACGAGTATCAATCTCAGGCGGATCAACTGCTACAGTGAGCCCCCAAGAAAATCGCGATCTAAAACGTTCATCAAATTCGGTCATTTGCGAAGGATGACGATCTGAAGCCAAAATCAGTTGTTTATCACCACTGGTAAAATCTGCAAATAATGTCAAAAACTCATTACTACTTTTGGTTTTTCCTGCCAATACATGAATATCATCTACAATCAATAAATCAACTTTTTTAATTTTCTTTTTAAAATCTTCTATTTTATTATTTCTTAATGAATAAACCAATTGATTAATAAATTTTTCAGAAGTGAAATAATAAAAACTTTGATTATTTTTTAAATAGCGATGTGCTACAGAATGCATTAAATGTGTTTTTCCCAAACCAGAAGGTCCGTATATAAATAAAGGATTGTGTCGATTTTTTGACTGGCGCTTACCAAGCTCATAACAGGCTTTATAAGCCAGATTGTTAGATTTGCCAGTGACAAAAGTTTCAAAAGTAAAGTCAGGGTTTAGATAACTTAACGACTTGGCATCAGCTGAATCAACCAATTCTGCGTGACGCATATTGGCATCAATATCTGCTTTTGCATTGTTATGATGAATGGTTTCAAACTTATGGTCTGCAGGGGTAGGGGAGGGTTTATCTTCATCAAACAAAGACCCTGATTGCAATTGACGATTGTCTTCGTTATCGCGGCCAGCGTTATCAACACGCACAACTACCTCTTCGATACTTCCCTGACTGTGCTTAGCAACCAGCTGCTGTATCTCTTGCAAGTGATTTTTTTTGATGTAAGTCACAAAATAATCATTAGGAGCAAGTATAGTCAGCGTTTGCGCCTCTTGATGAGCTGACAATGGTCTCAACCACATAGTAAATACGTTGTCTTTGACGTTATATCGTAGGTCATTTAGACATTTATCCCAAATATTTGCTGTGTCTATCATGAAAAATACTAACCCTATAATTTGAAATAATATTTGTATTTTAGCAGTGTGATCTGTTGCGTAGCCCTTCATATTTTCCGCAATTATTTCCGTTGGAAACCATATTGGAAGTTACGTTGATAAACTATACGAAGCCACATATTAAGTAGAGGCTAATCTAACACAAATACCCTGTGGATAAAACCTTGTTTTTTGGGGATAAGGCTGTGGATACTTTTGTGCATAACTTTGAAAGGTAAGTTATCCATATTTAGCCCACAGGTTATCCACAGGTTTACCCATAGTACAATACATTGATAATAAAAAGGAAAACTTACTTAGCCACAGATAATCGAGCTCCCAATAACAACAATACTTATATATATTAATAGTTAATTATTATAGATTTCGACACAAACTGTGGATAACTTTTAGGAATCCATCACTGAATTAATTAACTGAGTCGTTATTTTTTAGTTATGAATATGAACTTTACACACGATGAATCATTTAAAATGATATTTCCTCTGTCAAAATATCTGTCTGCATTGACATAGATTAAATTAGTTCATTGACCAAGATTCTATGCGGTGGTATAATCCTCCGTTATTACGAATTTAGTCCATTATTTTGATAGGTGAGTTATGAAACGTACATTCCAACCAAGCGTGATCAAGCGTAAACGTACTCACGGTTTCCGTGCTCGTATGGCAACTAAAAAAGGCCGTCAGGTCTTAGCTCGTCGCCGCGCTAAAGGACGTCATCGTCTTACTGTATAATCAGTAGATTGCGATAAGCATGGCTTATAGTGCTTGTTGTGTTTCTATTATTTATAGATTGCGATAGTCAATCACCACAACTGACACTTAGCCATATATTAAAAGCGCCCACATCGGCGCTTTTTTTGTCTCTGTACTTTGTTGTTATTTCTGCGCTATTATTTCCGCTACCGTTATTCGCTCTTATACTAGGTTGTGCTATGTCCAATACTGTTTCAGCGGCAGCTAATGCCCGCTTCACCAAAGAGCAGCGTTTGCTCACGCCTGCAGCCTTCCGTGAGGTTTTTGATGCACCTGAGCGTAAGCTTCATCAGAGCCATCTAATGGCATTTGTGCGTACCAATGATCATGATAAGCCACGAGTCGGCATGGCTATCACCAAGCGTAAAGTTCCTACGGCTGTCGCGCGAAATTTAATCAAGCGTCAAATACGTGAGCATTTTCGTGTAAAGGCTCATTCTTTAGAAAACAAAGATATTGTTTTTATTGTTAAAAAATCTATAAAAGATATAGATAATAAAGAATTAAAAAATCAAATAATTAATATTATTAAAAAAATAGAAAAAAAATAAAATGAATTTTTTATTTATTAATTTAAATAATATTCTTTATAGAATTATTTATTATTTTATTATTTTTTATCAAAAGTTAATAAGTCCACTATTACCTGCTCGTTGCCGCTATTACCCTACGTGCTCGAATTACGGTAAACAAGCTTTGGCATGGCATGGAGTCCGAGCAGGCAGTTGGTTATTATTAAAACGTATCAGCAGTTGTCATCCTTTGGGTGGACACGGCATTGATTTTGTGCCGCTACCGTTATCTTCTTATCATTATCAATATGTACCTTTTAACGCACTAGCTACTAGTATCAAAGTTCAAGGTTTATATGTTTTTAGAGATAATAAAGGCTATGTGTCTCGCTTAAACCATATGATGAAACTAACATAGCGTTCGTCATCGACTGCGAAGTTGTGGATATCTATTTAGTTACCCACAAGTTATCCACACTCTTGGTATCATTTAAGGCAGATTTTTAGTAAAATGATGCACATTTTATGTAAATGACTGGCAATACTGTTGTCACATATGATGATAATTGTACGGTCATGACACATGCCCTAATTTTTCATTCCCTAATTTTTTAATCTAGGAAAGGTTTATGCAAAAGATATTTCGGGTGATGATCATCATTGCGATGTTAATCACCGCTTATCTGCTGATTTTGGCATGGCGAGATGATTATGCCGATGCGCCAGCTGTAGATGCGGTGTCAGAAACCACTACTTCAGTAGGTGCTGACATCCCTTCGACAACTGGTGCCGCAGGTGATATTCCGGTACAGACGTTGCCTGTTGATAACAATACAGTCGCTAATGATGCTGTGACGGCAACGCCTGCTAAAGACACGGGATTAATCACGGTCACTACCGATCGCTATGATATAAAGATCAACCCAGAAGGCGGCGATATTGTTTATGCTGCTCTTAAGCAGTATGACGCAACACTCGATAGCGATAAGCCTTTCGTATTGCTAGAGAATAATAGTAATCGCGTGTATGTGGCTCAGTCTGGTCTTATTGGTCCTAACGGTATTGATACTGCAGAAGGTCGTGCCAAATACAGCCACACTGCTAATAATTACGTCATGGAAGCAGGGCAACAGACGCTGTCAGTACCGCTTACTTATAAAAAAGATGGCGTGACCGTTACTAAGACATTTACCTTTACTGAAAATAAATATCCGATTGATATTAGCTATCAAATACAAAATGCTTCTACACAACCGTGGCAAGGTCAACTATTTGCCCAGTTGAAACGTGATGACAGTAAAGATCCAGGTATGTCTGATAAAGGTGCGCTTAGTATGGCGACTTACTTAGGCGGCGCTTGGGGTACCCCTGATGATCCATATAATAAGCTCAAATTTAAAGACTTTAATGATGGTGAGCTAGCTGTTAGTAGTGATAAAGGTTGGGTTGGTGTTGTGCAGCATTATTTTGTATCAGCATGGATACCTGAAAACTTTACCGCTACTTTCTTTAGCCGTGAAACAGGCGATGATTACTTCATCGGTTTCAACAGTCAACCCGTCAATGTCGCGCCGAATAAACAAGTGACATTAGATGCCACGTTATACGCTGGTCCTAAAGTACAATCTGAGCTAAAAGATGTGGCAGTAGGCCTTAATAAAACAGTCGATTATGGGTTGTTATGGCCAATATCGAAAATTTTATTTGCCATCTTGGACGGTATTCATAAAGTCATCGGTAACTGGGGTTGGTCAATCATTGTATTGACGATTTTAGTTAAAATTGCTCTGATGTGGTTCTCGAATAAGAGCTACTATTCGATGGCGAAGATGCGTGCGATTGCGCCAAGATTAGCCGCACTTAAAGAAGAGCATGGCGACGATCGAATGAAGATGTCGCAAGAAATGATGGCTATTTATAAAGAAGAAAAAGTCAATCCAATGGCAGGTTGTTTGCCTATTTTGATGCAAATGCCTATCTTCTTAGCGTTATATTGGGTGTTGGTTGAGAGTGTTGAGCTGCGTCATGCACCTTGGATTTTATGGATTCAGGATTTATCGGCGATGGATCCTTGGTTTATTTTACCATTGCTGATGGGTGCCTCGATGTTTGTACAGCAGCAGCTAAACCCGCAGCCAGCTGATCCGATGCAAGCGAAAGTGATGAAGTTCTTACCAATCATTTTTACTGCTTTCATGCTATTTTTCCCAGCTGGTCTCGTACTATACTGGACAGTCAACAACTTGTTCAGTATGACTCAGCAATATATTGTCAATAAAAAAGTCGAAGAAGAGCAAAAGCGTCGTACTGTTAAAGTATTGGACTAAGTAGCTCATTAATTGATAAAAGACCATCGCTACGGCGGTGGTTTTTTTATGCGTGACATTTCTATTATCGCTCACTGATTTGAAATAAAATAAGCGCAAAGCATGGCTATTTAAAGTTTGCTTTGTCAGTCTGTGTCCAGCCGTCTATAATGGAGTTTTTAGCTATTGAGAGTAATTGTGGATTCCCTAGAGATGGCGTCAAACGTACCTAAATCATCTGAACCACCAAAAGCATCTGGCTTGGCCACGATTGCTGCTATTGCCACACCGCTTGGAAGAGGTGGCGTTGGTGTTGTACGTCTGTCGGGTGCGCGTGCTTATGACATTGCCTGTACACTAACGGGTAAGTCTGCTTTTACGCCACGCATGGCCAGTTTTTGTCGTTTTTATCAGGATAATGGTACAGTCATTGATGAAGGATTAGTGCTGTACTTTAAAGGCCCGCATTCGTTCACAGGGGAAGATGTGATTGAGCTGCAAGGGCATGGCGGCATGATTCTACAAAACCAACTGTTAGCAAGGGTATTTGAGCTGGGCGCAAAACAAGCAGGTGCTGGGGAATTCTCTTATCGTGCTTTTGATAATGATAAATTGGATTTGGTACAAGCAGAGGCTATCGCTGATGCCATTGATGCGACCAGTGCTGCCGCTGCGAGTAGTGCCATTCGCTCCCTTAGTGGTGAGTTTTCAAAGAAGATTAATCAGCTATTAGAGCAGCTTATTCATCTGCGTTTGCATGTTGAAGCGGCAATTGATTTCCCTGACGAAGAAGACGTGGATTTTTTATCAGACGGCGTCATACAAAGTAAACTTGAACAAACGCAAGACAAGATACAGCAAGTATTGGCGACCGCCAAGCAAGGTCAGCTTTTACGTGATGGTATTCATGTGGTCTTAGCAGGTAGACCAAATGCAGGTAAATCAAGCTTGCTGAATCGTCTGGCAGGGCAAGAACGTGCTATCGTTACTGACATTGCAGGTACGACGCGTGATACGCTGCAAGAGACCGTCGTGCTCAATGGTTTGACGCTGCATTTGACCGATACTGCAGGTCTGCGCGACACAGAAGACACGGTAGAGCGTATTGGGATTGAACGAGCACGTACCGCCATTACGCAGGCTGATATGCTACTGATGGTCTACGATGTGACTCGTGATCTTGAAGAAGAAAGTACGCCGCTACAGCTTGCAGAACAATTATTTGGTGAATTACCAGAGGCTAAACGCTTATTGATTATTGCTAATAAGAGTGATTTGTTAAGTGACTTACTAGATGATAATAGCAGTCAAATACCCTCTGTCTCGCAAATCGCAATAAAAGAACGTGGTTATGAACAAGTTAATGTTTCATGTGAAACAGGCGCTGGTATCGATAATCTGGTCGAAGCGTTATGTGCTAAGGTCGGTTTTCATCCGCCAGAAAATAGCCTAATTGCTCGTACACGTCATATAGATGCACTTAGACGCACAGCCAACTATTTAGCAGAGGCTCATGAGCAGTTAACGGTCTTTCAAGCAGGAGAGTTAGTCGCTGAAAGCTTACGCCAAGCTCAGAACAGTTTGGGTGAGATTACGGGAGCGTTTAGTGCGGATGACTTGTTGGGCAAAATCTTTGGTAGTTTCTGTATTGGAAAATAATCAGACGATTTTTTTGAATTGCCTGATACAGCTCGTTAATTCTCAGAAATTACGGTCTTATAGTTTGGTCTTATCATTCGCTCTTATAAATAGTGACTGTGATTCTTACGCTTAATATTAAAATAAGGAAACGCTATGCATTGCCCGTATTGTAACGCGTCAGAGACTAAAGTTATTGATTCGCGTCTGGCGGCAGAAGGTGCGCAAGTCCGTCGTCGCCGCTCATGCAATAGCTGCCAAGAGCGTTTCACTACTTTTGAGATGGTAGAAGTAGTCATGCCAAGAATCATCAAGTCAAGCGGTAAAATTGAGCCTTATGATAACGAAAAACTGCGTCGTTCTATCTTATTACCTCTACAAAAGCGCCCTATCACCATTGATGAACAAGAAGCGATGATAAGCCGTATTGAGAAGCGTGTTAGACAGATGGGTGAGCGTGAAATCAGTAGTAAGGTGTTGGGTGAGATTATCATGAGTGAGCTTAAGACGTTAGATGATGTTGCTTATGTGCGCTTTGCTAGTGTTTACCGCGACTTTCAAGATATTGATGCTTTCCATCAAGAGATTGCCAATATTCGTCCAAATGATAAGTAAATTGATGAATACAATCGAATCTTACCTATTTACTTTTTAGCTCAATTTTTTTCTTAGATAGAATTTTCTGTAATCATTAATGAAGTCTACTTTTATGCCAGTCTCAAACCATACTCAGAATGCGCAAGACCGCTACTTTATGATGCTTGCGATCGAACAAGCCAAACAGGGTTTATATACCACCAGACCTAATCCAGCGGTAGGCTGTGTTATCGTGCAAGCAGAAGCGATCGTCGGTCAAGGGTTTCATCCGAAAGCTGGTCAGCCTCATGCAGAAGTATTTGCGCTAAAAGAAGCGGGTGCGAGGGCTTTAGGTGCAACCGCCTATGTGACTTTAGAGCCTTGTAGTCATACGGGGCGTACGCCACCTTGTGCTTTGGGCCTTATTGATGCCAGTGTGAAACGTGTCGTAATCGCAGGGCTTGATCCCAATCCACAAGTGGCAGGACGTGGTGTAAAACTGTTAGAACAGGCTGGGATTCAAGTGACAGTCGGTATATTAACCGAGCAAGCAGAAGCTTTAAATCGTGGATTTTTAAAGGCAATGCGCACCCAGATGCCTTATGTACGGCTGAAAATTGCCACCAGCCTTGACGGTCGTACCGCAATGGCATCTGGGGAGTCGAAATGGATTACCTCAGCGGCTGCCCGCGAAGATGTGCAGAAGCTACGTGCTCAAAGTGGCGCGATTATTACTGGTAGTGAGACGGTTATCGCGGATAATCCACAGCTTAATGTACGTTCTAACCAATTAGCTGTGCCACCTGAACAAGTTCCTGCTCCTAAGGTTGTCGTACTCGATAGGCGTCAGCGCTTAGAACACAGCTTACAGTCTGACTATCAGTTATGCCGTCGACCGGATACGATTTATTGGCGCGAAGATAATTTGACTGAATTACTAAAAAAATTAGTCAGTGATCATCAATGTTATGACGTGTTGGTAGAGGCCGGTGCTAGTGTTGCTGGTAGTTTCTTAAGCCAACAATTGGTAGATGAGTTGATTGTCTATCAGGCGCCTTGTTTGTTAGGCGCGCAAGCAAGACCGATGGTCGATTTTAACCCATTGTCTCTAGCTCAGCAGTTGCGTTTTAATATTTATAGCCATGAAACATTAAGTCCTGACCTTAAATTGACTTTATTACCGCTATAACTGGTTATTCATAAACAGCTTATCCACAGTTTGTGCTAAATACTTGCTAAGTGTGGATAAGCAGCCAGTGTCGTACAAGGTTCCACATGAAACTGTGCATAACTTTGTTTCACATGAAACAGAAAACTAGGTTTTTTATAAAAAATTGATATTAATCATTTGTAATCAGTAACTTAGGTTTTATTTCTAATCTTTATTGATATTAGCCAACATCTTGTTTTCTGTGGATAACTTAACGGAAATGCGTGTTTTAATACGTTATGAGTTGATTTGTCAGTACTTATCCACAATCTATCCCATCATAGGCTCAATTAAGCTCAAGTTGCACTGAAAAAACTGGCTTAGACAAATGCTAGCACAATATTAATAGATCAAAATATATTGTCTATAAAGACAACATCATAATGAAATGAGGTCGATATGTTTACTGGAATTATAGAGAGTGTTGGAAAGGTTAAGTCCATGCAGCCTACGGGCGGTGATATACGTTTGACGATAGAATCTGATGGTTTAGACTTTAGTGATGTGAAGCTAGGAGATTCTATTGCCTCCAATGGTATCTGCTTAACCGTCGTAGACCTAGGTAGTAATCATTACTCGGTCGATGTTTCACGTGAAACTATTGCTCGTACCGCATTAGAAACCTTGAAAGCTGGTCACACGGTGAATTTAGAGAAAGCGATGCTACCAACCACACGTTTTGGTGGTCATATCGTCGCGGGTCACGTCGATGGCGTCGGCGTGGTCAGTAAGCTGCAACAAGATGCGCGCTCTATCTATATCGAAATTGAGATACCACAAGATCTGGCGCACTATACAGCGACCAAAGGCTCCATCACGGTTGATGGTATTAGTCTGACGACCAACCTTGTACGAGACAATATTGTCTCTTTAAATATCATTCCACATACCGCACAAGTGACCAATATCGCTAAGCATTGGCTGGTTGGAAATAAAGTCAATATCGAAGTGGATATCGTCGCGCGCTATTTAGAACGTTTGTTAAATAAGTCGCAAACCAGTGGTATGAATACGCCAAGTCCGCAAAGCCAAATTACAGAAGCATTTTTAGCAGATAATGGTTTTATGAAATAGCTGATTTATGAAGTAATTGGTTTAAACCTAAAAAGTAGGTTTTACAGATTGTCATGATTTTATGAAGCTCTGTAAAACCGACTCTAGCTCTTTTTTATTGATCGGTTTGGCTAAAAACTCATCCATTCCTACTTCTATACAAGCGTCGCGATCTTCTTTGGTGTTGTTTGCAGTCAGCGCCACAATCGCAATTTTATCGCCTTGCGCACGAATCGCTTGGGTAGCCTGTAGCCCATCCATGACAGGCATGCGACAGTCCATCAAAATGAGTGAGATATCTTGACGCTGTTGTTGTAGCATATCTAACGCTTGCTGACCATCTTCTGCGACCACACTACGATAACCAAGTTTACTCAATATCTTGCACGTTATTTTCTGATTGGTTGGACTGTCTTCTACTACCAAGATAAGTGGCAATACATTCTCGTTGGCCGCTTTATCTGCTTCGTTTGCTAGCTGCTTATTCTCTTCTTTTATCTCTATGGCTTGAACCAGCTTCTGTCTCGCTGGTAAGGTTAAGCGCAGTAATTCAGAGAGCAATAAAGTCGCATCTAATGGCTTGCTCAAAAATCCTTCATATTTATCTAATAATATAGAGGGAATACGGCGCTCAGGTTTCATACTAAGTAGTATCTTTGGTAGCGACGGATTATCGAGTAGGGTATTTAATGCTTGTTGTCTATCATTATTCCCTATTGCCTGATCAGCGGAAGCAATAGACAGGGTTTCATAATATTCATAATCTAATAGCAAGATAGGGGCGAGTCTTTGCTTGTCTTGTGCCAATTTTTCGATTAATTGTTGTAGGTCTGATTTATCTATAGAAGTGTAGATAGTAGCTGGCATCGATAAATATGCACAAAAATCGCGCAGATGTTTGGCACGTAGTGGTTGTTTAATCACTGCTATTAGATGGATATGAGTCAAATGCTGACTATGATGATAAATAGGCTGATAGTTTGGACGTCTGCAAGGCAGATAAAGATTCAGACTGCTGCCTTCAGTCATCGTGCTTTTTATTTCAATAAAACCACCCAATAATCGCGCAAAACTATTGACGTTATTTAACCCTAGGCCTTGCCCAGTCGTGTTATTTTGCATGTAATTAACGTTTCGATGGGTGTTTTGATTGCTGCTTTTATTAAGCTGAACCAACAGTTGATGTTGCTTCGCTATATCGATGCCCATACCGCTGTCTTTTATGCTAAAACGAATCCAGTCGTGTGAGGCATGATTGGGATTGTCTTTATTGATTTGACTATTTTTAATCAGTGTAAGGTCTTTATTAAGATTTACTAAGCTTCGGTTTTTTGTTGCTAATAGCTCTGCATTACTGACTGTTTCGATGGTCAGTGATACATAGCCAGAAGTGGTAAATTTCACCGCGTTATCTAATAAGTCGTACAAGATTTGCTGTAGGCGCTGATGGTCTGTATCAATACAACGCGGACCGTCAGGTACAAAAAAGTACAGCAGCTCAAGTCCTTGCTGCCTTATCCTTTCTATAAATGACTGACTGACCTGTTGCCCCAGTCTATAAATATCAACAGGCTCAATGCTTAGGCGGGTTTTTCTTACCGTTATCTCCTCGATGTCTAGCACATCATTAAGCGTCGTGAGCATACTTTGACTGCTTTTAATTAAGGATATTAAAATGTCATTCTGCGCAGCAGTCAAGGTCTCAGGATCAATCGGTTCTAGCGTGTCAATCATTGCTTCTAACGGCAGGCGCAAATCATGACCCATCGTCGATTTAATCGTATTAAATTCATCAGTTTGGCGTTGTAGTCGTTGATTTTGTTGCTGTAATTGCCCTATTTGACTGGCAAATTCATTAACATTATTCAGCAGTACGGTAAAGCCGTGAACCTGACCATGTTCACCAAACCATGGCGTAACGTGCAATTGGTAAGCTTGTCCATTTTCTAACCCGTAGACTGTTAAGGTACGAGTGACGCGTAGGTTGGATAACGTTTGCAGCAATCGTTGCGTAGATTCATCTTTACCCGCGATAAAATCCGTCATTTCATAGTTACTATCGCTTTGCGGTAAAGACAAGAATATTTGTTCAAAACGTTTATTGAAAAAGCTGATTTGACCATGACGCATGATCATTAGCATCGGTAAAGGGGATTGATCAACTAAACGTTCAAGACGGTGTGTTAGGGTTTTAATGCGGCGATAGTCATTATGCAACTGGTAGCTGACACGGCTCAGCGCATGGCCTAAACGCAGAAACTCAGGCGTAGATTTTTTTTGCAAAAAAGGCGGCGGACTATAGGCTTCTTTTGCGTGGCTACTTAGATTGTCAGTATAAACTAGCAGCTGTTCCCAATTGGTGCGACGATTGAGCATATACAGCAAAGCGATAATAAAAAGCATGATCGCTGCCATCAATGGCAACCAGTAGCGATATGATATCCAGTCAATGATCAGCGGCTTATGGCGCAATATAATATAAAGCTGATGACCACTTTTGAGTTTAATGGTGCCGGTTAAGTTGCGATTATTGAGCGTGTAAGCACTATGACTGCCATTATTAGAAGGAGATGAGCTAATAATAGGAAACGTAACGTTAGCAAAAGCAGGCTCATTGGGCTGAGTATGGCGATGGATATAAGTCTGCCCAGAGGGCATCATAAAAACCAGCTGATAGCTTATGTCTTCAAATATAGGTTTTTCTAAAATCCTTTTAATGTCAGGGTTTAAAAGATCATCACGTTCAGTGACTTCATACTGCAATGTATGGAAATTATCGATACTTTGCTGTTCACTTTGGTTTTTCATCTCGTGAAACAGCGCAAAATAATAGATAGACAACATGACCAGCAAGGTCAGTGCATAAAATATGAGTAAGCGCTGTAAGGACTGAAACTGTTGCATGAAAGCGTGGTCCTATATCGACACAAGAAACATAGTGAGTAAGTCATCAGTTTGGCACAGTAGCTGGTTTATTCAAGCCGTTTTGTCTTTTACGGTTGTACAGCTATTATCTAGAAAAAAATGGCGAATGGCAGTGGAATATCGCTCAATCACGCATTGTTTTGTAAATAAACTCATCAATAAGAGTGCCCTGCTTGCTTTCTATTATAAAGATAAACCGTATCATTGGTAACGCTCGATTACCGTCATTACAACCATGGCACAACATCGCAAACTCACCTATAATGAGTCAACCAACCCTATATAATGCCTGTTTATGACTACAATTGCTTCTGCCTCCGATTTATCCATGCCATCTACGACGAAAGATTGCTCATCTAGTAAGCGCTTAAGAGTTGCTTTTGCTGGCACTCCTGAGTTTGCCGCCGTTAGTCTTGAGGCGCTTATCAGCCAGCAAGAAGCGTTGAATATAGACATCGTCGCTGTGTATACGCAACCTGATCGCAAGGCAGGACGGGGTCAAAAATTATCAGCCTCTGCAGTAAAGCAAGTCGCATTGGCGCATGATATTGCCGTTGAGCAACCTCTCACCTTTAAAAAATCTAGCATGGAAGGGTTGACGGCACGTGAGACTCTGCGTAGTTATCAGCCAGATGTGATGATTGTCGCGGCTTATGGCTTGATATTGCCGATTGGGGTATTGACCACACCGACTTATGGTTGCCTCAATATTCATGCCTCACTACTGCCACGCTGGCGCGGTGCAGCACCTATTCACCGTGCATTATTGGCGGGTGATAGCGAGACGGGCATTACCATTATGCAGATGGATAAAGGGCTTGATACTGGCGACATGCTTTATAAAGTCAGCGCACCTATTAAGGCTGATGATACGGCTGCCAGCCTCCATGATAAAATGGCTGAGCTTGGGGCGACGGCGATTATTACTGTGCTACAAGACTTGCCACATTATCAAGCTCAAGCAATCGCTCAAGATGACAGTCAAGCCAATTACGCTGAAAAACTCGTCAAAACTGAAGGTGAAATCGACTGGACACAATCCGCTACTGAAATTGAGCGACAAATTCGTGGACTGACGCCATGGCCAGGTGCTTATAGTTTTTTGGCAGGGCAGCGCGTCAAAATTTTAGCCAGCTTACCTGTGAATCCGTCGCAGCAAACCAATCAGCCTGCTGGTACGGTCATCAGCGTTGGACGCAAAGCGATATTGGTAGCTTGTGGTCATGACAGTAATATTGATAATGATGTCGAAAAACCGCAAGCCAGTACTTTAGCCATTACCCAATTACAGTTTGCTGGTAGTAAACCAATGACTGCCGAGCAAATCTGCCATGGCAACCAACTGAATGATGGTGACCAGTTCACAGCAGACTCAAAATAATTGCTCCTAAATCAGTTTAATACAGCTTAACCTTATTTATTTTTATATTCGTTATTTAATACCAAACACTCCAACTTTTATCAGACGCTAATTATTAGACGTCAAGGAAATTCAATTTAATGAGAAGCACTGCGCCAAGAAACAATAAGCTCAAACCGTCAAGCAACCTTATCATGAATGGTAGCGTCCGCGTCCGCGTCATTCGTACTTTACTGGCGATTCAAAATGGTCAGTCGCTTGCAAGCGTCCTTGACCCGTTATTGAACAGTTTGCATGATGGTGATAAAGGGTTTGCTCATGCGTTATTGCTTACCACGTTGCGCCAGTGGTATGCGCTTGAGCGCCTACTCGATAGTCTGGCTGATAACTCTATTGATGAAAAAGAAGTACGTACGACGATTCAAGTAGGTTTAACCCAGCTGCTTTATTTGCAAGTGGCTGACCATGCGGCGATTCATGAAACAGTTGAAGCAGCAAAAGAAATCGAATTTGCGCACGCGACGGGTTTAATCAATGCCATCTTGCGTAAAGTCGCTAAAAACCCAAGTAAGTTCCGCAAGAAATGTGATAAAAAACACAGCTTACCGAATTGGCTTGCCTATCAGCTTAAGCAAGATTGGAGTGAGCAATATGACGATCTGATGCAGGGTTTACGTCAACCTGCACCGATGTTTTTACGCGTGAATACAGCGGTTACCTCGGTAGAGGATTATCAGCAAGCCTTGGTGGAATTTGAAGTTGAAGCAGATTTGGTTGAGCTAACCAGTGGTTTACAACTCGACAACTCGTCGGATACAGCCACATCTAATAGTATAGTAACCAAAGGTCTTAGACTACATCAAAGTACCGCAGTCAATGCCTTACCGCAATTTGCTCACGGGGCGGCTAGCGTACAAGATCTGCATGCTCAGCTTGCCGCGCCGCTTATTCATAACGCACTACTTAATAAACTGAGTGTTAAAAACGATGATGCAGAAGACGATAGGGATACGAGCAACAATGAGATTCGTATTTTAGATGCTTGTGCAGCGCCAGGTGGTAAGCTTGCTCATTGGTTAGAATTAATTAGCTCAAATGAGTCTTCTTTGTTTCACGTGAAACAAAATGATGAATCTGTTTCTCTAGTTTCGAAAGTGAAGCTGACTGCGATAGATAATGAAGCGCCGCGTATCGAGCGTATCTACGATAATTTACAGCGCTTGAATTTAAGTCAGCACGACTTGCAGCAAGCTGAGAAAAATATTGAGCTTAATATTGTCTGTGCTGATGCGACCACATGGCAAGGGGCGGGTAAGAAAAAGAGCAAGCTCGTGTTTGACGCTATATTATTAGACTCACCTTGTACGGCGACTGGCGTGATTCGTCGCCATCCTGACATCAGTATTTTGCGTACTGAAGAAGACGTTGAGCAAACGGCACTCTTACAAGCGGATATCTTGCACAATCTATGGCCACAACTTAAAGTTGGCGGTTATCTGTTGTATGTCACTTGCTCTATCCTAAAGCAAGAGAACGTCGAGCAGATGCAAGATTTCATGACTCACTATAATAATGTAGTAGCCGTTGAATTTAGCGACGATTGCAATTGGGGTATCGAACAAGCAATCGGTCGTCAGTGCTTACCAATAGATAGCGAGAGCGGCGATGGCTTTTATTATGCCTTGCTGCAAAAAACTGCTGAATAAACTGTTTTAACTAATAATCTCATTGTAGACAGGACAATCTAATGAAATATATCAGTACCCGTGGTCAGACAGCGCCAATGGATTTTAGTGATGTACTATTAATGGGTCTTGCACCAGACGGTGGTTTGATGTTGCCTGAGCACTATCCGAATATTGATAGTGCGACGCTTACGGAATGGCGCGCACTGAGCTATCCACAGCTTGCGATGGCGATTATGCAGCGCTTTGCGACTGATATTCCTGCGGCCGATTTGCAAGATATCATTGAGCGCACTTACACTGCTGAGGTATTTGGCTCTGATGAGATTGTTCCTGTCCGCAAACTTGAAGATGATTTGTATATTTTAGGCTTGTCGAACGGTCCGACATTGGCATTTAAAGATGTTGCCATGCAGTTTTTGGGTAATGCTTTTGAATATGTGCTTAAAAGAAAAGACGCACGTATTACCATCATTGGTGCCACCAGTGGTGATACAGGTAGTGCGGCAGAATATGCACTGCGTGGCAAAGAAAATATTGAAGTCTTTATGCTGTCACCGCACGGCAAAATGAGTGAATTCCAGCGCGCGCAAATGTACAGTCTGACCGATGATAACATCCATAATATCGCCATCGACGGCATGTTTGATGATTGCCAAGACATCGTTAAAGCGCTACAGCAAGATGCTGAGTTCAAAGCGGCTTATAATCTAGGGACAGTAAACTCTATCAACTGGGGTCGAATCCTAGCGCAGATTGTTTATTACTTTAAAGCCTATTTTGCGGTCACTACAAGCAACGACGAAAAAGTCAGCTTTAGCGTGCCATCAGGCAACTTTGGCAATATTTGTGCCGGTCATATCGCACGTGAAATGGGCTTACCAATTGAGCGTTTAATCGTCGCAACCAACGAAAACGATGTACTCAACGACTTCTTTAATCAAGGTGCTTACCAGCCGCGTCCGACTGCCAAAACCTATATTACTTCAAGTCCTTCAATGGATATCTCTAAAGCCTCTAACTTTGAGCGTTTTGTTTATCTCTTATTAGATAAAGACAGCGCGCGTGTTCATGAGTTATTTGAAGGGGTGAAATCTGGTCAAGGTTTTGATTTGTCTGAGCTGATGGAGGCGGTCAACACTCGCTACGGTTTTGCTGCGGGCAAATCTACCCATAGCGACCGCCTACAAACCATTAAAGCGCTGTATGAGCAGCATGGAGAGCTGGTTGATCCGCACACTGCTGATGGCATCAAGGTTGCCAAAGAATTACAGCGCGAAGGTGAGGTGATTGTTTGTGCCGAAACCGCACTGCCAGTGAAATTTGCCGATACGATCATCGAAGCTATTGGACCGATAGAAATCGCACGCCCAGTCCATACCGAAGGCTTAGAAGCGTTACCGCAGCATGTGGTGGTGCTTGATAACAACGCTGAGCTGGTCGCTGAGCAAATTCGTCAACATGTGATACCAAATCCAGCATAAATCAGAGTTGATTTTAATGCTTATTTTCATGAGGAACTCTATAAATTTCAATGAGGAGCTATAGAAATAATATTCATATAAAAGTTACGCCATTGTAATAAAGTGTTTATGATTGTGTTATGGTAGATATAATTGTAATATTAGAAACAGCGTCGGCGACTCATCATTTTGCTAGACGCTTTTTTAGTAATCATACCAGCCAATTACACTGAACAGCTGCCCTATAAGCGTCATGATAATCGTACAGTTAAGTCCTTTTACGACCCTCATTGCTTGTCACTATTTTAATGACAGTCAAAGATTAAGGTTAAGTAATAGATCTAAATGGTACTAATTGTGGCGACAACAGTGGTACATATTGTGGATATAACAATGAAGATGAGCTTAAAAACGATAGCAAAAGCACTGTTAATCACGACATTTAGTAGTGCAATGCTAATGAGTGCTGCCCACGCTAACAATCCACCACCAGCCATCAAAGCGGATGCGCCCAATCGCTATATCGTTAAAAAAGGCGATACGTTGTGGGACATATCAGGACGTTATTTAGACAGTCCGTGGCGCTGGAAAGAGATCTGGGCAACCAATAAGCAAATCAAAAACCCCAATCTTATTTATCCTAACGACATCCTTATCTTATGTGTGATTCAAGGTAAAACCTTAATTGGTGTTGATACTGGCGAAGGTTGTGCCGGGGTTGAAAAGCAGTTAACGGGTAACGTGGTATCTAGCACAGTCTCAGTCACTTCAACAGCCAACAGTATTCCACCGCTTCCGTGGTCTGCTATTCAACACTGGTTAGATAAGACAGTCATCGTTAATCCACAAGATTTTAATACCACCCCTTATATATTGGCTTCTAAAAAAGGCAACTTAATTACCGCTAGCGGCGATAAAGTATATGCCAAAGGTGTGCCACTGATCGTCGGTCAGCGTTATGGTATCTACCGTGAAGGAGAGCTATATGTTGATCCAAAAACCCAAGAAGTTATCGGTCTAGAAGTCACGCAAGTTGCGACGGGTTTGGTTACTTCGACAGAAACCAACGGCGTCAGCAGTTTGCAGCTCACCGACAGTTACGACAAAGAAGTACGGGAAGGTGATCGCGTATTCGTTGAGTTGAATAACTCTATTCCACCTGTGTTTTATCCAGCCCCTGCAACGGTCAGTCGTGGTGGTATGATTGTCCGAGTCATGGACTCAATCAGCTCAGCGGCGAAGGGTAGTGTCGTTGCTATCAACTTAGGTAGTACCCATGGTGCTAAGCCTGGTGATGTATTGACTGTCTATCAAAAAGGGGCTTTGATCCGCGATACCAAAGACAATGACACTCCAGTACGCTTACCAAATGAGCCAAGCGGTATGGTCATGGTATTCAATACTTTCGATAATATTAGCTATGCTTATGTGCTTGATTCAGAGCTACCATTAAATGTCGGCGACCAGCTGTTACCACCGCCATATCTATAAATGAGTACGCTATAAGTGAGAACATGCTTATTTTTGAACGGGATATACTAACTTAGCCTATACGAGCTAGATGATTATGATGGCAGTTACTTCTTCTTTATCAGATGAGCAGCGCGCAGTACTGGCGCTGTGGACTGAGGTGAATGCATCATTATCTGCTTATCATAAGCTCATTACTTCTTTTGGCACAGCAGAGCTTGCTTGGTACGCCAAAGTAGATGCTTGGCGGCAATTGGGTATTCATCATAGCCATCTTGCCCGTCATGAACAACCAGAGCAAACGCAAGCCAGTATCGATAAAATTCAGCAAGCGCTCATCGAAGAGCGCTATGGTCTGCTATTTGCTGGCCAGCCTGATTATCCCGCCCAGCTCTCGCAAATCTATGACCCACCGCCCTTATTATTTTATCGAGGCAATAAAGCGCGTTTGCGTCAAGCGCAAATTGCGATCGTCGGTAGCCGAAAACCCACTGCCCATGCCCAAAAAATCACCTTTGATATCGCACAATATTTGGCGCAAGCTGGTTATATCATCACCAGCGGTCTTGCCATGGGTGTTGATAAGCGAGCACATCTAGGCGCGTTAGCACAGGCGGATACTGAATATCAAGGTCGAACGATTGGGGTAATGGGTACGGGTATTGAGGTCAATTATCCCAATCATCATGATAAATTGTTTGCCCAAATAATTGAGCAAGGCGGCTGTATTATTAGTGAGTTGTTGCCGCATACAATGCCACATAAGCATACGTTTCCACGGCGTAATCGTTTGGTCGCTGGATTGAGCTTAGCAACGATTGTGACAGAGGCAACCATTCAGAGTGGTTCGTTGATTACCGCGCGTTTAACCTCGGAGCAGGGTAAGCAAGTTTTTGCCATTCCAAGTCATATTGATAATAGCAATGCAGAAGGCTGTCATCACCTAATACGTGAAGGTGCGACTTTAATTTATCATCCGCAGCAAGTGCTAGAGGATATCAATAGTCAGTTGCCATATAACAGTCATTCATTTCAATCAAATGTCTTATCTACATTGAATCGAAGTCAGACAGAAAACCCTTTAGAAAACGTTAGCAGTTCTACTGCAGATACTGGCAAGCTAGCATCATCCAATATTAAACCTTCTCCCAGCGCTATCGTCGTACCAGAGCATTTAACCCTCGTTTATGAGCAGCTTGATTGGCACGGGCAGGATTTAGATGCGCTGATTATCGCTACCAAACTTGCCACACCGCAGCTGATTGGACAGTTAATGGAGCTTGAATTGTTAGGCGTCATTAGTGTGCAAGGCGGAAGGTATTTGCGCGTCTAAAATCGTACTTGCTATCACTTTAGGCTTTTCACTTATCTATTTTCAAGTGATTGACGATAGTACAATCTAGGGCGTGTCATCAATTAGATTGTGAGGCTTAAAATAAGAAAAATTGTAGATAAACAAGGAAGCAATTGCTGTTAATATGAACATATTGACAAAATTTCTGACGATGTTTAGCAAAATTTAGCCATTTTAAGGCCACTAAACGTACTAATGTGCTAATTGATGACAAGCCCTAGGTAGCTGCTAATAAGGTCGCTTTAAACTTCGCAGCCCTAATTTTTCTTAGTCTTATGTTATGATGAGTGCTTAAATTTCTACCTTTTTGAAGCCTTCAAGCCATGGAAAAATCCACATCTTTTACTACTGATTCTGTCACTCAAGCTGCCAAATGGCTTAAAGAAGGACAGCTACTTGCTTATCCCACTGAAAGCGTTTGGGGTATTGGTTGTGACGCTTATGACGAAGCAGCCGTTCAACGTATTTTATCTATTAAACGACGTCCACAAGCCAAAGGCATGATCGTCATTACTGACAGTGCTGAGCGTTTAAAGCCGTTACTAGAGCCTTTAGAAGAAGGTCAGCGCCAACAAATCATCAAGAGTTGGCAGGCAGATACTGACAGTATAGAGCTACAAGGTAAGCAAGCCCATACATGGCTACTGCCTATCCCTCAGACACTTGAAAAGACTATCCCTCCTTGGATCACAGGGCAACATCAAACAGTGGCGGTTAGAGTTATTGCGCATCCTATGATTCGTCAATTGTGCCAACAACTGGTCGACGTTCAAAACCCATTTGGGCTATTGGTTTCCACAAGCTGTAATCCATCAGGACAACCGCCTGCTATGACTTTCACTGATGCCTATAGATATTTTGGCGAGCAAATCAGCTACTTGCAAGCTGAAACATTAGGCTATACTTTACCGAGCCAAATTCGTGACGCAACCACGGGTTTAGTTATTCGTTAGCGCATAACCTTCAACCAAACGATGAATATTACTTCTTAATTTCACTGTTGACAGAAATAAAAGAATAGCGCAAGATAAGTAAATAAAATAATCAAAACTTATAAATTAGAGTACATATTAATCATGAAACTAAATCCTGTGACCGAAAAATTTATCTTACATTGGGGTGAAATGGGCTCGCAGTGGGGCGTCAATCGCACCATGTCACAGATTCATGCGTTGTTATTCATAATTGGTAAGCCACTAAATGCTGAAGAAATTACCGAAACACTTGGTGTTGCTCGCTCTAACGTCTCAAACAGTATTAAAGAGTTGCAGCATTGGGGCTTAGTACAAAAGGTTTCCATATTAGGCGATCGTCGCGATCACTTCACGACCAATACTGACGTTTGGGAGCTGGCACGCATCATTGTGGTTGAACGACAAAAGCGTGAGCTTGAGCCAACTGTGCAGTTTTTACAAGAACTCATGGACAGTCCTGAATTTGAACATGAAAATAATGAGGTAAAGTCACGTATTCGTGATACCCAAGAATTCGTTAGTACCCTAACCACATGGTCATCTGAGATGCTTAAACTGCCCACAAGCATCCTCAAAAAAGTCCTAAAACTGGGCGCTAGTATTAAAAAGGTTTTACGTTAATAGCTGTGTAATTTAAAATAAAAAATTTGCAATACAATTTCTGTTTTGACAGAAATATATGTAATAACTATAAAAGCCAGTTAAGTTTAAGTGAGATAAGTTTCTATAAAATAGCAGCAACCAAAAATAGCAATGACAAATGGATGTGTAAAATGACAGTCAATCAGACACACACTAATAAAGAGCCAGCCATTAAAAAGGCTATTGCTGCAGTCGAGTGGCAGGATTTGCGCCAGTTAACACGCGGTCAAATCGCTTACAACATTATTTTGCCTTATCCATTTTTGTTATTGTCATGGTGGTTCGCCAGCCACTCTTGGTATGTATTGGCATGCGGGGCTTCTTATTTATTCTTTGCTGCCGCATTTCGCCAAGCACACGATGGCTATCATCATAGTTTGGGTACAGGAAAACGTACGACCACCGCCATATTATTATTGCTTAGCGTGCTACTAATGACCAGTTTGCACAGCATTCGAGCCACCCACATGGAACATCACCGCAACCCATTGGGCGATAGTGATATTGAGGGCAGTCTAGCAAAGGGCTCATGGTGGCAAGCGCTGCTCGGCGGGATAACTTATCGACTCGATATTTATCGTCAAGGACTGCGCCTAAGTAGCCGTCGCAATCAAAAATTGGCTTGGCTAGAATTTGGCTTGATTGCTTTAGTCGTCTTGGTTACCTTCGTACTGACCGTATTTCCTTTAACTGTTCCTGCTCTGACCATGTTAGCGCAAGTATTGATGTATCACATAGTGACGATGATGTTGGCTAATGCCAGTGTTGGCATCATTGCGGTGTGGGGCGTGCATCATGATTGTGATGAGACAATCGCCCGGACTGAGCGTAATCCAGTGGTCAATTTTCTAACTTTTAACTTGTTATATCACGTAGAGCACCATCTCTTTCCTGCTGTGCCATCCAATCATTTACCTGAGCTCGCCAAGCGTTTAGATGCAGCAGCGCCACATCTAACCAAAGCACATGTATTGCCAAGTATGGTTAACGTCATAGATTTTATTAATCATTGTTGGAACAAATTAAAGAATAAATCTCAAAATAGTAATGATAGTGAGTGTCCTATTCGTAAGCGTTTTGCCTAATAAGTAGGCTAAATAAAATCAAGATACTTATCCACCAATTATCCACAGGAATTTCATTGGCTTTGGCAACGCCATATTTATACTAAATTAACGACGAATGTTAATAGGATAAATAGAATGAAAACGAATAATGAGTTAAGTGTGTATCCTTATCTACAAGTGATTATTTTGTTTGCAGGGCTTGGTAGTATGATTGGTGGATTGATTGCGGAGCTGTCTTTATTGTTGGTTTTTAGTGATGCGGATTTTGCGCAGATTGGTTACCAGCCATTACTATATGTTGGTCTGCTTGGTTTTATTCCTGCTTTATTAACGGGTGTTATCTTCGCTTATAAGAATATATGGCGCGGTGATCATAAGAGTCTACGCACGACATTTTTAGTGGGGTTTATAACGTCAGCAGGTTATATGGGTGCAATCATCCTATATCTAGGCATCAACTCCTTGATAGAGGTTGGCGTGCTACTGGCCTTTATGATTGGTATAGGATTGTTTGGCGCTATCAACTCAGCTATCGTTGGCTGCATTGCTTTACCAAAAGTACGTAAAAGTCATTTTGATATTAGTACTAAAAAAGTAGACGATAACTATAACGGATTAAGTTTTACTAAACGATAAGCGAAAAATATAGGGAGTAGGGCATGAATATTTTAATCAGTGGTGGCTCAGGCTTTTTAGGCAGTGCTTTTAGTGACGAGCTTATCAAACGCTATCGTACGCAGGATAAGGATTTACACATTACATGGCTAACACGCGATAGCAGCCAAACGCATCCTGACGCGATCAGTATGATGACCTACGATGAGCTAGCGAGTTCGGATAAAAGCTTTGATGTTATCTTAAACCTAGCAGGCGCAGGCATTGCTGACTCGCGCTGGAGCGATGCGCGCAAAGAGCAGTTGCTCGCCAGCCGTATCAAGCCTACCGAATCCTTATTGGCATTTATTAAGCGCACCAGTATTAAGCCCAAACTAATGGTCAGCGGCTCTGCGATTGGCTGGTATGGCGCACAAGGCGATAAACCTCTTACCGAAAGCAGTGGTTTTGAAACTGATTTTGCCCATCAATTATGTCATGAATGGGAGCAGTTAGCGCTCAAAGCCACTGAACATGGCGTGCCTGTGGCTATCGTGCGTACGGGTGTGGTTATCCATCCTGATGGCGGGATGCTCGGTAAGTTATTAACCCCATTTAAAATGGGTGTCGGTGGACAGTTGGGTGATGGCAAGCAAATCATGAGCTGGATCAGTCGTGAAGACTGGGTTGGGGCGGTGATATTCATCATTGAAAAGCATCTTGCTAATTATGCGGACACTCAGACTACCGATGATCACTCGTTAGAAACTATCAATGATACGCCAGTGCTGGTATATAACCTCACTGCGCCTAATCCAGTGACCAATCATACTTTTACCAAAACGCTCGGAGCATGGTTACACCGTCCCACCTTTTTTACCTTGCCAAATTTCTTACTTAAGCTAATATTTGGTGAGATGTCGACGCTACTAATAGATGGACAAAAGGTATTGCCTCAAGCATTACAGGAAGCAGGTTATGATTTTAAACAGCCAACACTGAAGCAAGCTTTAGAAGAGCAGAAGTAAACTTTCGAATATGTTTGAGGAATAATTATGAACAAAAAAGCAGTCAGTTTAATTCTACTATCTACGCTGTCAGGTTCTATCACTACAGCTTGTAGCGATAATGCCGATGTAAAAACGCAAACGCCACAATCAGAATTAACAACGGAACCAAAACCGGAACTGAAAATAGCGGCTACTGACTCAAAGCAAGGGTCGATTATACAAACTGATTCTAATGCAGAGGATAAGGCAGTCGTGATGAGTAGCGACGAAAATGTTTTAGGGATAAAGCAGGCAGAGACTTTTCAAGCTATATATGCCTCAACTTGTATGCAGTATTTACTCAAGCTTGATGAGTTGCGAGGTAATCTCAAAGCTTTACCTAAATTTCCTACCGCACAAGCTTCTCAACTTTTAGCAGGTGAAACAGGTTCGGCTTGGCCAGTACCTGCTGATACCGGTAGTTATATATTGGCAATTCCTGATAACAAGAACCTTTGTGCTATTTATGCCAAAGAGTTAGATGCTCAATTGGCTAATCAACAATTTACTGAGGTTTATAGCAAACCCCCGTCACCTTTTATCGCCACTCAAATAGATAACACCACCAAACCAGTGGGAGGAGGTGTTAAAACAACTTTGTCATATAGTTGGAGTGCGCCTGATACACAGAGAAAGATGCTGTTTATGTTGACGATTGATGATTCTGCGACTACAGATGTCAAAGCGATGTATACGGCTTCGATAATGAGTGAATAGATGTTTCATGTGAAACATACCCAATTTGTTGTTTAATATTTATGTTTCATGTGAAACAAAATGGAGGTGTGTATGAGTAGTATTGAGAGCAGTGCTACAGTTACTGGGATCAACTATCCAAAAGGGAAGGTAATAGGGATTTATGGATTATTAGGTGGTGCGATAGGTGGCTTAATTCTCATCTCATATATCATTGTGATAACTATAGTTAAAGAAAGTATTTCTGTAAACGATGCTCTCGACTTTATTAAAATGTTAGCAGCTGGTGCGGTTTTTGGTTTTTTTCTGGGTTTGTTACCAGCATTTTTAACGGGTTATTGTGCATCTAAATTGGAGATATATTTCGATTCTATAAGAAAGGTATTTCCACTATTTATAATTGGTTTTACGAGCACTTTTCTATGCATAGTTTGGTTTATTCTAGAGTCGGCTTCGATAGATTCTGTAATAGGAATTGTCTTGTTTTGCTGTATCGGTGGTGCAAGTGCAATAGTCACAGGTCTTATCGCATTACCTAAACATAAATAAAATTTATCCATATATTTCACTTTTGACAGAAATTAAATAAATAACACTAAATAACTAAATCAAGTGGTCGCGCCAGTAAGACAGCTACTGCTTATCACTAAGTAAGGAGAACATCATGCGTCATCCTTCGTTAGCCAATATTGAATGGCAAGATTTGCGTCAGCTCAAGCCCACTGAGACCGTTTACAATATCTTTTTATCATTACCATTTTTATTATTGTCATGGTGGAGCGCGTGGCAGGGGGTTTGGCTACTTGCGCTGGCTGCAACGTTTTTCTTTTTTACTGCCGCACTTAGACAAGCCCATGATTGCTATCACCGCACTTTAGGGGTGAGCAAAGTCGCCACAGAGCTCATGCTGTTTCTTCTCAGTATCACGATGCTCTGTAGTACGCATGCTATTCGGCACACCCATCTCAATCATCATAGAGATCCGCTTGGAGACAGCGATGTCGAAGGTAACTGGGCACGCCTGCCGTGGTATCAGGCTATATTGGGAGGCGGACTTTTCTCGATTGCGATTCAGTGGTTTGGCTTGACGCATGGTAGCCGCCGCAATCGTATGCTCGTTGGCTTTGATCTGTTGCTCATTTTCGCAGTGATTGCCACCGCTTTTATCACGATGCATCCAGTTTTGATATATCACGTATTGGTGATGATATTGGCCAATATCATGGTGGGATTCTTTGCCGTATGGAGTGTCCATCATGGTTGCGATGATGTGGTATATGCCCGCAGTGAGCGCCATCCATTGATTAATTTGCTAACCTTTAATTTGCTCTATCATATTGAGCATCACCTATTTCCAGCTGTCCCGACTAATCATTTACCAACACTGGCGAAGCGCTTAGATGTTGCCGCACCGCAATGGACGCAGCAGCCAGTCATTCCCTTTTTAGCCGCAGCCAATCAGCACCAAAAATCTAGCGTGACTCAAAAATCCAATGCCAGCCACCTTGATATTTAGTTATCACTCATAAAGGAGTCGTAAGATGATTATCCAAAATCATATCAACAGTTATAGAGAGCAAGCGAATTTGTCCATTACCATGTACTACGATGATGCGTGCGTGATATGTAGCACCGAGGCGCATAATATGAAAAAACGTCAACCGGAAAAGATACACTTAGTTCCTGTAGACGAGGGGGTTGATGAGTTGGCAGTCGCAGGATTTAGCCGTAAGGATGCGATGACTTATATGTGCATGCAAGACAGCTACGGCAATTGGTACACGCATATGGATGCCGTGCGGCTGCTCTACAGGACGGGCGGCGTTAAATGGTCACCGTTATTGTTTTTGCCAGTGGTCAAGCAACTTGGCGACTTGGCTTATCCTTATGTCGCGCGCAATCGCTATAAAATCCCGAATTGGGTGACCAAGTTGGTCTATGGCAAAGCGCTGATGCAAGCTTGTGACAATGGCGTCTGTAAAATAGCACCAGATAAACGTTAAAGTACGTTTAGTGGCAACCATTTAGTTTTGTGGCAACAGCACTTTAGAGGCAAAGCATATGAAGTTTTCGTGGAAAAAAAGACGCTATATCCAGAGCATTCAGTTTTTGACGTAAGATAGCGTTATCTTTATCTAAGCAGACTTGATTATGTGGCTTTTTATCGTTTTTACTCAGTTGCTAGCTGTTATGACCACCGTTCTTATTTACTGGTTAATAAAGCCAAAAACGACTGCTGCAAAAGCTGCACTGATAGCTGTTGTCTTTATTATTAATAATAGTGCTCTCATTTATGGTTTGACTGAGTTTTGGGGTGAGCGCTTTCACGTTTATCTGGTCGTTAGTATTTTGCAAGGTTTTATGTTTTATGCTGGTTTGATAACTGCTGTAGTTGCGCTCCTTGTCTATCGGCTCTTTAAACAAAAATCTCGTCCAATACTCTTGCATACCTTTGCCATTACAGTTTATGTCGCCATTGTTAGCTTAGCGATATTTAATGCTTATTCACCTGTCGTACATCGTCTAACTGTTACGATTGACAAACCGCTGGCTAAACCAATGGATATCGCGCTTGTCTCTGATACGCATCTGGGTAGATGGTTTGGCAATCGGCAGATAAAGAAAATGGTGAGCCTTATCGATGCGCAACATCCCGATGTCGTGGTTATCGCGGGTGACATCATGAATGACAATACCATTGCATACGATAATACGAATATGCATGAACAATTATCAAAGCTAAAGGCACCGCTTGGCGTCTATGCGACTTTAGGCAATCACGATTATTTCGGTTATGACCAGCAGATCACACAGGCGATGGAAGAAGCCGGTATCAAAGCCCTTGATAACGAGAGTGTGCTATTAGATGATTCGGTATGGCTGGTAGGACGCTCTGATGACATGGATCGTACCAGACTGTCCGCCGATGAGTTATTGATGCAAGTAGAGACAGACAAACCCGTTATATTTTTGGAACATCGTCCTAGCGCTATGGATGAGGTGAGCGTCCTGCCAGTCGATTTGCATCTATCAGGTCATACCCATGGCGGGCAGATATTTCCGTTAACGAAATTGATGGATTGGTTGACACCGTTAAACTATGGCAGCAAAAAAATAGCTGATACACAGTTTTTGGTGACCTCTGGTTATGGCATTGGACCAGTACCGTTTAGATTGGGTACGCGTTCTGAGATTTGGATAATTACGTTACAATCTGGCTCATAAGTCATTTAGATAAATAATGTCAAACTTATGATAAAGCCTCTACCATATCTAAATGGTAGAGGCTTTTATTTGCTGTTAGGCTTGTTAATAGATGCTTTGCTCGTATTGTTATCTAAAAATATACTGCATGGCTGCCATCATATTCAAGGATTCTTCATGCGTTATACGTTTTTTATCACCATCTTTGTGCTATTGCAGCTCTTTAGTGTCGGCGCTGCTCTAAGCGTGCAATGGTGGTTACAGCCTTGGCAAACAGCAAATTTGCAAACTTGCGTATGGGTCATCATATTCGTGATTACCAACGGTTTGCTGCTACTTAGTGTCAATAGAGCATTTGCCAATAGCTATCGATGGATCAGTGGCTGGATGTTAGTCATGCACTTTATGCTATTGACCACCTTAGTTACCAGCCTATTTTATGGTGGATATTGGTTATTTCTGTCACTAGTTGGTGAAGTACCTAATGTATCTGCTACCGTCGATTTTGGATTGCGCATATTGGCATTGGCAGTATTTATTGGATTATTTTTTTATGCCTTATATAGTGCTTATGTGCCTGTGGTACGTGAATTATCTATTAATATTGATAAACCTTTGGCTAAGCCATTACGTATTGCGGTCGCTAGCGACTTACATCTCGGACGATTATTTGGCAGCGGTGCAATAGATAGGCTGCATCATCTTATGGTAAACCATACAGCCGACATATTACTGATGCCGGGCGATATCATGGATGACAATACGCAAGCATTTACTGATTATAATATGGCAAAAAACTTGGCGGAGTTATGCAAAAGCCTGCCGTATGGTGTCTATGCGACATTGGGCAATCATGATTTATACGGGCATGAGCAGCCGATTGTCCAAGCGTTGCGTGCTACTGGCGTGCAGTTATTAAATGACGAAGTAATCGGTATCGAGCATGAAGGTCAACCAATCTGGCTGGTTGGGCGTTTTGATAACCATAAAAGACAGCGGGTAGCCACAACCGATCTACTGGCCCTAGTTGATACTGCACAGCTAGTGATACTGCTAGATCATAGACCAAGTGATATTGCTGAGCACAGCCAGCTACCGATTGATTTACAGGTATCAGGGCATACCCATAACGGTCAAATATTCCCCGCCAACTTCATTGTCAGTGCCATCAACCGCTTGGGTTATGGCTATGAAGCCATTGGCAAAGGACACTTTGTGGTGTCATCTGGTTACGGCTTTTGGGGCATTCCATTTCGCTTGGGTTCGCGCTCAGAGATTTGGCTGATCACTATGAATGGTCATGTTGAAGATAACGTTTAAATAGTGGCAGCACCATTTTATAAATAAACCAGCACTTTCTTATACAACTGTATTGATAACTATGCCGCTAATTGTGACTGGGTATTGATAACGTCACGCACAAAACTCGCAAACCCTTTAATAATATCGTCTGTTGCTTGTCCGATACCTTGATGAATACTCATAAAATGAATAAAACCATGCGGCGCACCAAGAATGGTATGAGTCTCGACTGCTATACCATGCACCTTTAATTGCTTTGCATAAGCAAATGCTTCATCACGTAATACGTCTAATTCTGCGGCGACAATATAAGTCGGGCATACTTTACTATTATCACCAAGCATCGGACAGTTAAGGATATGCTGGCGTGGCAAGGGGCTGTTATCCAAACAAGCAGCATCAAATACAGCCACATCGGCATGATCCAATAATAATCCCTCGCCATATAACTCCCAACTTGGATAATCCGTTTCGATATCCGTCACAGGATATAAAGGCATTTGTGCAAGTGGCTTTGGTAAGCGCTCTAATAAATCGAACATTTTTTGACCTGCACTGCCCAGATCTGACCATGCGACTTGCGAGGGCGCAGTAAGTTGCTGAGCAATCAAAGTGGACAATCCGCCGCCAGCACTATCGCCTGCTAGCACGATTCGCGAGGGTAAAGCACCTAAGGTATGGCAATGCTCAGCCAGCCAAGCGTAAGCAGTGATACAGTCTTTTAATGCGGCTGGTGCGGGATGCTCAGGCGCTAAGCGATAATCAACACTGACTATCGGCCAGCCCGTCTGCTCACAAACCGCGTGGCAAAATTCATGATGGGTATTGACATCACCAATACAAAATCCACCCCCATGAAAATATAACAGCACTGTTTCATCAGAATTATGAGTATCCGCTTTTTTGAACCCTAAGCCATGAGAGCTCACGTCTGATTGATAACAGCGAATGGTCATATCGCCATCATCAGCGTTGGCAATCACTTTGTCTTCCCAATGCACAAGCTTCTGATTTTTTTTCGTAAATCGCTTCATGTTGCCGATGATATTGTCACTTGCTTGCTGCCATACCTGCGGCGCTTGCATCGCCACGGCGTCAGTAGCGAACCTTTCGCGCAGCTCATGCATTGGTGTCAGCTCAAGAGGCGTTTTAAGCTTACTATTCACCGCGAGAATCAAACGCAGGTGAGCATCGGCGTGCAGATATTGTTTTGAGGTAGGTCCTTTCAAATAACCAACCAAGCTCTCTAATAGTGGCGTTGGCAGATAGCCGACTCCTTTCATGGCATAGTGCAAGGTATGCGGCTGGCAAGTCGTCAACGGGTTATAGCTAAGCACCTTTTGTTTGACGGTCAAACGATTCTCTTGAGTGCCATTTTCTTCTCTTATACCATTATCTATACGATCTGTTGATGCGAGTTTTATCGTCATCAGCGCTTTATTTAATAGAGCGTTGATTGATAACACGGTTGATTTAGACATAACACTTCTCGTTAAGGATTGTCAGTATGCGTTGTCATATATGAGCGTTCACTTTGACATGAGCCATACTATTTATAGCAATAATAGAGTAATCAAAAATAAAGTTGAGTATTGTTTGGTAATGGCTTATGTACCAACGGTAAGTTTTTTGGAATAAGTACTGCTTTCTTGTAGCTTGTGTTAACCAACATGGGTAGCCATTTACCACCTATGAAATTCTGTTTTGAGCACTTTAATCCAGATTTAGGCAATATTTGTTGTAAATTAGAAAAATTCCCTTGGCTTAGGCTTGAAATTTAGCTCCATCACCTTTATCAAACAGCTAGTAGAAGGTACTCATAAAAACAATGTGTAAGACGGGTTAATTATTTAATAAGAGCACAGTATCCCTAGCAAATAGTCAACTTGTTGCCTCTTATATAAATTGTCATTATTAAAATTCTAAGGAGCTATCATGAGCGAGCAAAATACCAACCACGAATCGCCTGAGCAAAATGTGGCGCATGACAATATTGAACACAGTGACAGTATTTTAGAAGAAACCATGAAAGAGTTTGATCCAAAGCATAACTCAGGTGAAGAGATGACCATCGAAAATGAAATCGATCTCGACACTTTTAAAGCGCGCATCGCTGAGCTAGAAGGTGAAGTAAAGCAAGCTAAAGAAGTCACCGCCCGTGCCAATGCCGAAGCTTACAATGCACAAAAACGCATGGAGCAAGAGGCGGATAAGAGCAAGCGTTTTGCCTTGCAGAAATTTGCCAAGGAGCTATTAGAAGTGGTCGATAATTTAGAACGCGCCATCGAAAGCGCCCATGCCGATGACCCTGTTACAGAAGGGGTGAGACTGACGCACAAAGCGTTATTGGATGTATTAAATAAGAACGGCGTTGAAATGGTTGACCCACAAGGCGAGAAATTTAATGCTGATTTGCATGAAGCGGTGGGTATCGATGAAGAAGCGGAAGCTGATACTGTCGGTACTGTATTACAAAAAGGTTATAGTTTAAACGGTCGTTTATTACGCCCAGCCATGGTACGTGTTGGGCAGTAGTACTAAAAATTGGATTTTTAATGTGCTAAACCTTACTATTAGTAAGGGTTTTCACAAAAAGTCACACGAAAGACAAATTTTGCATGATGATTGACTTGAAAAAATCCATAAGTAAACCGATATATATAGCAACAAGAGATCAACCACGGTCTGAATAGATAAATACTTAAAACAAATTAGGAGCAAATAATTATGGGTAAAGTAATTGGTATTGATTTAGGTACGACTAACTCGTGTGTCGCAGTGATGGAAGGTGATAAAGTCAAAGTCATCGAAAATGCTGAAGGTACTCGTACAACGCCATCTATCGTTGCTTATAAAAACGATGAAATTTTGGTGGGTCAGTCAGCCAAACGTCAAGCGGTCACCAATCCAAACAACACGTTGTTTGCGATTAAGCGTTTGATTGGTCGTCGTTTTGATGACAAAGTCGTGCAAAAAGACATCGGCATGGTACCTTACAAAATCGCCAAAGCAGATAACGGTGATGCATGGGTAGAAATTAATGGTAAAAAATTAGCACCACCACAGGTTTCTGCTGAAATCTTGAAAAAAATGAAAAAAACAGCAGAAGATTATCTTGGTGAAACTGTTACTGAAGCGGTTGTAACGGTACCAGCTTATTTTAATGACTCACAACGTCAAGCAACAAAAGACGCGGGTAAAATTGCGGGTCTTGATGTAAAACGTATCATCAACGAACCAACAGCTGCGGCTCTTGCCTATGGTATGGATAAGAAGCAAGGCGATAGCACGGTTGCTGTTTATGACTTGGGTGGTGGTACTTTTGACGTATCAATCATCGAAATCGCTGACGTTGATGGCGAGCAGCAGTTTGAAGTTTTAGCAACCAATGGTGATACATTCCTTGGTGGTGAAGACTTTGACTCAGCATTGATTGATTATTTGGTTGATGAGTTCAAAAAAGACCAAGATGTCAACTTGAAAGGTGACTCATTGGCGATGCAGCGTCTAAAAGAAGCGGCAGAAAAAGCGAAAATTGAGTTATCAAGTGCCCAAAGTACTGAAGTGAACTTGCCTTATATTACTGCAGACAGCAATGGTCCTAAGCATTTGGTGGTCACTATCAGTCGCTCAAAACTTGAGAGCTTAACTGAAGAGTTGGTACAACGTACCATGGGTCCTTGTAAGATTGCGCTTGAAGATGCTGGCATAAAAATTAGTGACATCGATGATGTTATCTTAGTTGGTGGTCAGACTCGTATGCCACTGGTACAGCAAAAAGTACAAGAATTCTTCGGTCAGGAGCCACGTAAAGATGTGAACCCTGATGAAGCAGTAGCGGCAGGGGCTGCGATTCAAGGCGCGGTATTGTCTGGTGAAAAAACAGACGTATTGCTACTTGATGTGACGCCACTAACGCTTGGTATCGAAACGATGGGTGGTGTCATGACACCAGTTATTGAGAAAAACACCATGATTCCTACTAAGAAATCACAGGTATTCTCAACGGCTGAAGATAACCAACCAGCTGTGACCATCCAGGTTTATCAAGGTGAGCGTAAAATCGCTAACCAAAATAAACAGCTTGGTCGTTTTGATTTGACGGATATTCCACCAGCACCACGTGGTCTACCGCAAATTGAAGTTACTTTTGACATCAATGCTGACGGTATCATGAATATCTCAGCAACTGACAAAGGTACTGGTAAAGCGCAAAGCATCCAGATCAAAGCAGACTCTGGCTTGACGGATGAAGAAGTTGAACAAATGGTGCGTGACGCTGAAGCCAACGCTGAAGAAGACGAGAAGTTTGCTAACTTAGCGCAAGTTCGTAACGAAGCTGATGGTCGTATCCATGCGGTTCAAAAAGCATTGAAAGAAGCTGAAGACAAAGTGACTGATGAAGAAAAATCAACAGTAGAAACCGCTATCTCTGAGCTTGAAACAGCTGCTAAAGAAGATGATCATGATGACATCAAAGCGAAGCTTGAAGCGTTAGACAATGCTTTCTTGCCAGTCAGTCAGAAGATTTATGCTGAAGCCGGTGCTGGCGCTGAAGGCATGGATCCAAGCCAGTTCCAACAAGGCGCGGACAATGCAGCAGATAGTAACCAAGCTGATGATGACGTCGTTGATGCTGAGTTTACTGAAGTAGACGAAGACAAAAAATAATTGTGATTTAGTAACTAAACGCAGTTAAAACAAAAAACGCATCCTTCGGGATGCGTTTTTTTATGGCTGTTATTTATAAGAAATATCCTACCACTCTATATCTTGTCTTTATGATTTAAAGGCACTCACTATCAGTACTTCATAAGTCAAATGAACGATAGGCTGACCGTCGTCATCTTGCGCCGAAAAATGTTGCCAATAATCAGACTCAAACTGTTGCAAGCGTGCCTTGGTCCACATAAAGGGCTGGGTGCTGTTGGCTTTTACTTGCGTCTGATTGGTCGATACGCCGGTCAACTTCATATGTTTTAAGATAGCGTAGGGACTGGCAAACGGTAACTCGAAACGCTGAGTGGACAGTTCAATTTTCTCAAAACCCGCACTAATCAGTGCCAACTGCCACTCGTCGATATCTGGGTAATAGAGTCCTTGACCGGTCAAACTTTTAATTTGCCAAAAGTTATTTGGCGTAAAAGTGTTAAACAGCAGTTGACCTCCAGCTCGCAAACGGCGTGATGATTGCGCAACAAAGTTTAAGGGATCATCAAACCATTGCACTGCATTGGCACTGATTATCAAGCTATGCTCATCCTCAAAGTTCATCGTTTCAGCATCGCCAATTGCTATGTCAGCATTGGGCAATATGGATTGTAAAGTAGCCACTTGTTCAGCGCATAATTCATTGATTAGCCAATATTGACTTTGAATGTGTGCTGCGAGTAGGCGGGTCATTTGACCGGTTCCTGCACCGACTTCAAGCACACTGTCGTGTTCAGTGTGAGTGAGTTTGTCTATTAAATATTGACAGACTTGCTGCTGAATCTTGGCATGCTGATCATAGTCGCTGGCATTGGCAAAATGACGAGCGATGGTTTGTTTTCTGGGGCTAAAGTTATCAGGCGTGGCGAGTGTTTTCATACGGTTTATTATATCCAAGTGAGCCAATTATCAATCGATAGCAGGACTGACGTCGCTGATGTATAACAACAGCGTTATAATTGTCTTATCAATTGTTCGCAGTCTTCATCTGTCAGCTTGGCATTCATGACCAAACGGATACGAGCGGTGTTTGCAGGCACAGTGGGTGGCCTGATAGGCAGGGCGTAAAAACCTGCTGCTTGCAATTGTTGTGCTTTGGCAAGCGTGCTGGCATTGTCGCCCAAGATGTAAGGCACAATCGGTGAGTCATAGTGTGGATACTGAGTGTTCTGGGACACACGGTATCTTGGGTCGATGGCTTGACTAAGCTTGGTAGACAACCGCGCCAAATGCGCCCGTTGATTATTTAGCATTGGCATTTTTGCTAAAATAAATCGCGTCCATGCGTGATTGATAGGGGGTAGTGCAGTACTAAAAATTAGCGGACGCATGCGGTTAATTAGCCATTGCTTGACGACATCATCGCACATGATATAAGCACCCACTGAGGCAAACGCTTTACCGAAAGTACCGACCAAATAGTCAATATCAGCCAATGTCTGCGTTTCTTCTGCTAGCCCCAATCCTATATGACCTAATACACCGATGGCATGAGCCTCATCGACATACAGTTCGATACGAGCATCGCTAGCCTTTAATTGTACCAGTTGACATAAATCCGCACGATCACCATCCATACTAAAGATGCTCTCAGTGACAATAATGATGCGCTCAATGTCTGGCGCTGCTTGCTCAATAAACGTCGCCAAGTGTTCGTAATCATTGTGACGATAACGACGATAGCTGACAAGTTTGCTTTGGCTCAAACGTAACCCATCAATAATGCTGGCATGTACCAGTTTGTCAGCCAGAATAAGTGTTTTGACTGGCAAGGTTGTCAGGGCTGGCAATATACCAAGATTGGCATGATAGCCGCTATTCAATACCAACACCGATTTTGAGGCAGAGATATCACGTTTGCCGACAGCGGTTTGATACCATTCCTGCAACTCAGACTCTAGCGCTTGTAGCTGTGCATCATTTCCAGTAAGTAAGCGTGAGGACGTCGCACTCATTTTAGGTATTTGTGCGACTGATAGCGGTGTTAGTTGACTGAGAAATTCGTTTTGTAATTCGGTGTCGCCGCCTAAACCCAGATAATCGTTACTGGCGATATTGAGTAAGGTTTGACCTTCGCTAATAACGTATAGCCCATGATGATGGAGATTGGGTAATTGACGGTATTGTTGGGTGGCTTTGAGTGCTGTAAGCGCTTCTTGCAGGTGGCTAGTTATACGTCCAGTCATTATTTTTACCTTAAAATATTCGGTATCTCTTATTGTTTTATGCTTATTTCTGCTAGAAAGGCGATGAAATGAGTAGGGATTATTGCATAAACTCAGTGGTTGTAACAAAAGATTTCATATCTTTGCCTTTGTAACCCAAGCACTGATAAATACTTGCAAATCTTAACTCTCATACCATCAAACACTGACAGACGACTTGAAATAGTTTGTTACTATATACCCATCGTTAGCAAACAAGGCGATAGGGCTATAAAAGCCAATATAAATAGATAACTTGTTTGTCCAAATTGATTTTAAGGAGCTAATAATGAAAACTCTACAAAAAACGCTACTTGCACTAGCAGCTGGTTCTTTGTTAACTGTTGGCGCACAGGCCGCTACTTCTTATAGCAACGGTTACACTGGTCAGCCGTATGTCGGCGTCAAAGTCGGTCAGTTTGATCTAGATGTCGACAATGCAGATGATCCAACTGCTTATGGTGTCTACGGTGGTTATAACTTCGATCAAAACTTTGGTGTCGAAGCAGAGTATATAGGTTCAGATGATGCTGATTACAAAAATGGTGATCTTGATGCCAAAACTTATGGCGCATATGGTACGGCACGCTACCAGTTCCCAAATACTGGCTTATACGCTAAAGGTAAGCTAGGGGTTGCCAAAACTGAAGTAGAAGGTGATTACACCGTTGGTCCAGTTAAAGTTTCGAAATCTAGCAGCGACACAGGTCTTGCTGGTGGTGTAGGTCTTGGTTACTCAGTGAACCCTAACTTCGGTGTCGAAGCTGAATACTCAATGATGGACAGTGATGTCGATGCCAAACTACTTACTGTTGGCGCTCAGTTGAAGTTCTAAAACCAAAACGATTTATCAGCTAAACGAGTGAGAGAAGATGGCAACAATAATCTTTTCTCATCCAGATACTTTATAGACAAATAACTAAAAATATAACCCTAGGGGAATACTATGAAAACTTTACAAAAGACGTTACTTGCATTAGCAGCTGGTTCTTTATTAAGCATGGGTGCACAAGCCGCCGTATCTTATGGCAACGGTTACACTGGTCAGCCATACGTTGGTGTAAAAGTCGGTCAATTTGACTTAGATGTAAACGGTGCTGATAAGCCAACCGCTTATGGTGTCTATGGTGGTTACAACTTTGATCCTAACTTTGGTATCGAAGCAGAATATGTAGGTTCAGGCGATGCCGATTATTACAACGGGGATATCGATGCCAAGAGCTATGGCGCGTATGGTACTTATCGTTATCAGTTCCCAAATACTGCGCTATATGCCAAAGGTAAGCTAGGTGTTGCTAAGACTGAAATCGAAGGTAACTATATCGTTGAAGACTCTAATAGAAAAACCATTTCTAACGACGATACCAGCCTTGCAGGTGGTGTAGGCCTTGGTTATTCGGTTAACCCAAACTTCAGTGTCGAAGCTGAATATGACATGTTAGGTAGCGATGCAGATCTAATGACTGTTGGTGCTCAGCTAAAATTCTAAGTTTTTGATTAGCAGTATGATAACTAAAAAACGCACCCTTCGAGGTGCGTTTTTTTGTACGATAAAAAGCACTGTAAGCGTCATTAAAAAAGAGTGCATTTGAAATAAGGTTCTGTTAGTATCTCGAATTCGACAATAGTTCAGCTAACTTATATGCTCTGTTATTTTCATTCAGATGGTATTTTTAGTTTTATTTAACAGGAAGATATATGAATACTTTACAAAAAGCTTTGATCGCCCTATCAGTTGGCTCTTTATTGAGTGTCAGTGCGCAAGCGGCAGTTAACTATGCAGGTCAGCCGTATGTTGGTGTAAAAGCTGGTAAGTTCATGGTAGATGCTGATGGTCTAGATGATCCTACTGCTTATGGTATTTATGCTGGTTATAACTTTGATCCTAACTTTGGTGCTGAAGTTGAATATGTAGGCTCTAGTGACACTGATGTTGATACAGGTACCAGACTTCTTAAAGGTGAATATGACCTTAAAACTTATGGTGCTTACGGTACTTACCGTTATCAATTCCCTAATACTGGTTTATATGCCAAAGGTAAGTTAGGATTTGCTAAAGCTGAGATTGATGCGTCTTTAAGTGACGTACTTGGAAACACTGTTAGTGAAAGCGATAGCGATAGTGGTGTTGCTGGTGGTATTGGTTTGGGTTATAACTTTAATCCTAGCATGAGCGTTGAAGCTGAATATGATTATGTCGCTGAAGATATTACTCTATTGACTTTAGGTGCTCACATTAAGTTTTAATAAGTTGATTAAAGAAGAAAGAAACGATCGCCTTGGCGGTCGTTTTTTTATGCTCTAAGTTTTAGTATGTGTTTCTCATATTTTTCGAAGTATACACATCATATATTGATGATTTTTAAGAAATTATTAATACCAAAAATGTGCTACATTAAAAGTTAGAAGGATAAAGATAGGGAATGTAGTGATGATGGAGATGCTGTGGATGATTGAACCTTGGCACTGGTTAGTCTTAGGTTTTATATTGCTGATCATTGAGATGTTTGTGCCGACATTCGCCAGCCTGTGGTTTGGTGCCGCTGCCATCATCGTTGCCGCGCTTTCGTGGCTATTGCCTATTTCTGTCTCTGTGCAAATTATTATTTGGCTGGTGCTTTCTGCCATATTCTTGCTGGCATGGTTCAAGTTTATTAAACCCTTATCAGTAGATCGCACCAAAGCAGGCTTGGGTGGTAGTGTTATCGTTGGTGAAACTGGCATGATTATCGTCCAGCCGCAGCCAGATAGAGCGGGCACCGTCAGATTCAGTGTTCCTATTGTTGGGGCAGCCGAGTGGATGTGCCGCACTACGGGTGAGCCGGTGGCGGTCGGCGATCGAGTGGTGGTGACTGATATTGTCGGTAATGAGCTGATTGTGAGCAGTATGAAATCGCAGGCAGCGATTAATAAAGACATGCAATTATAATAATAAGGATGAATTATGGAAAGCTTCAGCATTGTCATGGTGGTTTTGGTTGCACTGGTTGTCTTTACGGTCTTCAAAGGCGTTCGAATCGTGCCGCAAGGCTATAAGTGGGTGGTGCAGCGATTGGGCAAGTATAGCCAAACACTAGAGCCGGGTCTCAACCTTATTATTCCTTTCGTTGATGATGTCGCTTATAAAGTGACGACCAAAGACATTGTTCTTGATATTCCCTCACAAGAGGTCATTACGCGAGACAACGTTGTTATCATTGCCAACGCTGTGGCTTATATCAATATCGTGCGACCAGATAAGGCTGTTTATGGCATTGAAGATTATGAATATGGTATTCGTAATCTGGTGCAGACGTCACTACGTTCAATTATCGGTGAGATGGATCTTGATAGTGCACTGTCTAGCCGTGATGAAATCAAAATGAAGCTAAAGCATGCGATATCAGAAGATATTGCGGACTGGGGTATCACCCTAAAGACAGTAGAAATTCAAGATATTAATCCATCGCAAACGATGCAAGCATCAATGGAAGAGCAGGCGGCGGCAGAGCGTCTACGCCGTGCGACAGTGACTCGTGCTGATGGTCAAAAGCAAGCGGCTATCTTAGAGGCAGATGGACGTTTAGAGGCGTCACGTCGTGATGCCGAAGCACAAGTGGTATTGGCGAGAGGTTCTGAAGAATCTATTCGCTTGATTACTAATGCAATGGGCGAGGAAGAAATGCCTATTGTCTACTTACTTGGTGAGCAATATATTAAGGCGATTCGTGAGCTGGCAGAATCTGACAATGCGAAAATGGTGGTATTACCTGCTGACATTTTAAGTACCATCAAAGGTATGGTGGGTGACAAGCTTAAGGTTTGATAAGTAATGTGTAGCCATGTGTTATAGCATTAACTCTTAAAATGGTCAGTGAGCTTATTAGGCGCTGGCTATTTTTTCGACTGTCAATTGTGCTGAACGCTACATCTAATAAATTACTCATATCGTTCGTTTAACAAGAATAAAATATATATCAGGGATAAAAAATGACGATACAAAATATTAATACAGAAATTATTCAAACAAAAGACTTTATCCAAGGCACGGCACTACCTTATACCGTGCTCGATGATACGCATATCAATGCTGGGTATCCTGAGAGGAAGCTTGAGATTAGAGGGGGTGGTTTTGGCTCAGATGCAGCGGCTCATCCAACCAATGCCAAGCAATTTTATGTGCTCACCGATCGCGGTCCCAATGCGGATTTCGAAGGTAGTGCAGGCACGGGTAAACATTTTTTAGTACCTGACTATACACCGCGCATCGGGCTGTTTGAGCTACAAGCAACTGGGCAAATTATTAAGATCAAAGAGATACTGCTAAAAGACGCAAATGGCAATCCTATCTCTGGGCTACCGAATCCACAAGCACTCGGCGGAACTAATGAAGTCCCTTACGATGTCGACGGCCAGCCGATGACCATTAATCCCAACCTACCTTTTGATGCAGTGACCAATCCTATCAAAAACGATATCAATGGTTTAGATCCTGAAGGTCTTGCTGCGCTCACAGATGGTAGTTTTTGGATCAGTGATGAGTATGGTCCTCATTTGGTTCATTATAATGCGCAAGGGGTGGAGATTGAGCGTATCAATGCCTTTGCGAGCGATCAGCGCAATAATGTAATGGCTAATGGTCAGCCGATTTTACTACCAGCAGAATTCACCAAACGTCGTACAAATCGCGGTATGGAAGCATTAACGATTACTCCAGATCAGAGCACACTGATGGGTATTATGGAGTCAGCTATGGATAATCCTGATCAGTCAGGTCGTGTCTCTAGTTTGACGCGCATCGTCACTATCAATCTATACTCTGGTCAAATAGCACAGTATTTGTATCGTCTCGATCATGCTCACCATGTGACTTCGGGTATCGTTGCGATTAACAATCACGAGTTTTATTTGATTGAACATGATCGCAAGTTTCCGCTGCAAGACAAGTCTGCGCAAAAGCTCATTTATAAAATTGATTTCTCGCAGGCGACTGATATTGAGAATATTTTAAATACAGATAATATCAAGCAAGATCATGTATTGGGTTTAACGATCAATGGACAAACGCTTGAGCAGCTTATTGCAGCCGATGAAAAAAATTGGCAATTGCTTAAGGAACTGGCAATCAAGCCAGTCAAGAAAACCTTGGTGGTCGACGTTCTCGCGACTGTAGAGTATCCGCATGATAAGTTAGAAGGTTTGTGGTTGCGTCAAGATGGCTCATTGGGTCTACTAAACGACGATGACTTTGCAATGACGGATTCAATGATTGCCAACGCTAAAAGCACAATCGAGCAAAAATATTTGGACAGTGAAAAAACAATAGAAGATGCAAATAGGCTATATATGGTGATGCCTTCTGAATGTGGTGATGTCTACTGAGTAGGCTAGGGCATATCCTCAATTCAATTGATCATATCTAAACAGGCTAAAAATGGCTAAATTTTGCCAAACATCGTTAAATAGCTGGTTAATATCCCGATATTATCTGCGCTATTTTCCTCGTTTGACTGCAATTTATCTCATTTTTATCACCATTTTTGAAATGAGGACACGCCCTATAGGTATTTTTTGTCAATCATCAGCTTTATTAAACACCATAAAAAAAGACCTCGATTAAGGTCTTTTTTATGACTGCTTTTAATTTGTGGAATCACTCAATCAAATAACTTTTGAGAAACGGTTCTTATGTTTTTTCTCAAGATATTCATCAAATACCATGGCGACGTTACGACCTAATAATCGACCTTTTGGTAGCACGCGAATACCAGCCGCGTCCATATCGATGAGCTTGTCTTCTTGCATGGCGCCAAGCTGTTGAATCTCATTGATAAAGTAAGTGATGGCATCGATACCAAATTTTTGATTGACGTCTTTAAAATCGATATAGTCGTGACAGAGTAGATTCATAATCACATATTCACGCAAGCGATCTTTGATAGATGTTTTGATGACTTTTACCGCAGGCATGGCAGCCGAGTTACTTTGTGCAGCGTCGATGCTCGCTTGATAAACTGATAAATCTGTATCATTTTGCAAAATATAGCGGGTATTGGCATTGGCAATTTGACTGATAGAGGAGACGCCGAAGCCCAATAAATCACAATCGCCCATGATGGTATAACCTTGAAAGTTACGATGCAGTTTGCCCTCACGCTGCGCCACGGCTAATTCATCATCAGGCTTGGCGAAGTGATCAATACCGATATATTGATAGCCAGCTTCGGTCAGCGTATTGATGGTATTGCCAAGCATCGTCAGCTTGACTGCTGGGTCTGGCAAATCGGCTTCTTTAATCTGGCGCTGGGCCTTAAAACGTTCTGGCAAGTGTGCATAATTAAATACTGACAAGCGATCCGGCGACATCTCGATGATACGGCGTACCGTTTTATCCAAGGTTGCGGGTGTTTGATGCGGCAAGCCATAAATCAGGTCGATATTGATAGAGTGAAAACCTAAGTCACGCGCCTCATTTAACACATTTTCAATGAGCTCTGCTGAATGTACACGGTTGACGGCGATTTGTACCGTTTCATCGAGGTCTTGTACGCCTAAACTGACACGGTTAAAGCCAAGGTTGCGCAATACTTTCAATGTCTCGCCACTCAGCTCACGTGGGTCAATTTCAATAGAGTAATCGCCTTTGTCTTCAGGTAAGAACTCAAACTGAGTTTGTAAAAACTCCCACAGTTGAACCATTTCTTCATCACGCAAAAATGTTGGCGTACCCCCACCCAAATGCAGCTGTTTAACGAGGGGTTTGCTACTACCTTCTGGGACAGATAGCAGGCGGCGTTTGTGCTTAATCTCAGCGATTAAGTACTGCAAATAATCGCCTGAGTCGCTATTTTTCTTGGTGATAATTTTATTGCAAGCGCAGTAATAGCAGAGGTGACGACAAAAAGGAATATGAAAATATAAAGACAGTGGTGCACGAGCTTCACGGTTCTGAAGGATCTTTGCCTCAAGACCATCAGAGATGGGTGAGAACTCTAAAGCGGTCGGATAGGAGGTATAACGTGGTCCTGAACGATTGTATTTATTAATAATAGCTTCATCAAAGGCAGGTAGCTGCTTACTCATCATACTGCCACGCGTACTGGCATAAGGACTTTCTGATTGCATAACAGGGCGTGTCGTGGTCGGTTGCTCTCCTGCACGATTGTAAGGTTGCTGAGTATTTGATTCTGAATATTCTGTCATGCGGTACTCCTCGTTTTGACCTTGAGTATTACTGTTCTTACATCTCTAACGACCAAATATTTAAAAGCCAGTAGGTGTTTGATAGATGATTAATAACCATAATAAGTCTGTTATCAATAATAATTTTCACAGCGCTATATGCTGCTAAATTGATAGCCATCAATAAGCACTAGTATAACAAATCCTTGTTTGCAGTGGGGTGGTCGGCGAGTTTTCTTACATACAAACTGTCTATGATAAGTCCATTTGGTTTTGGCAATTATACTCATACCCCTCTTGCGGTTAGCTGGCTAAGTGCTGGCATCATGATGCATCGACGATATTCAAACAGGCTGCTTCCATAAAGTAAAAAAGACCTCAGCATATATCTGAGGTCTTTTTATCATTAATTTAAGTTACGTCAAACTTATTCTTTTAGCTGGATTTTATTGCCAACGGCTTGCTTGCTAACGTCATTAGCATTGAAGGGTAAACGAATCCATTCTTTAGCTGAGTAGCGACGACTCTGGTCACGATGGAACGGTCGAGTAGTATCAGAAGCTTGCGAGTAACCTAATAAGGCTTCTGCTACAGGGCCAGCGCTATCAAAGGTAACGCTTTGCATATATGTCGGACCAAAATTAATGAGGTAGTTTGCGCCATCATTAGCGCTTGTGCCTCTCGTTTCTGCAACATTGAATACACCTTCACGACCAAAGCCACCATGCATAGCAATACGCTCGTCGTTTTTACTAGCATCAACGATATACTGCAAATCAGATAAAGACGCATCAAGAGCGATATTTTTATCTTGGAAGAACTTGATGGAATCTCCTAAAGCAGTACGTGTATCCGCACTAATAATTAAACCACGAGGCGTATTGACTGGGTCTTTTGCATCGAACTTAACACTGAATATCGTATCCGTCGTTTCATTGAAATCCACATTACGCCAAAACTCTCTAAAGACATGAGCGCCTTTACTATCTAAATTATTACGACGATCCCAATTACTCAAGATATTACAAGCATTAGTTGCATCAATAGTAGAGCCACCCGTCAAAGGCATGCTAGCATTCGCTCGACAATCTGCTAATACGTCGTCGAGTACCAACTCAGCGACATAACTGCGGTTACCATAGACGACCTCTTGCATATTGTTTAAATTGAAGTTAGTACCGCCCAAGTTATCTTTATTACTGAATCGATCTTGTATTTGAACCAGTCCCATACGTGAGCGCATAAGCAATGGAACACCATCTGCTGGACTAGCACCTAAGAAGGGGGCTAAACGACGACGTAGGAGTGGTGAAAATCCAGTCAGTGGTTGCTCTAAATTGCTTAACCAATAGCTATCATTCGAGTTAGCAACATAATCATCGCGGATCAAGAAAGGTAAGTTTGAGCGCCCAAAGATACCTGCTTGCGGTGAGTCTGTATCAACTCCCCATTCACAGGCAGCGTTACTACCATTCAGTGCTGGCAAGTCAGAGGCAATTAAAGCACCAAGGAAGGGGCCAGATGCAGCACTACTACAAGCTTCAAGCTTAGCTTTGGTCACATTTGGTACAGTTGAGATGTCAGCATAGAGTGCCTTACCATTACGGTCGGTAGCAATAGTATTAACAAACCCAAGACCAAGGACGCTTTGCATTCTATCGACTAAGTTCTCAACGCTCGTAGCCTTATTCATACTACGCCACTGATTGAGCGCTCTTGGGTTTTCAGAGGCGGCATCACGAATAGTATAAGCTAGATTATTAGCGCCCCATGCTGGTAATTGACCATTGAGTAAATTGACAGCTAACATCGGTCCATATTGTGAGACATAAATATTGTGAACCTGTGTCTGATTATTTGGTAGCTGAATAGTGACAGGAACGGTTTCGATATCGCGCTGCTCAGTCACACCAGCGCTATTAGTATAATTGTATTTGAGAGGATCTCCATCAACTAAGCTAAGCTGATAAAGCGTAAAACGTTTGGCAGTGGATACGGTATGGCTCCAAGCCACGTCTTTATTAAAACCGATGTTAGGGAAAGGCTGACCTTGTTGAGCCGCACCCATTACATCCAGCTCACCTGGCATCGTTAAGTGAAATTGATAGAAGCGTTGGACGCCATCCCATGGCTCATGCGGATTGCCATACATAACCCCGCTACTAGTACCGGTCACCTCCTTACCAAAGGCATAGGCATTACTACCGCCACTCATCGCATTAATCGTATCCATATTGAATGCAGGTGCTGACTCTACGACAGGGTTTGCGACTGGAACACTACGCATTCTTGAGCTACCCTGAACGCCAGCAATAGAGGGCGGTGCCGCTGCTACAATGGGACCGACAAAATTAGATAAGCCACCACGTAGATTGGCTTTACCGTAGACCGTCAATAAATCATCGAGAGTAATCTCTCGTACCCATTCAGCATTGGCACAAGCAGGATCGATATTAGCCACGCCTTTATCACGTAGATAACGGCTATAGCCTGCAGCATAACCTGTCACAGCATCAATGACTTCAGGGTCTTGAGCTGCTAAAAATTCAGCTTTTCGCTTGTCAGTGTTGTACCACGTATAAAAAGCATCGCTAGCCAAATTACCGTCAGCGCCTAGATACAGCATACTCTGACCGCTAGCGACTATAACTTCACGCGCTAGTGAGCAGAAATTATCTTCTGCGAATGCATAACCGACGCCATAACCCAGACCTTTGTAATCCTTTGCGGTGATGTGTGGTATACCGAACTCAGTACGCTGAATATCGGCTTCATAATTAGTGGAAGGGGATATGACATCATCGTCATTGAAACTATTGTCGCTGTCTGAGCAGCCGAATAGTCCTAAAGAGAATGCTACTGTCAGTAGCGTGAGTGTGGGCACACGCCGATTATGCATCTTTATGCTCATAAGCTTATCCGTCCATGGTAGTAGGTGTTATATAAAGTAGGTGTTATATAAATCTGCAGCAAAAAGCCGCCAGCAAACTTTATATGATCAATAAAATCCTTTTATTACCAATACTCTTGCTAATCTTTAATGCTTTGTAGCGCGATTAAAATTACCCAATACGTTAATAACATGGTTAACAGGTGTGAGAACCTTTGGATAATCTTTGGAGCAGCATAGCCGAATAAGACTGAGCGAAAGAGCATCCGTTTATCATATAACAACTGTTGATAATTATGCTAGTAAATAAAATGAGACAATAAAACACGACATTTGCGCACTGATACATAATACTCTATTATCAATTATTCCCTATATTAGGAAAATGCTGATGTCGTTTGCCCAAGTCTATACTCGTTCAGTCGTCGGACTGCATGCGCCCAAGGTCATTATTGAAGTGCATCTGTCACAAGGGTTGCCAGCATTGACCATTGTCGGTTTGCCTGAGGCGGCGGTACGTGAGAGTAAAGACCGTGTACGCTCTGCGATTCTGAACTCTGGCTTTCAATTTCCTAATCGTCGTCTTACTATCAATTTAGCCCCCGCTGATTTGCCTAAAGATGGTGCACGTCTTGATTTACCGATTGCCATCGGAATCTTGGCAGCCAGTGATCAATTGGATCCAGAAGTATTATCAGGGTTTGAGTTTATCGGGGAGTTAGCGCTCAATGGGAATTTACGGCAAGTGACAGGCAGCTTAGCGGTGGCACGAGCGATCAAAGCTGAGGCGCTGGCGTCCAAAGTATTGCAGGTGGCAAATATCACTAAACAAGAGCTGATCGAGCCACGGCAAAAACCACAAACACCGCAGCTTATCGTACCGATTGATAATGGTGCTGAGGCTAGCCGTGTGGATGGCGTGACGATACTAGCCGCGCAAAGCTTAAAGACAGTTTGTGACCACTTACAGTCGTTAGCGAATCCAAGCGCAGCCTATGAATCTTTGGACGTTGTACAACCGAGTCCAGCACAGCAGCATGTTGGCTATCAAGTGGATTTGGCTGATGTCAAAGGACAGCATCATGCACGGCGCGCGCTAGAGATTGCCGCTGCTGGTGGTCATTCGCTGTTATTTACAGGGCCACCCGGCTCAGGCAAGACGTTAATGGCGTCACGGCTGCCGACCATATTGCCGGATTTAAGTGATGAAGATGCATTAGAGGTTGCCAGCACTTATTCAGTGGCAGACAGCGATTACGATTATGGGACAAGACCATTTAGGCAGGTTCATCACACTATATCAGCCGTGGCTTTGGTGGGTGGTGGCTCACGACCAAAACCGGGTGAAATTACCCTTGCTAATAAAGGCGTATTATTCCTTGACGAATTGCCAGAGTTTGATCGGAGTGTGCTTGAGGTATTGCGTCAGCCATTAGAAGCCAAGCAAATCACTATTAGCCGTGCCAATTCGCAGATGACTTTTCCTGCAAATTTCCAATTGGTCGCTGCCATGAATCCATGTCCATGCGGCTATGATGGCGATACCTCAGGGCGTTGTCGCTGCCGACCTGAACAGATTAAACGTTACCAAGATAAACTATCAGGTCCATTGCTTGATCGCATTGATTTGCATATCACTGTACCTGCGCTGCCAATTGCCGACTTGCAAAACGCTCAAGCTGGCGAAACCTCCGAACAAGTGCGCGTTCGAGTCATTGCTGCACATAAACATCAGATGCAGCGGCAACAAAAGGTCAATAATGAGCTTAGCCCTAGCGAGATTGATAAATATATCCAACTAGGAGAGGGTGAACAGCAACTATTACAGCTCGCTCAGCAGCGTCTGAATTTATCGGCACGCGGTTATCATCGCGTATTGCGAGTGGCACGTACCATTGCTGATTTGGCTGACAGTATCGATATTACAAGCGCTCATGTGTCTGAGGCGCTCAGTTATCGGAGCAAATAAAAATGTAACATAGATATAAAATTTACTTGAAAATAATGAGGGTGCTATGAAGTCTAGAAAACTAAAAACAATTCACGATTTAATTATTAGTAATTATGAAATCCATGCTATAGGTGATGGACAGTTTGTTCATTCGTTTGAACCAGCTACTACAAAAACGAGATATCAATTTGAAGCAAGTGGAACTCCTGAAGTTATTGAGGGTGAACGATACAATATCGGTTATTATGAGGATAATAATGGTAACAAGGTTGTTGATATTTCATGTTTATCTAGAAGCGATGAAATTAATCCTACGCTTAGTTATCTGTATGCAATGGAGCTATCTAAAAGGAGAGGCATAGTCAATAAATGTAAGAACAATGATCGTGTAAATCCTACAGTCCTAGATGGCTATTACTGGGGAAAAAAATATGCTTGGCGGGAGTTTGGTCTAGTTATTTCCAAGGATGCCTTTCACTCATATTTACAAGAAATTAATCACCCTAAAATTCAATGCACCATTGCTAATCCTGATATGAGTTTTAGTAATGAATTATCAATAGCCTATAGTGAAGCCGGTCTAGAAGATGCTATAAGAAAACTAATAGAAACAGCTGAAAAAGTGACGAAGGTACGTTTTAAATCGCCTTTATATTCCAAGCAATTTATTATCAAAGGTATAGAGGCCATAACTGATAAAAAGTAAATGTAGTTAGATAGAAAGGTAGGTCGCAACGCTTTTCATCTGTTTTCTTAAGCTATTGCTAGCTTAGCTGACATCTATACCAATATACCTGCTTATAAAAAATAGTCATAGGAGTCAAGTAATATGGCTATTTCTTATAGGTGATATTTTGTGAGTTAAGCTTTATCTTTCATAATCCAAGAAACCAAATCAGCAAAATCATCAAAGGCTTCGGTAGGGTTTAGCTCACGGATATCTTGTCCGTAGTTGTAGCCATAAGACAGCCCGAAAGTATCCATATTAGCATTTTGTCCGGCTAAGATATCGTTTCTAGAATCGCCAATCATCACAGCTTGTTCTGGAGTGGCGTTCAACGCTTTACAGACATGCAGTAGCGGTGCTGGATCAGGCTTTTTAGTTGAGAGACTATCACCGCCTAATACTTCACTGAATAAGTCCTGCCAGCCAAAGGATTGCAATATTTTTGGCACAAAACGAATCGGTTTATTGGTCACTAACGCCAGCGTAAATCCCGCCGCTTTTAGCTTTTTTAGTCCGCTATCGACATCTGGGTAAGCAACGGTTTTGCTACCACTGAGATTTTTGTAAGCCTCAAAAAATAGGTGCTCTGCGTGATTGGCTTCCTCGACCGTCAACTCGCCTTCTAACACTTCTACCTTACCTACTAGTGAGCGCTCTACCAGCAATCTTGAGCCGTTGCCTATCCAGTTTCGTATGGTCTCGATAGGGTAAGTCTCTTTGCCCAGAGTGGTTAACATCGCATTAGTCGCATCAGCCAAATCTGGCACACTATCAATGAGCGTGCCATCGAAATCAAAAATCAAAAGTTGCTTAATATCTACAGTCATTATTATTTACCCAAGCTAGCAATTTGATACTTTTTTGGAGTATTAGCTCCAAGCCCTCATTACCTTAGCACAGCAAATCATGAATTCAATTATTTAACAGTCTGTCATTATAAGTATTTCTATCTTTTCAGGCTGAGGATAATTTTTATTGATATATTTTATGCTTATTCAATCTCTTTATAACGTTCGCGATGTTCCTTTTTCATTCTTAAATAATCTTCGTTCTCACGACACTCGTCCCATTTCTGTTTAAATATGCGCGCCGACTCTGCTTTGACTGGGTCTTCGATTTGTCGTGGCAACTCTTCGCGACCATGCGCGCCGCTTTGACCTTTTTTATCATCAGGAACAGCGCCCTTGTATTTTTTGCCGCCTTTGTGATTGGCATAACGACAGGCGCGGGTATAGCCCATTTGAATAAATTTGCGCGCCATATCAGCACCCACAAAGTCATCGGCCGCCAGATAATCTAAAAACATATGATAAATTGTCTCGCTGCTCTCAAGCGCAATATCAGGGGTCGCAAAGCGCCAGTGTGGCAGGATTTCAGACTTATACGGCTCTACCAATAATACGCCTTGCTCGCCGCGACCGACCCGATATAGCTCGGGCTGCGCGCGCAAATCTAGGTTTTTATAATCCAAATCGTAATCGAACGCTCTCATCGCTTTTCCCTATTGGTATTCGTCATCTGTCAAATTTATCATTATCAATACTATCGAGTATACTGAGCGCCGCTGTCTAAAAAACAGCACAAAAATGTTATGCAACCGTGACAGTAAGCGTTTAGCATGAGAAGCATGGCGAATAGAATCAATCATTGAGCAGGTCTGAGTAGGTTAAAGTTATGACAGTTAATAGAAACATCCTCAATAGCATCAGTCTAGCTGGCTCGGCTTTTACGATGTCGTTAAAAAGTATATGTATGATATCAGCGCTGCTGCTCATCAGCGTATTAAGCACCAATGCTGCCCATAGCGCATGGTTTGAGCAGTTGATTCCGCAAGGAGAAACTTATACGGTACGTGAGATAGATCGTGATTTGGCGTTCGTGATTGATGGTTTCATTTATGATGCGCGCACGTCTTGTTTTTTAGCAGTGGGCGATCGGGTGATATTTTTTGAAGGGCGTCATGGTATCGATTACCGCGCGACGGTTTATGACTTAGACTCGCGAGAGCGTTGTGATCTGCTGTTGCGTGGTCGATTAAGATAATTAAAATAGTTTGAAAACACAGCAAATAAATATAAATAAAAGCTATAAAACGAAACTTTTTTAAGTTAAAATACAAAAAACGAAACTTGATTAAGGATGACTTGATGAATCAAATTCTTAGGAAGGAAATATTAGACCTTCTAGCTTCGGAGTTAACGCCTGATTTTTTGGATGATTACATTCAACAGCTTAATGGTAGATATTTAGAAGCTATTGACTACATCAAAGACAGGTATTTAGTCAAAGATAATTCTCATGCAGCTCAGAAAATGTTCAATGAACAGCAATTACATTTAGCTGAAATTGCGCTTCAGGAAGTCGCAGGAAAGCATGGTTTTGATTCTCATTTGCTTTTCAATACAACGAACAGTGACCAGTACATAAATTTGTCTTCTGAGTCTTTTAATTTGTTACTTGTAAGAGGTCAAGCTAAGAACAAATATAGAGGGAAATACAAAGCTTATTGGGCAAGTGTAAATAGTTGGTTAGAAGACAAGCAATTAACCTTAGATCTTGGTATTGAAACAGCATATGACACTTCAAAATTAATAGAAGAAAGAATTACTATAGTTATTGAAGTGCTTTTTTCTATGACAAATATCACAGGAAACTTTAGTCTTGATATGGAACCTAAGGCTTATATTCAACTAAGTATTCCTAACTCTGAAAATACAAAATTTTTAACTACATTTAGTTTTGATGAAATCAGAGCTACAGCTAAAGCATTGGAAGAACCATTACTTAACGAAAGTGAAGTTAAACCTAATTTAGTTAGTATCAAAAAGCGTTTCAACGAAGTAGTAAACGAATAAAAGGAGATAATTGGAAAATTATGCTCAATCCTCAAAGACTAGAAAATGCCATGAACGCAAGAGGCATTACACAGGTTGCGTTAGCTTCTATACTTGATGTTAGTAAAAGCACTGTTAGTAAATGGTTGAAGGGCGATCATAATCCTAGGAATACTAACGAACGTCTGGAAGATATTTCTAAAGTACTGAATGTACCTATAGAATGGTTAGTAGCAGAAGATTTAGGAGAAACTTCCGTATCTTTCTTTAGGTCTAATACTAGCTCTACTAAAATCGGAAGAAGTGTTGCTGAAGCACGCCTAAAGTGGGCTGCCGAAATACTATTCTCTTTTTCAGAATGGGTGGATTACCCAGAAGTTAATTTGCCTAAGGTATATTCTTATAAAGAATGGATGAAACTTGACGATGAAGATATTATAAAAATTGCAAATGATTGTAGGAAGCTGTGGCGTTTAGACGATAGACCTATTTCTGATCTAATGTTTACTTGTGAAATGGCAGGTATATGTGTGATTCAAGAAGAGTTGGGCTATCCAAAAATGGACGGTTTATCATTCTGGTATAGGAATAGGCCTTTTGTTTATCTAAATACTGACAAAGATAGTGCATGCCGCGGACGTTTTAACTTAGCTCACGAAGTTTTCCATTTAATAGCTCACAAAGAGGTTCCAGAATCTGACTATAAGAAACCGGCAGTTTATAAACTAATTGAGTCTCAAGCAAATCTGTTTGCATCTGAACTCATTTATCCGTCAAATCAGTTTGTTAGCGATCTAATTTATCCATCCATAGACTCTCTACTTATTTTAAAACGCAAGTGGAAGCTCTCGCTTGCTGCATTGTTATTCAAAGCTCAAAATTTAGAGTTAGTAGACGAAGTTAGATCTACTAACATATGGCGTACTTTAGCTAGGAAGAACTGGAAGAAGGTTGAACCTTATGATGAAGAAATTCCTTTAGAGACTCCTATTTTGTTTAGACAAGTTATTGATGGCCTAATAGAGCAAGGTAACTTCAAAAAATCAGAAGTGTTAAGTACGGCAAAATTGAGTAGGAATGATGTTGAAGATATGTTGTCATTACCTAGCCGCTATCTAGAAAATGATTTTGGAAAAATTATTAGTTTCACTGATAAGACACTAAAAAAAGCTTAGTTAATATAAATTTTTTCTGATCTGACCGAATCCAATAGCTCGCTTTGGGTTCGGTAGTAAGTTAAGACAGACATAAAAAAAGCCCCAAACATTGCTGTTCGGGGCTTTTTAGAATTCTTAAACGAATGGTGGCTCGAGGCAGGTTCGAACTGCCGACACACGGATTTTCAATCCGTTGCTCTACCGACTGAGCTATCGAGCCGTCTTCGTTGAGGCGCTATTAAACTAAATATAGACGTTGCTGTCAAGTAGTTTTTGCATAATAGAAGATAAATAATCAAATATTGGCAAAATTAACAGTTTTTGCTCTCGATTTAGTCTTTAACACGCAGTAAATCATACTCGCTCATAATACGATGGATATCCGCATCGGCAGGGACAAACTCACGGACGCCTTTTTTTACCTCGGCATCATAGACCAGTTTAATAAACTTAGCATCGATAGCGCGACCGCGATTTTGCTGATGTACCGTTAAATATTGCAGACGCTTGGCGTCGGTTTGCCCATCATCAAAACAGGCAACTGCAGCGATAGGCTTGTCATTGAACATACCGACATATAGATATTGCCCACGCTTAAACCCTTGCTCAACGATATTTAATACCTCGATACCATCAGGCTGCGCATCATCGCTATCATATAATGCCTGCAAGCGCTCTGCTAGCTCATTGTCGCGCGCAGGTTTTTCGATGAGTGGTGTATCCAAGCTATTAATGGCGATCGCTTCTAAAGGCATAGCAGTTCCTATAAACAGAGAGTTTCTATTGTATAAAGTAGCAGTATGACACAGCACAAAGTTATAACACGGCAAAAGTCATAGAAAGTGGGCTGTAGAATATGATATCTAAAAGTCAGTGCAAGTCATGATTAATAATACTGAACACACTATTTTAGCAGAATGCGGTAATTTTGTGCGTGGTTTACCGCTTGGTCGTGGCAGTAAATGTTAGGGTTTGCTATGATGAGGCTAGATGATATTTTGTACGTACAAACCCTAGGGCGTGTCCTCAATTCAATCGATAGTTATCTAAATGGGTTAAAAATGGCTAAATCTTGCCAAACGGCGTCAAATAGCTGACTAATATCTCGATATTATCTGCGCTATTTTCCTTGTTTGACTGCAATTTATCTCATTTTTATCGCCATTTTTAAAATGAGGACACGCCCTAATACCTTGATATCTTTTGTATATATCATTTTCTAATACATTCTTTGCTAGCGCTGACCCAGACACTAGTAAAATATTTGGGCATGTTTTGCCTTATTTATTGACCGCTTTTCACTGATAAAAACTGATAGAGAGTAGCCATGACCGCCAATGCAATGACGACTGCTGATACACCTGAGCAAAATGCACCAAAAAACCTAAATTTACATGGTCGCCCTGAACGTATTGCGACCGTTGAGCGCATTACTGCTGAGACCCAAGTGACTTGTACTGTCAATCTTGATGGTACGGGTCAAGGGGTTGTAGATACTGGCGTGCCGTTTTTGGATCATATGATTGACCAAATCAAGCGTCACGGTTTATTTGACTTAGAGATTAAATGCAACGGTGATACCTTTATCGATGACCATCATAGCGTTGAAGACACTGGTATTACCCTTGGACAAGCATTTAATAAAGCATTGGGTGACAAAAAAGGCATTCGTCGTTATGGGCATTTTTATGCGCCACTCGATGAGTCATTAACTCGTGCGGTTGTTGATCTGTCAGGTCGTCCTGGCCTACACATGGATATCCCTTTTACTCGCTCGCATGTCGGTAATTTCGATGTTGATTTGTTTAGTGAGTTTTTCTATGGTTTCGTCAATCATTCATGGATGACGGTGCATTTAGACAATTTAAAAGGCAAAAACAGCCATCACCAAATCGAGTCTACCTTTAAAGCGTTTGCTCGTGCGTTACGTATGGCTTGTGAGTATGATGAGCGTGCGCTTAATACTCTGCCTTCGACTAAAGAGGCTTTCTAATGCGCATTTAAGGGTCTGCTACGGTGTCAGTCAAGCTTGGCGTACTAGTTGTACAGCCTGTGCTTGACTTCCTTGTAGCAAAACCTTATCTACACCTTAGTAATGGCCAACAGTATAAATAGTACAGTAGTCAAAATATTTAAAAATGAGAACCAATCGATGACTAAAGTAGCGCTACTAGATTATGGTATGGGTAATTTGCACTCTGCTAGCAAAGCACTATCGGTAGTTGGGGCAGAAGTCTCTATCACTAACGACCCAAAAGTCGTCGCTGCGGCAGATAAGATTGTCTTCCCCGGTGTCGGTGCGATGCGTGACTGTATCGCTGGCATGCATGAAGCAGGGATTGATGACGTCATACGCCATGCGGTGTTTAACAAGCCTGTCATGGCTATTTGTGTGGGCATGCAGGCATTGTTTGAGCAGTCCGCTGAAAATGGTGGTACGGACTGTTTGGATGTCTTAAACGGCAGTGTAGAAGCATTTGATCCTACGTGGAAAGACGAGCAGGGCGCTACCATCAAAGTACCGCATATGGGCTGGAACACCATTAGCGGTATGGATTTTGACCATCCATTGTGGCATGGTATTGAGGACAACGCGCATTTTTACTTTGTGCACAGCTATTACTGCGAGCCTACTAATAGCTCACAAGTGGCGGCGGTATGTGACTATGGTCAACCGTTTTGTGCCAGTGTCATCCAAGACAATTTATTTGCGACTCAGTTCCACCCAGAAAAAAGTCATACTGCTGGCTTGCAGTTGTTGAAAAATTTCGTCGAGTGGAATGTGTAAGTAGTTGATAACCGTGAAGTGAATATTTAATTTAGTAGAAGGTAGATTATCCATTATATAATCTGCCTTTTTTATGCTCAGCCATCACTTTGTAGCTGCCACTCTTTAACTATTATAGTTTAGCCATCATGGTTTAGTGATACTCTCAGTCGTTTTCTACTTGCTTATATTTGGAATACTCTAGTGGATTTTACCGCTTTTAAAATCAATGTTATTGAAGTATCTGGCCTTGCCAAAGATGCCTTACATATCTATGTCGGCGTCGGCATCTATCTTTTGTGTCTGCTTGTGCTGCGTCCTATCATTAAAAACCAAAGCATCAGATCATTCATGGCTCTAGTCGTCGTGACGGGCATTGCTTTATTGGGCGAGTATTTAGATAATCGAAATACGATTGAAGCGTCAGGCATGGCGGGTTTAAGCCACGAACAGCTAGTCGCAAGCCTCCGCGATTTGATCAATACGTGCCTGCTGCCTTACGTGCTCTATGCGCTGAATAAGTGGACGAAGATATTCAGTTCATTCAATCCGTCTACTAAACTTTTAAAGCAGCGCTAATATTCCGAAGTAATTTTATTTCAGATATCAAAAAAGTAAACTTAAGTAGGATTTTATGGTGTAAAATTTATAATATAAAATATATAGCAGACCATATTATGTCTTCATTTAAAATACCTACTTACATTTTTTCTTCTACCATTCTATTCCTAACGACGTTTAGCTATCATTCAGCAGTGGCAAGTCAAAATGTCATCATTGACCTAAATAAACCCATATCGGCAGCACTTTTGGCACAGTACAATCGTGATGGTATCGAGATTGACTACGATGATACGACTGTATTGAAGCAAGTCTACGTGACGGCAAAAGATGGGGCAATCGCACGTCAGTTACCAAGCGGCGCTGCTCGAAAGGTGAAAAGCTATGCCTTTGGTGAGAAATTAGAAGTCATTGAAGACAATAAAGAGTGGTACGGTATCAAAGCGATGGTACATAGGGAATATGAAGATGATGAGGGTCGACACGTCTCTGCTAATCAAGAGGAGAAAGTCTATATCAAAAAAAGTGATGTTGGTACTTTTGATAAGGTGGTATTGACTGCTGAAGACTTAAACATACTAGCGTATCTATCCGTCGGCGAAGATTACGAGTCTTTTGAAGATGGGAAAGCACTTAACGACTACCTGAAAATAGAGCTGATTGATAAGGCTTTTTTTGAGAAAAAACGTCCACTTGCCGTTGATTTTTTATCAAAAGATGAAAGTATTAAAAAGAGAAATGGGGTGATATCTATTCCAACTGCTGGCAAGGTAGTAACGTTCACTGATAAGAATGTAGATAATGATGGGTATCAGATTTTTGAGTACGTAGGTCAGATTGCCCCGTTAAATCAGTATTTGGTCAGTGGAGGTTACTGGGAAAGCGGTGACTATAAGATGATTGATAAAAATTCGGGTGAGACGACGCAGACGTTTATAGATTATCCTCATATCTCGCCCAATAAAAAATATATCATCTCAGCCTATACCAACCCATATGAGCAATACACCGATCTAGAGCTGTATAGAATTAAGGGAACAGACATCATCCCGATCATGGGTGCAGGCTTTATGCATTGGATGCCTATGGAGGAGCCAAAAGACATATTTTGGGCAAGAGACGGCTATTTATATTTAGCGGTTACTCATAGCGCCGCCTTCTGGAAAGAAAACGGCAACTTTAATGATCTTAATGATACTTTTCAATATATTAGAATAAAGGTAGATTTATAATTGTTAGGCTAAATACTAGCGAGTAGCATTTTAAATGCGCTCAAAGTTTTTTTCAGTAAACTCAAAACAGAAGTATCCACTATCCTCATCACGATAAGCGGAGATATCTCCCTCTATACAGAATTCGTTAGAATCTTTAGAAAAAATTAGTTTTTTATAATTAACTAAGTATCCAAAAGGATAAGCTATTTGAGTTTCTGGGTTTATAACAACTAAATAACCAAAGTTATCTTCCGGAAACACTAAAACTTTATCTTTATCAAAATTGACAGTCTTGTCAGTATTTTTATAGGATATTTGATTATATTCGTCGCAAAAGTCTTCTACACCATAGTCATAGTTGCATTCCTCATTGCCATGAATCAAAACTTTATAGTTGGCGTCATCGGAATGTACAGCGCTACAACCAGACATTAGAAGTAAGACTATAGCTGACATAAGTCTCATTTAGTTATTCCTAAAATAATGTGATGGCTGTAACTGGCGTAGAGACTTTCGAATACTTTTACACTAGACCTAACTATAATTCTCAGCTCACTTGCAAAACCTACCGACCATCATACAACTCACGTACCACTTCACCAATCGCTGCAATACCATCAGTCAGCGTCTGCTCATCAGCCGCGATACTCATACGAATACATTCATGTGCATGCTGATAATCGCTAACATCGACACCAGGGAAGAAATACTGACTTGGTACGATGAGCGTGCCTTTTTCTTTTAAAATCTCGTACAGCTCAACCGTGGTAATTGGCAAGTCTTTAAACCACAACCATAAGAATATCGCGCCTTCAGGCTTATGAATCATCAACGGGTAATCGCCCAAAGCTTCTTTTAACAGCTTCACGGCGAGGGTCGCCTGCTTTTGATAAAACGGCTTAATCTCGTTATCGGCTAACTGCTTGATACGGTCGTTTTCTACCAGTGGCGTGGCAATCGCTGCACCAAAGCGTGTCGGTGCTAGATTCACCACCGCATTCATCGCGCTAACGGCTTCGATCACTTCAGCATCGGCTACGATAATACCCGTACGCATACCGGGCAGGCCAATTTTAGACAGGCTAAAGCACAGAATCGTATTGTTATCCCACGTCAAATGCGCGTCTGAATAGATGATATTAGGGAAGGGCATACCGTAGGCATTATCGATGATAAGCGGTATGTCATAACGTTTGGCAATCTCGGCCAAATGCGCCATTTCTTCGTCGGTCAGCACGTTGCCAGTCGGGTTGGTCGGGCGTGAGCAGCAAATCGCGCCGATACGGCCTTCCTTTAGCGCTGGCAAGTTCTCTAATGCGTCAAAATCGACACGATATTTAAAGAAGCCTTCTGCGCCGTCATGAGTCACTTCATCGATATGTGGCAATACCGCTGCGAAATGCTGACCTTCGACATGCACGTCGCTATAGCCGATATACTCAGGGGTCAATGGCAGTAGAATGGATTTGTCGATAGATTCGCTTGATTTATCTTGATTGCTTTCATCAACGAAAGCGCCGCCAAATAGATTAAACAGATAGAAAAATGCATTCTGTGAGCCATTGGTCAGGGCGATATTTTCTGAGGTTAGGTTCCAATTATAATGACGGTTAAAGAAGCCAACCAAGGCATCGATAAATGCCGCATCACCTTGTGGGTTAGAGTAGTTCGCCATGCTGATAATCGCGCTACTATTGGCCTCTCCTGCATCATTGTCATTGCCAAGCGCTTTATACGTCTCCAAAAATAGCTCATTGACGGCATCAATTTTGGCAGGGTTACCACCGCCCAGCATATTGACAGGCTGATCGCTTTTTAGTGCATCGCCCAAATCGTCCATCAATTGTGAGATGCCAGTGGGCTGGGTAAATTTTTGACCGAACTTTGAAAATTTCATAAGGCTACCATGCTGTTTTGGAGGGTTTTATAAGGGGTTATTAATCGATAAAGTTGGGCTAGTATAGCAAATGAGGGCTAGGTAATCGCCCCAATAAATAAGCAAACTGCATGGCTGATATTGGTTTGTATGCCTATACGTCCAGTAAAGCAAAAAACGCCTTCTAGATGATTAGAAGGCGTTTTATTTTAGGTTTTTGAAGCTAAGTCACTGCGATTCGATAAACCCAGTAGGATATCCGCTATAATCGGTGCTAAGCAGCGCCCTAAGACGTAGTTTAAGAGAGTAGTTATTATCGATAGATTTTAATACTCTACTTTATACTCACGAAGTTAGTATTATCAAGAGGATAAGGGTTACTTAAAAATGTAAAGTTTGACTGATAACTGGTGATTAAGATAGAGGGTTTTGGCATCTTGAAAAGTAGTAATCGTCCAACATTGTTGCTATTGCAGACAGGTACCTCTCCCATCATTCCTCTTAGCCTATCACATACTATTTGTAATTCTTTCATATCAGTTCCATCTCTTAGAACTATCAGAAATCTACACTTAAAATCATCTTCAAGCCCAATTTTACGGCTATATTTTTCCATTACAAACCTTGAACCTAACCACTTTTTTTGAAACTCATTAACAACATCGTCCCATAGTTTTTTCATTACTATTTTCTTAGCCGCTTCCTTATTCTTGTTAAATAATTCTGCGAGGGATTCTTTTTCCTCACCTACAATAACTTCTGCCTCTCTACATTCTTTTATAGTTTCAGTCAAATCAGTACACTCAATAATTTGCACTATCTTTTTTAACTCACTAATTAAAACATAATCAGCTTGACTAGCTTCATTCACCTTAACACCTAATGCAGTGCCAATTCCATCAGCTTCATCCAATTTATAAGCATAAAAATTGCAAAATTCAATATTAGTATTTCTTCCACGTTTATGATGCATATGCTCTACAAAACCTTTCATACTTAATGTGGAAGTCATAGAAAATAGCCTCGCATCATTAACTCTTCATAAGTTTCTAATAGTTTTCTTCGCGCCATTTCAATAGGAGAAAATTTATCATCAGTCATGTTAAGTAGCTTACCATCCGATTTGAAATAATAAGTAGATAATTCCTCATCTATCTTTTGTTCTCTTGTACTAATATCAAATGCTTTTAACATATCACTACTATGAGTGGTAACGATTATATAAACCCCATTTTTAGCAAGTTCTACCAATACGTTAGCTAGGATAGCCTGCCATTCAGGATGTAAATTAGATTCTGGCTCATCAATAAATACAAATGAGCCCTTATTTATAATATTTTTGCTTAGTACCGCCTGAAAAATACCAATATTAGTCATACCAAAGGAAACTAAGCTTTTCGAAATACTTTGACCTTTGTTATTCTCGAATATTAAATCATCATTGGTTGCCTTAAATTTACCTTTTAGTTGCTTCTCTAAATCATTGGCACATTTGATTATGAAATCAGGGCGTTCACCATCTTTAAAGTTAGTAAATATTAAGTCTTTTAAGTCAATGAAATGTTGAGGTACTCCCGTAAGAGTTTCTTTAAACATATCTTTATTTTTAATATACCCAGAAAAACCTAGACCTAGTCTCTTATCAGGTATGATAGATAAGAGTTTCCAATAAACTGGTGACTCAAAAAATAAAAGATTAGCAAATGAAGGGAAAGATACTAAATCTATTTCAATTTCATTATTGCTCAAGATGTTAATAGATAAAATATTTTTAATACTGAATGAACAATAGTTGGAGCTAAATTTAATTAGGTGTTTTAATTCAGAAATTTGAAAGTTTTCTTTTAACTGGTTTATTACCTCATCTTTAAGAAATTTCACATAGCTTTCATTAGGGTTTTTTAGATAATAAAGTAGTAGTTCCGTATCTGTAGCAATGCTTTTATAAAAGTCGTAAAAACTGAAAAGTAAGTGCTGTCCGTCCTTATCTATATTGAGATCATCACTTGTTTCCAATTTTGTCAAAATATTTTTTTTAAAATAATCTAAATGATCAGATATTTGTTTCACAATCTCGTCAGGAGCATAAGAGCTAATTCCAAAACTTGCCTGACTACTAAAAGGAAATGTTTCAGTAATAGTTTCTTTAAAGACTTCGAGAAATAACTTTTCATCATTTAAAAAACTTTCTTTTCGGAGCAAGTTATTAATAGTATTGTGAATCTTGACACTGGTTCTACTAACTCCTATAGTATAAACATTTTTAACAAGTGAATTAAATACCGAATAAAAAAACTTAGTCACAAAGCTCTTACCTGTACCATTTTCGCCTGCAAGAATAGTTAAAGGCGTAATAGTAATATCAGCCTCTTCGATAGCACCTAAGTTTTCAATGTGTATGTCATAATTCATTAGAGCTTTCCTACTTCTAGTGAAACGTATTGATTTTAAGGTCTAAGGTATGGTATCACCAATTTATGTCTTCTGCTATTTTAGCCTTGACTGTCTTAGATATACTTATTCTGGCGACTGCCCCTGTCTAGCTAAGATAGCAGCAAAAGCAGCGTTATCTACATCACTAAACCATCGCCCGCACTCGTGCCATAATCCCGCGTCCAATCACCAATCTCACATAAATAATGGCAATAGCAAACAGCAGGGCAACTAACGCAATACTGCCAAGTCCTAAGTTTGTCCATGGCACACTAAAGCGAAGATTGAACCATTGAGTGACCGCCAGCCAAGCACCGCCAGTGGCGATAATCACCGCAAATGTCGCTGCACTAATCCCAAGCACACCCAGCTCTAAGATATTGAGCATATATAGGTCACGCTTTTGCATACCCAATAGTCTAAATGACGCGCTGTCCTTCATACGATCTTGTGACGTAGAGAGTAACGAGCTGATGAGCACCATGATGCCCGTAAGCAAGGCAAGCAAAGTAAAAATATACACCAAGCGGCTCATCTGTGCGACCAACCCTTGGACTTGCTCAGCGATAATCGTACCGTCAATACTGGTCACAGCAGGGAACTCGCGTACCAGTTTGCCTTGTAGCTCTGGAATATCATCGGCTGGCACATGCGCAGTGGCAAACTGAATCTGCGGTGCAGCCAATAGAACGGACGGCTCAAATAAGAAATAGAAATACGGGCTTGGGCCACGCTCATAGCGCGTGCGAATACTGGTAATTTGCCCGATGATTTCGATCCCTTGAATATTAAATCGTACCTGATCACCCATGCCGACATTGAGCATACTGGCGGCAGTATCTAAAATAGACAAGGGTTTGACTTGCTCATCTGTCGCATCGATAGGGGTGTATAGCGCGTCATCCGTGAGTGATTCAGTGATATATTCGGTCTCCATGACCGTATCTGCGTAGCTTAAGTTAAACACTCGCGTAGGATCATCGAAGCCATCCTCAGGCTCAATATCTTTTGCCGGTACGTCATTTGCCGTTTCTACACGCGCACGAATGACGGGATGATAAGTGACGGGTGCTTCAATGATCGCATCAATATCGTCATGTTGATCGCTCTGCACATCGAGCAAGAATAGATTGGGCGCGTCTTCAGGATAGGCATTAATAAACTGCGCATTGATACTGTGATTGAGGGTGGTGATGAGCGTCAGCACTGCGACCGATAGCGATAAGGTGACAAAGAATAAAGCAGATTGGTTACCTTTACGCGCAAGGTTATGAATGGCGATACGCTGCATCCAACTGACCTTGGTATTGCTCGCCAATTTGGCAAGCAGCCAGAGCCACCCACGCGCCAGTAGCCAAAATATCGCCACAAAGCCAATCAACCCGCCCAATAGCTGCGCCCCTAATGACAGTGAACCAACTTCATAAGCAAAGAAGGCATACAACCCTGCCAGCACCAAGCCATACCATAGTAAGGGCACGCGCCGATACCAAGGCAAGTTTTGTGTTTGCGTACTCGCTCCTTGATTGAGTAGAGTAGCGGGTTTGGTGGTGTTAAGCGCGCTCAAACCACGCTGCGCAATCAGCAACGTTAGGACCAAGGCAATCACAATAGTCTTAATTGCACTGATTGGATTGATGGACAGCCCAACATCGGTAGGCAAGATAGCCACCAGATACGGCTGACCAATTTTAAGCAAACCTAGACTCAGTATAATCGCTGCAATACAAGCAATGGCAGTGGTGACGATAAGCAATTGATAGTAGCTGCGCTTGAGTGAGCCAAGCGGTTCACCTAATGCCAAACGAATGGCATTATTAGATTGCTGCTTGGTGACAAACGCGCTAATGACGCCGTACATGGCAACCGCAGAAAGTAGCAACACTGCGATGACCAATAATTTTAAAAACATCAGTACATTGTCAGAGATACGCGAGACCGAAGTATCTGCGGACTCTGCGTCAGAGAGCTCGATATCAGGGTAATTGGTCAGGATATCTGTAAGCTGTTCACGCTGCGTGGTTATCAGCTCTGGGTCGCCTGCCATCTCAATACGATAGTTTATGCGGCTACGTTGACCCAATAGATTGGTCGCTGCGAGTGAGTCTTGATGCATTAAGACACGCCCACCAAACCCAAAGGTGGTCAGCGGGCGATCAGGTTCTTTTGTCAGTACATCACTTATTGTGAACTGCGCATCGCCAATAGCGATACGGTCGCCGACCTTGGCCTTTAGGCTTGTGAGGACTTCTGGCGCGACGATTACACTGTCAGAGGTTAGCTGATCCCACAGCGGCTGTCCTGAAGCTAGCTCTGCTGTACCGTATAAGGGATACGACGGTGAGACCGCTTTAATGCTAGCAAGCAAGGTTTGCTCATCATTGACCAGCATGGCGCTAAATTGATAGTCATACACCGTCTGCATATCGGGGATTGTTTCTACCTGCGTCAATACTTCACTTGGCCAGTCTTGCTTACTGTTTAAAATCAAATCCCCACCAACGAGCGCGCGCTGATTATCATTGATATATCGATCGACAGACTGCTGCACAGAGTCGAGGGTCAGATAGGTTGCAAGCGATAACGTTAAGGTTAGTAGAAACAACACGGGATACACCCAGCGTTGCCACCAGCTACGGCTTAGTGCTTGAGATCCGAGTGTTTGACCGCTAAAGAAACGGTTCCCTTTGGGATTAGTAGCCTTATTATTGATAGCAGTATCGCTTTTTGTGATCGTAGCTTTAGTCATAATTTTTTGCTTAATCGGTAGACGTATTAAGAAATTTTAGAGTGTATCATCAGGTAACCAGATATAGATAAAGTCAAACAACTCTGCATCTGTCATATCAGTTAATGAATGAACGAGTTTTTTATCTTTAACTGTCTTATATACTGCGCTAGCTACTACTTTCTGGTAAAGAAGAGACTTACCTTTTGTTTGTTGTTCAAACCAGTGTTTATTTATTTTGCTAGGTAAATTATAGAATAAAGAAAAATCTAGCTGTTTACTGAGCTGGTTCAACTTTTCATATTTATAAGTATCAAAGTAATATAGATGTCTTAATGCATCATTTTGTAGTGTATTTTGCTCATTCTGTAGTAAGTCTAAAAAACAAAGATACTCATCATCATTTTCCATAAAGTACGTTAAAGGGTATAGGAAATAATTATTTGCTCTCAAATATCCCTTACTTATTGCTTGTAGAGTAAGCTGACTTATCTCGTCTCTGTTGGCATTGATGAAAGGTTTTGAGTAATGCTCTAATATAAAAGAGAGAGCAAAAGTAATGGAATAATCGTCTAAGTCAGCCATCTGTTTCAAATAATAAAGCGCGTTATCTAATTTATAGATCGAGATTAACTGATTAATTGCTTGGCTATAATCTTCGGTTTCAAAAGTGAACTTTCCAGCAAGTAAGTCTTTTGCCAAGTTTTCTATCTCAAGAGTTCCCATTGAACTAACCTTATTGAAGTAGAGCATTAAAGAATAAGGGATGAACTCCTATTTATTCATCAATTCGACCATCATGCATGGTAATCACGCGATCTGCCATCTCGGCAAGTGCAGGGTCATGAGTCACTACCACCAGTGCTGAACCAACCTGTTGGCGTAAATTCAGTAGCAACTGCATGACTTGATCGGCATTTTGCTCATCTAAGTTGCCCGTTGGCTCATCAGCAAACACAATCTTTGGATGCGATACCAGTGCGCGTGCCACCGCTGTACGCTGCTGCTCACCACCTGACAATTGATTGGGCAAGCTATTACGGCGATGACCCAAATCAACTGCATCAATTAGCTCGTCTACTCGTGCTGGGTTTGGACGTCTGGCAATATCAAGTGGAAAGGCGATGTTCTCGGCTACTGTCAAGGTTGGCAGTAGGTGAAACGACTGAAAAACAAAACCCATATCACGTTGACGAATGACCGCTAGCGCATCTTCGTCAAGACTGCTGAGCATTTGACCTGCTAGCGACACCGTACCGCTGTCTGGATAATCTAGCGCCGCGAGTAAACCTAACAAGGTAGATTTACCTGAGCCTGATTTGCCCATGATGACCACAAACTCGCCAGCATTGACATAGATATCTACATCTTTAATGATTGATAGGGTTTGCTCGCCGACTTGCACGGTTTTGTTTAATTGTGAGGCGGTCAGTAGGACTTCTTTTTTATAATCTGCTTGTGGCGTTGAAGCGGCAATCGAAGGTGATGATGTCATTACAGTGTCTCGTTAAGTAGTCTCATTTGTCGTATTTTTTGTCGTTTCATCTTGAGCATTTTCAGTTGCATTGTCTGCATCGGCTATTTTTAGCGCTTCTAGTTTAGGCAATAGAATAGGTAGGATATTGTCATTGACGATAATCTCGTAGCCTTCTTTAGTCGGATGAATGGCATCGGCTTGATTGAGCGCAGGGTCACCGCCCACACCATCCAAGAAGAAAGGAATCAGCGTCACGTTCATGTCTTTAGCGACGCGAGGATATATCGCTGCAAATGACTTCACATACTCAGAGCCAAGGTTGTCATAGATTTGCATGCCGCCCAAAATGACGACACTGCCATTATCCTGTAGACGTTTGACCGCGGTACGAATATTGGCTTCAACTGTCGCCACATCGATACCGCGTATGGCATCGTTAGCACCAATGGTCAAAATCGTCACATCAGGCTTAGTTTGCAATACCCAGTCTAAGCGATTGACCAATCCCGTGCTGGTTTCACCGCTCAATCCTGAATTGATAACTTTGGCATTGTCGTAACCCATTGCTTGCAGACGATCTTCTAACTGAGCAGGATAGTTGTCATCTTTGTCCACCCCAAGACCTTCTGTTAGAGAGTCGCCCAATGCCAAGATCGTTAATGGTGCTTGCTGTGCAGTGGATGTTGCCGGTTGCTCAGATTTTATCGTTTGAGGTTCGGCAGTTTGAGTACTGTTTTGAATGCCATTATCGGTGCTAGGTTCAGATGGTTTTTGGCAACCACCGAGCGCCATCACGGCTGTTAAAATAGCCAATATTGGTAAGTGTCGAGCGAAACGAATGGATAAATTCATCATGATTATTCTGTCCTATAAGCAATCAAACCAGTGTAGCAAAATAAGACAGACACCAATATTATCCTAAGGTTACTGTAGTTTTTGATATTACAGCTTTTTGCCATCGACCATCACTGGACGACTCACTACCCAAGCGATGACGACGTTGATAACCATCAAAATGAGCATAATGAATAGTGGTAAATCCCAGCTGCCAGTCGCTTCATGTAGCCAACCTGTCCCTAAGGGACCAAAAAATGCAATCAAATAACCGACGAATTGCGCCATACCAGACAGCTCACTAGATTGGTTGGTCGTATAAGTACGTAAGGAGAACAGCATCATGCTCAAGGTGAAAATAGCGGAGCAGCCAATGCCCATCAGACCTGACCACAACCACGCGAGGTCGGTAGATAAATAATTGATTCCTAAAATACCAATAACATTCAGCACCGCTGCAAACACCGCCAGCGCCTGAATAGGGCGGCCGCGATTGATCAGCCACGTCAGGCTCAAAATAGAGACTGGCGCCATAAACTGAAACACTGAAGCCATTTGTCCTGCTTGCACTGCGGATAGCCCCTTGCTGACCCAAATAGAAGGTAAAAAACTGGCAACAGTATAAAATAATAGTGATTGCAGCCCCATAAATACTGCAATTTGCCAAGCAAAAGGCGTACGCCACATGGATATATCAGACGCTCCAGAGGTAGGTGGCACAATGGCTTGATGACTAGAGGAACCAAGCCGCAATCGCAAAAATATCCAAATAATGATCGCAAAAATGCCTAATAGCGACCACCCACCCAGTGCCCATTGCCAGCCCACTTGCTCAGATAATGGCAGTACAACTCCAGCGACGATGCCTGCCGTTACCGTCATCGTTAGACTAAATAGCCCTGTTATGAGTGGAATATGCTGGGGCGTACGCTGTTTAATAACAGGGGCAGCTAAGGTATTCGCAAAACCGATAGCCAAGGTCAGCAATAACGTACCAATCAAAAACCCAGACCAAGTGGGAATAACGGTACGAATCATCATACCAATCGTTAATAACGCAATCATCGCAATGAGTGTATTCTCAAGCCCAAAACGCTTACCAATGGCTGGCGCGATCAGTGCGCCCACTGCAAAAGTCAGCATGGGCACTGCTCCTAGCCAACCAATCTGCGTCTCAGAAATATGGAGGGCATCTTGTACGACAGGGGCAATAGAGCCAAGAGCAACAATAGGCGCACGCATATTGGTGGCGAGCAAAATCATGGCACATAAAATGAGCCAAAAAGTGAAGCGTGAGGAGGGCAGCTCAAACGGTGACGGCGTATCTGAATGAGACTGTAATGGCACATTAGGTGGCAAATCAGTAGAGGTAGACATAGCAGCACGACTATTAGAATAAGAAAAAGGACACGTCATTAAACAGCGCCGAAGCATCGTCGCTTGTAAATAACACCAAAGAAAACGCACCTAGACGGTGACTAAAATCATCAATTAGAATCGTAAATTAGAACTAGAGATTACTTGCAGAATACAAGATATATGAGTAACCATTTTGAAAGCGCGCTTATCTTCAATCGACTATCAACTGGATACGGTATTAGATTTATTTAGTCTACTATTATTAACAGGCCTTGCACGTGCCGTATTGATATCCAAAATATCTTGAAGCGATGCTAACTAGATACGTCGCGGCTGGCACAATTAAAAATAGCGCCAGTCCCTTGCAAAGGACTAGACGCTATTATAAGAACAGATGTTAGGTAAATACTACCAGCGTATGGTAACAAACGCGGTATTTATAAAATTTAGTTTATACAGGTTTGCCTAGCTGAGCGGCTTTAAGGGCATTTTCTTGCTGTTCTGCCACGATTGAATCACACTTATTGGGGTCATTTCCACAAAACGAGCAATTTTCATCACCCATTAGTTTAGCAACGCCGCCACAAGATCCTCTAAGCGGCTTCTTTTTGACCATATAACCGATACCCATAAAGATAAAGAACAGGACGAATACGGTAAAGGTAATGGCAAGCATGGGAAGCAATTGACTAAGCATAGAGGAAACCTCGATTTTTAAAAATAGTGTGGCTATCTACTGGGGTAATACCTATATAGTATAGCAAAACCAGTATAGCAAATTTTTGTATGGCTCGTTGATGGTTATCGAGCCGTTTACAGTATTGCGACTAAGCTCTATTGCGACTAGGTTCTAAGACTGTTTGTCAGCGCGTAATGCTTGCATCGCTGGTGTTTGTACCACTTGCCACTGGTCAGTATTCTTATCAGAATCCGTCGCCTTTGCCTCATCAGCTAAAACAACAAACAAGGCAGCTATATCTTGTGCTTTGGCTGTTGCAAGGGCTTTTTTATAAGGCATCGCAGTGAGGGCGGTTGCCCACGCATCTGCCAGTGCGACTGAGTCTGCTGCAACGGTTACCGATGGTACGCCGCCCGCGATAGGCTTGCCAGTGGTTGGGTCAATCGTATGACTGTAGCGCTGACCGTCGAATATGACGGAATTACGATAGTTGCCAGAAGTTGCCAAATACATCTGATTATCGGTATTGATGGGTTGACGAATCGCTGATATTGTCTGACGCTCGCTGACCGTACTGTCCTCAATAGGCGCATCAATCGCAATTTGCCACGGCTGCTGTTGGTTATTGACCCCAGAGGTTGCAATTTCACCCCCTATCTCTACCATGTAGTTGCGAATTTGATAGTCATCTCTGAGTACATCGGCAATCACATCGACGCCATAACCTTTAGCAACTGCTGAGAAGTCAAGCCCGACGCCATCTTTGGTTTTATAAATGCTCTGCTCTTTTTGTATGATGCTCTCAAAATCTACCAAGGCTTTTGCTTGAGCAATCTCAAGTGCTGTTGGCGGACTTTGCAAGCGCTCAACGGTCATGGTGCTACCAAAGCCCCAAGTCTCTACCAATGGCATGACGGTAGGATCAAAGGCTCCACCAGATTGCTGATAGACGATTCGTGACACATCAAGCACGTGAGCAAAATCTGCATCGATAGTGAGGGGGATGTCTTTACCTAACTGGTTGAACTGAGAGATAGTAGAGTCTGCTTGATAGGTAGACATACTGTCATTGATTTGCTGCAAGCGCTTATCAATCGACGCTTGGATGGCAGCTTCATCTGCATCCGCAGGTAGCTGATAACTGATATGGTAGCTCGTTCCCATGGTCTCACCGCTGAGATAGTCATAATCTGGCGTTTGCTGGCAAGCGCTAAGACTGGCTATAGCACTTATAGCAATGACGGACAAGCAAGTGGTTTTCATCGATTTGTTAGACAATGAGAGTGGGGCTAATTTTTGCATTATTGGTTTTCTCATATTAATCATAATGGCTTTTATGGCAAAAGGGTGAGTGGCACGTTCTATTAGCGTTGCCCATTTTACACCCCTTGTCACCCATAACGCCAATCATCGACTTAAGACCTAGTGGCTTAAACGACTAGATTTATTTTACTTTTGATTCACGGATGAGCTTATATAGTTTTGGCGGCGATAGGCGATTGACCGTGGTCGCCAGTTTTTCTTTATTGCCTGCCACGATGATATATTCTTCACCCTTAATAAGGGATTTTATGACCTGCTTAGTAAAGGTAGCTGCGGTTAATACTTTTATTCAAAGCCAAAAAAAGAGCCTCAATTGAGACTCTTTTTTATTTATCACTTTAGAATACTTTTTTACGTAACCATTTGCTTAGTTACTCACTTAACCACCGAAGTCATCAAGCATGATGTTTTCATCTTCTACGCCCAAGCTGTGTAGCATGTCGATGACCGCCGCATTCATCATCGGTGGCCCACACATGTAGTATTCACAGTCTTCTGGGTTTGGATGGTTTTTCAGATAGTTTTCAAGTAGTACATTATGGATAAAGCCGGTTGGACCTTCCCAATTGTCTTCTGGTAATGGATCAGACAAAGCCACATGCCACTCAAAGTTATCAAACTCTTCTGCTAGTTGATCATAATCTTCAACATAGAACATCTCACGAATAGAGCGTGCACCATACCAAAAGCTGATTTTACGCTTAGTATGTAAGCGTTTAAGCTGATCGAAGATGTGCGAGCGCATCGGTGCCATACCAGCACCACCACCAACGAAAATCATTTCAGCGTCAGTCTCTTTGGCAAAGAATTCACCATAAGGACCTGAAACTGTTACTTTATCGCCAGGTACTAGGCTAAATACCCATGAGGACATTTTGCCTGGTGGAATACCATCAGGACCGCGTGGCGGTGGACTGGCGATACGAATATTAAACTTAATAAGGCCTTTTTCTTCAGGGTAGTTGGCCATCGAGTAAGCACGAATAACTGGCTCATCAACTTTTGAGACATAGTTGAAAATACCAAATTTTTCCCAATCTTCACGGTATTCTTCGTCAATGATAAAGTCTTTATAATGCACTTCATGCGGCGGCGCCTCTAACTGCACATAACCACCAGCACGGAAGTTTACTTCTTCGCCATCTGGAATTTTAAGGACCAGCTCTTTAATAAAGGTAGCAACGTTGTCATTAGAGAGAACTTCACATTCCCACTTTTGTACATCGAAAAACTCAGGGTCAATCTCGATTTTCATGTCTTGCTTAACGGCTACCTGACAAGCTAAACGCATGTGATTGCGAATTTCGCCTTGAGTAAAATAGCCTTCTTCGGTGGGCAAGATAGAGCCGCCCCCTTCAATAACGCGGCAACGACACTGCGCACAAGTACCACCGCCACCACAGGCTGAAGATAAGAAAATACCTTCGCTTGCAAGGGTTTGTAGTAATTTACCGCCTGCTGGGGTCACGACGTCATTATCGGGATTATCATTGATATGGATGGTAACATCGCCTGAACTGACCAGTCTTGAGCGCGCCGCCAAAATAATGGCAACGAGGCCCATGATGATCAAGGTAAACATAGCAACGCCACCAATCGCCGTAGCGTAATCCATGGTAGGTATCCTTAATCTATGGAGTAGGGGTGCGAAAAGACGTCATTGCGTGTTTCCTGAACCCCTACCGAATAAATGAATTAAATAGGTCAAATCGCTAAATAGGCTGTTAAGCTTAGCGGTCTAAATTGACATACCGCCGAAAGACATAAAGCCAAGTGACATCAGACCAACTGTGATAAAAGTAATACCAAGACCACGCAGCGGTGCTGGAATGTCTGAGTATTTTAACTTTTCACGGATACCGGCCAATGCGGTAATCGCCAATGCCCAACCGAAGCCTGCGCCCACACCATACACGACAGATTCGCCGAAATTATAGTCACGCTCAACCATAAACAGTACACCACCTAAGATGGCACAGTTTACAGTGATAAGTGGCAAGAACACCCCAAGGGCGTTATACAGACTAGGGACGAACTTATCGAGGAACATCTCTAGAATCTGTACAGTCGCAGCAATCAAGCCGATATAACTGAGCAAGCCCAAAAAGCTTAAGTCGATATCAGGGAAACCTGCCCATGCCAGCGCACCATCTTTTAGAATGAACTGAAAGAGTAAGTTGTTTAGCGGTACGGTAATCGCCATCACGACGACTACGGCAACACCCAGACCAATAGCGGTTGAAACCTTCTTTGATACGGCCAAGAAAGTACACATACCTAAGAAATAGGCCAGCGCCATATTCTCAATAAAGACTGAGGTTATAAATAAACTAACATAATGTCCCATTAGTGACCGCCTCCATGTGCCATGCCTTTAGACTGCGGCTTCATTACAAATTCAGCATCTTCAACCTGCTCAGGTTTCCAGATACGGATAATGGCAATGAACAAACCAATAATAAAGAATGCTGACGGTGGCAACAGTAATAGACCGTTCGGAATATACCAACCGCCATCAGTGACAGGCTGTAGGATGGTGATACCAAACCACGTACCTGAGCCAAGTAGCTCACGGATAGTCGCGACAAATAATAAGACAGCAGAATAGCCAAGACCATTACCAATACCATCTAAAAAGCTTGGCACTGGGGGATTGCTCATGGCAAATGCTTCGGCACGACCCATCACGATACAGTTGGTGATAATCAAACCAACGAAGACCGACAAGCCTTTACTCACATCATAAGCAACGGCTTTTAGCACCTGATCGACCAAGATAACCAAGGAAGCAATAATAGTCATCTGTACGATAATACGAATGCTTGAAGGGATTTGCTTACGAATGATCGAGATAAAGAAGCTTGAAAACGCCGTGACTAAAGTCAACGCCACACACATTACCATGGCATTGGCCATGCTTGTGGTGACCGCCAGTGCCGAACAGATACCAAGGATCTGTAGGGCAATAGGGTTATTATCAAAAATAGGCGAGGTTAAAATACTTTTAGTGTCAGCCATGTTATGCCTCCTTGCCGTTTGCTACTGGTCGTTTGGCTGCCAGTTCGGTTTCAGGTTGAGCGCTCAGCGTTGATTGCGTAGCTTGTGTATCTGCCGCATTATCAATTGCTTGACCACTCTCTTTACGTAGCGTATCTAAATAGGGCTTATAACCTTGCTCACCCAACCAAAACTGAATCATGTTACTGACACCGCGACCGGTCAAGGTTGCACCACTGATACCATCGACCCAGTTTTCTTTTGGTGTACCCGCTTTGGTCACACCAGTGGCAACATTACCATTTTCGTCATATGAGTGGATACCGCTCCACTTCGCACGCCACTCTGGCTCTTCGATACGAGCACCCAGACCTGGGGTTTCTTTATGCTCATAAAAGCTGATACCTTTAATGGTATTCATATCGCTTTCAAGGGTTAAGAAACCATAGATAGTGCCCCATAGTCCATAGCCTTGAATCGGCAAAACAACCATTTCAGGTTTGCCTGCGTCATCTTTTTTAACATAGACTTTGGCATATTTGGGTTTACGACCAATACCAGCAGGGTCATTATTGCCTAAATCTTCACTCAGTGCTTTATTCTTAGTCGCTTGGCTTGCGTCATAAGCATTACGATCAGGGATGCCAGCGGCTTTTAGCGCTTCATCATCAACGTAGCTGCCTTTACTTAAGTCAATAATTTCGACATCGAAATCTTTAAAACGTTCAGCAACATCATCTGCTGTATCAGACTCGGCATCGTACATGCCAGCGGCGACCAAGATGTTTTTGTTACGGTCTAAGCGTGCGTTTTCAATTTGAGCAGGTTTTAGACCAACCGCTACTGCTGAAACTAAGACGGAACACACCAAGCATAGCGTCAATGCCACACTGATGGTTTTCGCATTATTACTTTTGGGCTTGGACATAACGAACCCTCCGAGCTGTTTGGCGTTTGATGTTTGCTTGGGTCACAAAGTAATCAAACAATGGAGCAAATAAGTTGGCGAATAAAATAGCCAGCATGATGCCTTCTGGGAAAGCTGGGTTCACGACGCGAATCAATACCGTCATAAAACCAATCAAGATACCATAAGCCCAGCGGCCTTTATTGGTATGCGCAGCTGACACAGGGTCGGTTGCCATAAACACGGCACCAAAGGCGAAGCCACCGATAACTAAGTGCCAATAAAACGGCAGGTTCATCATCATATTGTCTTCAGAACCAATCATATTAAAGACAAGAGAAGTAGCAATCAGACCTACCACACAACCTGCCATGATGCGCCATGAAGCAATACGTGTCCAAAGTAGAACGACGGCACCCATTAGGATAGCCAGTGTTGATACTTCACCGATACTGCCTTGCATGTTGCCTAAGAACGCATCACCCCAAGTGATGGCATTACCATAGACGTCGACGAAGTCCTGAGGAACGACACCTAACGCGGCAAGACCAAGTGGCGTCGCACCAGAGAAACCATCAACGGCAGTCCATACTGAGTCACCAGACATATAAGCAGGGTAAGCAAAGTATAAGAATGCGCGACCCGATAGGGCAGGGTTCAGGAAGTTTTTACCCGTACCACCGAACACTTCTTTTGCGACTACGACACCAAAGATAATACCGAGGGCAACTTGCCATAAAGGGATATCTGGTGGTAAACAAAGCGCAAACAGCACTGAGGTCACAAAGAAACCTTCGTTGACTTCATGGCCGCGTACTACGGCAAAGATAATCTCACAGAGAATACCGACCGCAAAGGTGACGATATAAATCGGTAAAAATTGCATAGCACCGTAGACGAAGCTTGCCCAGATACTGTCTGGGTTATAGCCTGCCATACTGGTGATAACGGTACGCCAGCCTTCAGGCTGTAAACCAAGGGTTGCAATCGCCGTTAGTGCTTGATGACCGATATTGTACATACCCCAAAACATGGCTGGGAAAGTACATAACCATACGGTAATCATAATACGCTTTAGGTCGATACCGTCGCGTACGTGTGATGCTGAGTATGTGGTTGAGCTTGGTTGACGCAAAAACGTATCAAACATCTCAAAGATAGCATAGTATTTTTCGTGTTTGCCACCCTTGGTGAAAGACGGCTCCATACGATCGAACATATTGTGTAAAAATTTCATCGTGGTTAGCCCTCCAGCTCAATGCGTGTCAAGTTATCACGCAAAATATCACCGAATTCATATTTGCCAGGAGATACGAAGGTGCATAATGCTAAATCTTCTTCGTCCAATTCGAGCACGCCCAAATCTACGGCGCTAATCATGTCTTCGACAATTAATGCACGTAGTAACTGTGTAGGCAGATAATCTTGCGGCATGACCTCTTCATAAACCCCGATAGGTACCATCGCTCGCGGTGAACCATTACTCGTGGTCGTAAAGTTATATTTCTTATTACCAAAAAACTTAGAAATATAAATAGGCAGCTTAGAGAAGCGGTTGGTGCCGACACTTAGGAAATGGAACGCTGGACGTTCACGCCCTTCAGGCAGCACACTGATTTGATTATGAAAGCGACCAAGATAAGCCGTATTGCCAAATACTTTGCGACCTGACAACACCGAACCAGAAATAATACGGTTCTCGCCAGCCGCCAGCTGTCCTTTGGTCAGAGCAGTGATATCAGCACCACGCTCAGTAGCCACCAAACGTGGCTTGGTGACTGCAGGACCCGCCAAACTAATGATACGGCGCGTATATAAGCGACCGCTGGTGAATAGCTTACCAATCGCAATCACGTCTTGATAGCCAATCGTCCATACGGTCACGCCGCGCATGATTGGGTGCAAAAAGTGAATGTGCGTGCCAGCCAGACCAGCAGGATGCTTACCAGTAAAGCTATGATACTCAGTGACATTATTAGCCGCCGTTTTGGCAACTGGCGTCAACTGGGCATCACCATGATGGCAAACAAAGGTCTTGGGGCTGAGTGTCGATAAGACAGCAAGTCCGTCATTGAACGCTTGCAACTGATCGTTAATCAGCAGCATTGGGTCAAATGCTAATGGATTGGTATCCATAGCGGTGACAAAAATAGCATGAGGACGGGCACCGATTTCTGGCGCACGGCTATAAGGGCGCGTGCGAAACGCGGTCCATTCGCCAGAGGCAAGCAGTTGGGTTTCAACAACTTCAGCGTCTAGGTCAGCAAGTTGCTGGGAGTCATAGCGCTCGAAGTCTACTTCTTCACCGTTTGGGTCGACCGCAATCACAAGGCTCTCAAACACACGTCGCTCACCGCGTTTAATCGCGACGACTTTACCAGCAGCAGGGGCAGTATAGATAACGCCAACTCGTTTTTTGTCTTCAAAAACGGGCTGACCCTTTGCTACGATATCACCTTCTTTGACATTCATCGTGGGCTTCATGCCCACATAATCATAGCCAATAACGGCGACATGTGTCGGTTGGTGCTCAGATATCTCGCGGGATGATTCACCGGTGATGGGCAAATCCAAACCTTTTTTGATGGTAATCATAAGCGAAAACTTAGTCCATAGTCTAAAACGATACCAGACGTCCTGTTTGGTATATCGGTAGCATGAACATCTGCGTCATTCAATAAAGCCCCCACGTCTCTCTTCCTATAGTAGGATAGTGACAAAGGATCTCTAAAAATAACGCATGATCATAACTACTAGTAAGAGTATTAACGCTGACCTTAGACTCCTTAACAACACGTTAATGTCTTATTCGAATGACCAAAGTGGCGACTGGCTACCAAGGTGTATGTTAAAACCATCAAATCAAACGCAATCGTTCAAGCCTTTAGCGAAAATGATTGTGTAGACAATAGCTCTATCATACGTTTCATTGAAAATTAAAGCTTGTAACACCAGCGCAATTGACCAATCTTATCGGTTTGGTACCCTATTAATAGATACGCAATTAGATAAGAATGCAGCCAAAAGATGATCTATCGAAATAGATGATAAACTGGTTGACAGACAAACTAGCGAAGCCATTATTAAGTAGATTTCACTCACATCAATAAGCGGCTATACAGCTAGTAATGACTGTTCTAAAATAGTTAGCTAGTGATAGAGAGACGATAGAGACTATAAAAAAGAAAGAGGCGTCATTAGAGTTTAGTGCTGTAGAGTAGACTGTTTAGAGGCCACCAGTTGAAATTTCTAATATAACCCTTCTTAGCAATATGTCAGCCAACATCAAAAAGATGCATTTAGCTGCTGCTCGACTCATCCTGACCGCTATGCAACACTAAGCCATAAATGACTCAATAAAAAGCGCAGCGCATGGTTACTATCACATAGAAACAAATAAAAATTTACCTAGGATTATACGCTAAATTGACCTAAAATTGCCAGTCAGTAATTGAATTTATCTAATGTTGCCAGTGATTCAATGTATTAAAACTTATGGTTATGATTGACAGTTTTCTTATGGTCATTTCTATCTATCGAAGCGGATTTTGGGTCTATCATGGATAGCTTTTGATTCGTCTATATATTAAGTCACTTTTGACTGATGTTTTTATGCGTGTTTAGAGGGTGTTGAACGTTCAATACACCCTGATTTTTGAATTTACTTTTCTAAATATATTTATTGTTGTGCTTTATAAGGAATGCTATATGTGTGCTGTGCCTGTCATTATCCCGGCGATTGATTTAAAAGATGGTAAATGTGTCCGCTTAAAACAAGGCCGTATGGAGGATGATACGGTTTTTTCTGATGATCCAGTGGCCATGGCAGCACGCTGGGTAGAGGAAGGTGCACGTCGACTGCATTTGGTTGATTTGAATGGGGCATTTGACGGCGTACCCGTTCATAGACAAGTGGTGAATGACATTACGAAGGCGTATCCGAATCTGCCTATTCAGCTGGGCGGCGGTGTGCGCAATATGAACACCATTGAGCAATATATTACGGCTGGTTTGACTTATATCATCATTGGTACAAAAGCGGTCGAAGATCCGGAGTTTGTCGCAGAAGCTTGCCGCGAATTTCCGGGTCATATCATTGTAGGTATCGATGCTAAAGACGGCATGGTCGCGACTCATGGTTGGGCAAATGTGACCGATACCAAGGCGACCGAGCTTGCAAAGCGCTTTGCAGATGTCGGCGTATCGTCGATTGTCTACACCGATATCAACCGCGATGGCATGATGCAAGGCGTCAACGTTGAACAAACTGTCAGTTTAGCACGTGAAGGCGGCTTGCCTGTGATTGCTTCAGGCGGTGTAACCAATATGAAAGATATCGAACTGCTGAAACCTTATGGCGATTGTATTGAAGGTATCATTACTGGTCGCGCGATCTATGAAGGCACGTTAAACTTGGGCGAGGCACAAGTTTATTTAGACAGTTAATGATTATTGAGCATTCAGTAAAGAAAGATGAGTACGAAAATCTATAAAAAGCAAAGGATGCTTATGAACACCGACTTTGACCGTTCAACGATGCGCGATTTTATAAAAGCGTGCGGTCAAATGCTGTTGTTACTAAGCATCCTTTTTGCCTTTCCAGTGTATGCGGCTGTTGAAGAGGTGACTGGTGTAACCACTGCATTGGGGATAGGTACAGCAGAAAACCCAGCAGCTGACAAACCTTTACTGGATGCGACATCAGAAGAGGAAGCTTCAGCATCTCCAGTGGTCATACCTGAACCAGCACCACCGCCCATAATCAGTGGTGAGAGCACCAATAATGCGCAAATCGAAACCACTCCTACTCCGCAAAAAGACAATGACATTCGTCAACGTATTCAGGGTATTTTTTCTGAAATAGAAGGTCTGCAGGCTGTCAATGTCAGCGTTACGCAAGGTGTTGTCACCTTAACCGGAGAGACGCCGAACGAGAAAAAAGCGCAACAAGCCATTAATTTGACCAACCGTCTGACAGATGTGGTCACTGTCGAAGATCGAATTGATCGTACCCTTGATGTTCAAGACAATGTCACTACCGTTTATCAAGGTCTTAAAGCACAAGCCAAAAATCTGGTCAAAGCCTTGCCACTCCTATTGGTCGGCATTGTCCTATTTGCATTGGTGACATGGTTTGGTAGTTGGCTGTCTAATCGCAAAAAAATGTGGCAACGGCTCACGCCCAATCCGTTTGTCGCCGAATTGCTGTCACAAACCGTTAAAGTTATTTTTATTATTTTCGGTTTGATTCTTGCGCTGAGTTTGATAGGCGCCGAAACCATCTTAGGCACTTTGCTTGGCGGTGCAGGCGTTATCGGTATTGCCGTTGGTTTTGCGGTCAAAGACACTATTGAGAATTACATTGCCTCGCTCATGCTCAGTATTCGCCAACCATTTCGCGCACGTGATCATATTTTAATTAATAATCAAGAGGGGATCGTAGTACGGCTAACCTCACGTGCGACTATTCTGATGACTTTAGATGGTAACCAGTTGCGCATTCCCAATGCTGAAGTATTTAAAGCAACGATTTTAAATTACACCAAAAATCCAGAACGTCGATTTACCTTTGAGTTAGGCGTTGATGCCAATGATGATCCATTAGCGGCTATCAAGGTCGGACTGGATGCGATACATACATTAGCATTCGTTTTAGATGAACCAAAAGCAGTGGCTGTCATTACCAATGTTGGCGACTCTAATATTATTTTAGAATTTCAAATTTGGGTGGATCAATCAGATACGGATTTCTCAAAAGCACGAAGTATTGCCATTCGTGAGACCAAGCATGCGTTAGAAAATGAAGGCTTCAGCTTGCCTGAACCGATTTATCGTTTGCGTTTTAATAGTAACTTAGAAAAAGCGTTTGAGCATATGCAGGACAGTAACGCCGGCAGTGCTAATACTAATATGACGATTACGACGAACACGCCCAAAGTGACCGATGAAAACCAGAATGAAGATAATAGCGTTGATGATAAGGACAAAAAACAAGCAAAGGCTCGTGCCAAATTGATTTTACAAGGTCGCAATGCTGATGAGGTGCTTAACGCTCGTCCCGACGACAAACTCATGGAAAAAGTTGAACAGGAAATTGCAGAAAGCTCTGACGAGACTGATCTACTGAATAATAATAGCCCACAAGAATAATTTGCAAAAACCTGCTAAAAACTAGGCATAAAAAATGCAACGAAACGTATATCTGATTATCATTCAAATACGAGACATTTTTTATGCAAATGAAACACTTGATTATATTCGCCCTAGTGGGCATGGTTGCGTTACTAGGTTTCAACCTCATTAATGGCAATCAACGTGAGAAAGATAGAGAAGCAGTCATAAGTGACGCAGGATCTGAGCAATCTCCCGATACAGCGTTACCAAATACGGATGATGTAGAAAGTGGCTCAGTAGATGTCGCGAGCCAGCCACTTGGCAAACAGCCTAAAGCCATTCTCGATAATGCTACCGCGAAAATAGATCAGGCGCAGGAAGCAGACAAGGAACGTCTAGACCAGATGAGTAATGCGCAATAATGATTTAAGTAGTCGTTATAAAATACCACGCATAAAAAAGGCCAACGATGACGTTGGCCTTTTTATTATTTGAAGCGTTTGCTAACACTAGCTTTTCTTACTTGCACCTTTACTACGGCTACGGCTGCCAGTCTTTTTAGCGGGGCTTCTTCTATCAGTACTTTTCTTATCGGTGGCTTTCTTAGAAGGCGCGCTCTTCGTTTGATTCATTTCACTAGATTGCAATTTGGCTTTTAAATCAAAGTCAATTTGTAGCAGATCCATATTGACACCAGCAACTTTCACTTTAACGCGATCACCCAGTCCGAATAATGTCCCTTTATCTTTACCGATCAGCTGTTGTTGCTGCTCATCGTAAACAAAGAAGTCATCACCGACATTAGAGATGTGAACCAAACCATCAATATATAAGTCAGTCAAGGTAACAAATAAACCGAAGCTTGTGACTGTAGTGACCACACCTTCGAACTCTTCACCAACATGATCTTTCATATAGTGACACTTGAGCCAAGACTCTACATAGCGTGAGGCTTTTTCGGCACGGCGCTCGGTATCTGAGGTTTGCGTGCCAGCCGCTTCAAGAGAAAAGTCCATCACTGGCTGCTGAGTATTGGTCACTTTTGCTTTGATGGCACGATGCAGCATCAAATCAGGGTAACGACGAATCGGCGAGGTGAAGTGGCTATATTCGTCATAAGCTAGCCCAAAGTGACCGATATTGTCAGGCGCATAGTTTGCTTGCATCATTGAGCGCAACAGCATGCTGTGGATACTAATCGCATCGGGTCTGTCTTTGGTGGCTTCAATAATGCGCTGATAATCGGCTTGCGTTGGATTTTCTTCTGGGAAGCTTAAACCAAAGTTCTTTGCGTATTCGTGAATACGCATTGATTTTTCGCCATCAGGTTTGTCATGGTTACGATATAAGACAGGAAGCTCATGCTTGAGTGCAAAGTTCGCTGCACAAGTATTGGCCAGCAGCATACATTCTTCAATGAGTTTTTGAGCATCACCGCGAGTACGCGGTAGGATTGCTTCGATACCACCTTTCTCATTGAACTTAATGTAGGTCTCAACTGTTTCAAACTCCATTGCATGGCGCTCTTCACGCTTTTTAAGCAGCAGCTCATACAATTGATGTAAGGTATCGACAGATTTTTTGACGTCTTTATTACCCGTGAGTGAGTGAGGTACGCTCTTATCTTCTGGATTCTCAAGATAAGCGTTCACTTGATTATACGTTAAACGTGCTTGAGAGTGCATGACAGCAGGATAGAACTCATAACCAGTCACTTTGCCTGCCCGCGATATTTTGATATCGGCGACCATACAAAGACGGTCACGGTCAGGATTCAGTGAGCACAGACCATTAGAGAGCACTTCAGGCAACATTGGAATCACACGATGCGGGAAATATACGGACGTACCGCGCTCGTAGGCATCTTTATCAAGTGGCGAGTTTGGTGTAACGTAATAACTGACATCAGCAATCGCAACTAAGACACGATAGTTGCCACCAGAGCGTTTTTCAGCAAATACGGCATCATCAAAATCACGTGCATCTTCACCATCGATAGTCACCAGCGGCAAATCACGCAAATCTGTACGACCTTTTAAATCTTTTTCAGTCGGCTCTTGATAATCGTTGGCTTGCTTCAGTGCTGCTTCGCTAAAATCTGATGGGATGTCATAATTGAGTAAGGTGGTCTCAATAATCAGTTCGCGATCATTGTCGTCAGACAGTACTTCAGTGATTTTACCCGTCGCAAATTCATGCTGATTTGGCCAATCAATAACATCAACCTTAACAGGAGAGCCTTGCTTGGCATTCATCGCTTGTACATTTTCTTCAGTAACGGTAATCGGCTGGTGATTATTTGGACTACCAAGCTCGACACAGTAGCCATCTTCATCAAGCGCTAATGTACCAATGAAGTTATTTTGACGACGTTCAACGACATCGACGATACGTCCTTCTGTGCGCCCGCGATTGTCTGTCGATGTACCGACTGCATCTACGGTATCACCGTTGAAAACCCAGCGCATTTGCTTTTCATGCAAAAACAAATCTGGCATATCGCTTAATAATACAAAGCCAAAGCCTTTAGGATGTGCAGACACTGTACCCCTGACGACATCTTGCTTGGTCACTGTGCGATAGCGATAAGGACGACCGTCGCGGTTTACTTGTCCATCACGTGCCATCGCTTTTAGGCGATTGCCTAAAGCGTCAAACTGGTCTGGGTCATCAATATTAAAGGCTTTTGCCAATTGTTGATGCGTGACTTCACCATGCTCATTAATCGTACTGAGTATCAGTTCGCGACTAGGGATAGGATTGTCATATCTTTTTGCCTCACTTGAGGCGTTTGGATCGTTCCAACTCATAAATTACCGTATCTATTTTTAAAATTATTAATAATGGCTATCTTAACACGAACGACGTTGCAATATCTTGCGTCAATTGTCTTAAGTGTATTTGGTAGCAGGAAGTGGCCACCTTTAATAGGCAACAACTATTAAAAACAAATCAAATGTCGATATCGACTGTACTTGATCTATTGGTTATCTTTTTACTGTCTATCTCTTTCGACACTTCTAATACTGTTGTTTGATTAGATTTATCCAAGTATTTCTGAGCCTTATCGACTTCAGTAGTCAAAGTATTGACCGTCTGTTTCATGTTCTCTAGCGCTTCAATTTTATAATTGCTAATCATATCCATCGTATCATAGACGTTATTGAAAGCGTTTTGCAATTTATCAAGCTCAATGCTGCTACTGGTCGCTTGCTCATGGATTTCACCTGACTGACGTTTTAGCATCGCTGAGGTCGACTCAATCAAGCTGCTGGTGGTTTTATTTAAAGCAGTAATTTGATCAAGTACCAGTTTTTGATTGGTCATTGCTTGTGCAACCACGACCGCTGTACGTAGTGCAGATACGGTGGTGGTTGTGGCTCGATCAACACCTTTTATTAATTCTAAGTTATTGCGGCGAATGGTATCGAGCGCTAAATAGCCTTGCACGTTCACGGCTAACTGAGTTAAAAAGTCAGTGTTTTTTTGACGCACATAAAACAACATCTCTTCTTTAATAATGCGTGCTTTTTCTGGGTCGGTCGCTTCTATCGCATAAACCTTTTGTTCTAACTGCTCATCAATTTTTTTGCCGACATAAACGTATTGGCGTATGGATTGCATCAGCTCCCACATATTGACTTTTTCTTGCTCAATCATCGCATTGTCTTTGAGCAGCTCATCCTTACCATTATATAGACTGGTAACAACCGCATTGATATGCGACTGTGCAGATTCGTATTGACGGAAGTAATTCTGTACTTTATTGCCAAAAGGAATGAGACCGAATAGCTTACGCGAGCTGGTCAGCTCTTTTTTACTGGGATCTAAATCTTCGACGATGCCGCGCAACTCAGTCAATGACTTGGCGATAGGGGAATTATCAAACAAGCTGTCATTGAGGCTTTTGGCGGGTAAATCGAGCATACGATTAGACACTTGGGCTGATTCACGAATCTCTTTGGTACCGAGATTATGAATCGATTGCACATTTTGCTGAAATTCAGCGCTGTGTACAGAATTATTAATCACATGATCAACAAAGGCATCGACCTTGGCATCAAGCTCGGGGATTTGGCTGTCATCCAATTTGACCATCTGATCTGCTTCGCTTTTTTGTATTTCTCTCACAGGTTCAGGCGCGGTTAGAGAAATACTTGGCGTCGTTGCATTTTCTGGTGGGGTCAATTCTTGCATGAAATTTCCTTCAATATTGGATAAAAGTAGTGTTTTTGTCAACGACTCTGATGGTCGTGATATACGTTATTTTTATACACTTACTAGAAATTTTTAATAAATGCTGATTAGCAAATATAAAACAGACCTTTAGATTACCGCGTAATCAAATGGTTGAGAAGGTAGGTTTTGTAAAATAGAGTCAGCCAATTATATCTGACTAAACATATTTAAAAGAGATATGTATCTATGCACACAATAAAAAACCATCAATATCCCGCAGTATATTGATGGTTAAGGTTATACATATCTATATTGACTAACAGCCATCTAATAAACAGATTACTTTTTCTTAGTTGGCCCAAGCAGCATACCCATCTGACGACCTTCCATCTTAGGATATTGCTCAACGTTAGCAATCTCAGCAGTATCTTCGATAATACGATCTAGCTGCTTGCGACCAATCTCTTGGTGCGCCATTTCACGGCCACGAAAGCGAATACTGATTTTAACTTTGTCTTGGTCTTCCAAAAAGCTGACGATTTTTTTCAGTTTAACCTGATAATCAGCTTCTTCAGTACTAGGACGCAGCTTCATCTCTTTTAGCTGAGTTTGCTTTTGGTTCTTTTTAGCTTCTTTCGCTTTTTGCTTTTGATCATAGAGGAAATGCTTATAATCCATGATTTTGCATACTGGCGGTTTGGCTTCAGGAACCAATTCGACCAAATCTAGACTGTCTTCACGTGCCGCTTTCATCGCGGTTTCGATATCGACCACGCCCATCTGTTCGCCGTCTTCTTTAACGAGACGGACTTCTTTGGCTGTGATATCTTCGTTGATGTTCAAACGGTTTGACTGTTTAATAGGTATTACTCCTCATCTGTTTTTGGGGTCTGTCGGCCTTTGTCGCTGACAGCGGTCTGTACTAATGTAATAAATTCTGGAACACTCATCACGCCAAGGTTTTCACCTTCACGAGTACGGACATTGACACTGCCCGATTCGACTTCTTTATCCCCTAATACTAGCATATAGGGAACGCGTTCTAATGTTTTCTCTCGTATCTTAAATCCAATCTTTTCGTTACGCAAGTCACTAATAGCTCGCAAACCTGACTTTTTGAGTTCACTGACCACATTTTCACAAGCATCTGCCTGTTTATCAGTGATATTCATCACCACCACTTGTTGCGGCGCTAGCCAAACGGGCATCCAACCAGCATAGTTTTCAATCAAAATACCAATGAAGCGCTCGAATGAACCTAAGATGGCACGGTGCAACATAATAGGTACTTCGCGCTCGTTTTGCTCATTGACGAATTCGGCATCTAGGCGCTCAGGCATGTTTGGGTCAACCTGAATCGTACCGCACTGCCAGACGCGACCCAATGAATCTTTCAAACTAAATTCAATCTTCGGACCATAGAATGCACCTTCACCTGGTAGATAAGCCCAATCAAGACCTGAACTATCTAATGCATCGGCCAAAGCTTTTTCGGCAAAATCCCAAGACTCATCACTACCAACCCGTTTTTCAGGGCGGGTCGAGAGTTTCATAATGATATTGTCAAAACCAAAGTCTTCATAAACGGCAAGAGTTAGCTTGATAAAGTCAGCGACTTCTTGCTGGATTTGCGACTGTGTACAGAAGATATGAGCATCATCTTGTGTAAAGCCACGAACGCGCATCAAACCATGTAGTGAACCTGATGGCTCGTTTCGATGACAAGAACCAAACTCCGCCATACGTAATGGTAAGTCACGGTAAGATTTCAAGCCTTGGTTAAAGACTTGCACGTGGCACGGGCAGTTCATTGGTTTTACCGCATAATCACGATTTTCGCTGGCAGTCGTAAACATATTGGTAGCATAGTTACCCCAATGTCCCGAACGCTCCCACAAACTACGATCGACGATTTGCGGTGTTTTAATTTCTTCATAACCGTTATCGTGCTGTACTTTACGCATATACTGCTCAAGTACTTGATATATCGTCCAACCATTCGCATGCCAAAACACCATACCTGGCGCTTGCTCTTGCATATGGAACAGATTTAACGCTTTACCAATTTTACGATGGTCACGTTTTTCAGCTTCTTCGATACGCTGAATATAGGCTTTTAAATCTTTTTTATCCGCCCATGCTGTACCATAGATACGTTGCAGTTGCTCGTTCTTGGCATCACCGCGCCAATATGCACCAGACATTTTGGTCAGTTTGAATACTTTTAAAAATCTGGTGTTCGGCACGTGTGGACCACGGCACATATCGACATATTCTTGATGATGATAGAGACCAAACGCTTCTTCGCCTGGCATATCGTTAATCAGCTTAAGCTTATAGTCTTCACCACGTTTTTCAAAGATTTTAATGACTTCATCGCGTGGCGTTATTTTTTTGATAACGTCATAATCTTGCTTGATGAGTTCCATCATGCGTTTTTCAATGGCTGCCATATGCTCAGGCGTAAATGGCGTTTCGCTATAGATGTCATAATAAAAACCATCATCGATAACGGGGCCAATCACCATTTTTACATCAGGATATAACTGCTTAACGGCATGACCTAATAGATGAGCACAAGAATGGCGAATGATATCGACACCGTCATCATCTTTTGGTGTCACGATTTCAACCTTAGCATCATGAGCGATAGGGTCGTGCGCATCAACTAGATGACCATCTACACGTCCGGCGACCGTCGCTTTAGCAAGTCCTGCACCAATGCTTTGTGCCACTTCCATGACGGTGGTACTACCTTCGAAGTTTTTTACGCTACCATCGGGTAAAGTAATCGCTACCATAATCTATTCACCTTTTTGCGTCCGTTGGCAGTGATGATTGCGACCATCAATCATATAACCGCAAGACTGCGTCAATTATATCCAACTGCTATGATATGTTATAAGAGATAGATATCACTTAAAGGCAAAATTTCAAACAATCAACCGTTGAATAATCAAGGTCAATAAGAAATGCCATTAAGCAATATTATAAAGTCAGCTATTATAGCAAAAACTGTGTATCAACACTAGATAGTAAGGGATTAGGTCGGCTTCTATATATAGATGCTATCTATACGAATATCAAGAAGTGTAAATCATAGTTAGCTAAGGACACAGCGAAGGCAATTATCAGTAAACAGATAAATATGCCAAAAAGTCAGTATAGAGCCTCAAAATTTTAGCTTAAAGTAAGTTCTTAATGGCAACGCTATAGATGACAATTAATGAATATCGATAGATACTGTTTAAAGCTGAGTCATTATTTAAGCGAATTAAACCACCACTACCCTTAACCCATTGAAAACTATACATTATTAAAAGTCTTCTCAAATAAACCTAAAAACCTCTGATAAAGCGGTTGACACCCACCTTAAACTCTATATAATACGCCCCACAGCAAAGGAAGCTAAGCAGTAAGTTAACCAACTTATTACTTAGATTACCAAGCTAAGACAAAACATAAAAAAGCTTGACAATTCAAATCATTATGATAAGATAGTCGGCTCGCTAGATAGCTTGACCTGCAAGGGATTGAGACTAAACAGCA
>NZ_JBJDPI010000011.1:0-103688 GCF_044901245.1 Psychrobacter sp. NPDC064578
TTACCGTGGTCAACGTGTCCGATTGTACCGACGTTGACGTGTGGCTTTACGCGTTCAAACTTGGCCTTTGCCATGGGTATTTCCTCTTTTTTTGGTGAATCTTTATCAATCAAAGATCGGTGAATAGCTGCTTGACGGCTCATGATGCATACAGAACCATCAAACCGTTGACGCTATGGCTTATCTACTAAAACTGTTTGATCACTTTACGACTGTATATATGTGCTCAGATCATGCATTTCAATGCTGCACACATAAGTTTACGCATTATACGTATTTTTTAATCTAGTCAACATTGCAAGATATTATACATTATCGCTGTTGCACTACTTTATCTTAGTGTAAATCATTAATAATATTGGAGCCTGCCGAACCTAGATACTTTTATCTTAAATAATTTTATCTCAGATATTTTTATATAATTACTCATGTATTAATAACTTAATAAATTGACAGCACTAAAGGGCAACACCTCAGTGTCACCCTTAAATATTATTTGCTACACTGTAATTTATAATTTTCAATATTTTGTAATTTCGATATCGACACGAACTGTTTAAAGATGGCAAAGCAAACACAAGAGGTTTAAACAATAAATGGAGCTCATATTGAGAATTGAACTCAAGACCTCTCCCTTACCAAGGGAGTGCTCTACCGCTGAGCTATATGAGCATGTTTTTAATAACCACAAAAAACAACTTATGGATTTACTAAAAAAAATATCACGATACAGCAATACTAAAACTGACTGTCGTGATGATTTATTGATAATCTTTGCGATGTTGTATATATGGAGCGGGTGGCGGGAATCGAACCCGCGTCATTAGCTTGGAAGGCTAAGGTGTTACCATTATACCACACCCGCAATTACTCTTATTCAAGAAGACTCTAATCGAGAGTCATGAAGTATAAAGAGTATGCTTGGCGCTATGACAAACTTAAAAAAATATGGTGGTGGGAGAAGGATTCGAACCTTCGAAGCTTTCGCGACAGATTTACAGTCTGTTGGGTTTGACCGCTCCCCAATCCCACCTTAGGTTGCTTTAAACAAAAATGGCTTTAGTTTAAGACAGATTCATAAAAAGCTACTTTAAGAGAGATGGTGCCGACTGCCGGGATCGAACTGGCGACCTACTGATTACAAGTCAGTTGCTCTACCAACTGAGCTAAGTCGGCTTGTTCTCTTAAAGTGGTGGCTATTCTATCAAATTTTTTGAAAGACGCAAGCCCTTTTTCATATTTTTTATGATTATTTCAATAAAAAAATATAACTGATTGATTGTAATGATGTTTTTTAAATAAAAAAATAAGCTGTTTTTCCACAATAACCGCATACTGTGTGTTTATGACTAGAGTCCCTAGCGAATCCGTAAACCATTACACGCCATTTTTACCGCTTTGACCAACGCCAATGCTTTTTTATTGGTCTCTTCCCACTCTGCTTCTGGAATAGAATCAGCAACAACCCCAGCACCCGCTTGGATATGAATTTTACCACGGCGCATCACAGCAGTACGAATAGCAATGGCGGTATCCATGTTGCCATGCCAGCCCAGATAACCGACTGAGCCACCAAAGACGGTTCGACGGACTGGCTCTATCTCGTCAATGATTTGCATGGCGCGTATTTTGGGCGCACCTGATAGCGTACCAGCGGGGAACGTCGCACAAAAAACATCCAACGCATCCTTATTGGGCAATATCGTCCCTTCAACATTAGAAGCAATGTGCATCACTTGCGAATAACGCTCGACAAACATCTTTTCGGTGACTTTGACACTGCCATATTCACAAACGCGGCCAATATCATTACGACCCAAATCGATAAGCATCAAGTGCTCGGCGATCTCTTTTTTATCACTCAGCAGCTCTTTTTCAAGCGCTAAATCTTCCGCTTCATTTTGTCCGCGTCTACGAGTACCCGCCAATGGTCGTACCGTCACTTTGCCATTTTCGATACGTGATAATATCTCAGGGGATGCTCCAATAATGTCGAAACGCTTGTGATCATCGAGGGTATAACCATGCACCAGAAACAGATAAGGCGATGGGTTTAAAAACCGTAGGGCACGATAAACTGCTAATGAGTCGCCAGTATAATCGGCTGTCAAACGCTGCGCAGGAACGACTTGCATGACATCGCCTGCTAAAATGTAATCCTTTATTTTATTGACATCATGACAATATTTCTGCGCGCCTGTTTGTGAGGTAAATGTCGGCGTCGGCATTACGGGTGCGCTCAGATTTGGCATTTCTGCCAGTTTTTCTTCAATTTTTTCTAGCTCGCGGATGGCATTGCTATAGCCATCTTCAGTGTGACAATCAGCATAAACGATGATAGATAACGTATTTTCTAAACTGTCAAAAACAATCACGCTCATTGACAGCATCAGCCACATATCCGGCATTGTCATCGGATTGGGGGCGTCTGACAAACCCACGCTTGGCTCGATAACCCTCACCATGTCATAGCCAAAGTAACCTACTAAGCCGCCGCTAAAGCTCGGTAGCGTTGCAATGTCCTCGACTGTTGGCATCTTATATTGCGCCATTAGCTGACGGATATAGTCAAACGGGTCAGCGACTGCATCGACATCGGTGTGGTCATTTTTTTTGACGGTCATATTACCATCGGCATACTGCAAAATGAGATCACTACCTAAACCAATCATCGAATATCGTGCCCAACGCTCCCCGCCTACGACAGACTCAAATAAATATGCAGAGCCGCTTAAATCACGTACTTTGGAAAATACAGATACTGGTGTCTGTGCGTCCATTAGACGTTTTTTTATCAGTGGAGCATGACTAAAGCCACGGTCTTTAAAAGCTTGATATTCTTCAAAGTTCATCATAATAATGCTCTCTTAACAAAATATTGGCAAAAGATAAAACAGCAGACTGTTAAATAAAATATAGCGTCAACACTCTATTGAATGTTGACGCTATCAAAGTGACATATTCGTGAGGGTTGCTAGACTATTAGCCGATAGTAGCTAACAATTGGCTAATAATTATACCAAAGCTCGATTGGATTAGAGCATCTCAAACGCACTGGTCACTACTTGGTTACGCACCGCCCATGTTAAATAACCACAATGCTAGCGCAATAATGATAATGGCAATAAACACCCAAATGAACCAACCACCGCTTGGTTTTTTCTCTGCCTGTCCTGCATTGGCTGGATTGCTGATAGTCTGATCCATCGCATTATTGCCTTCTGTGCCAAGATCATGAGATTGACCTAGATTGGCAGTGCCAGAAAATTGTGCGGTTGCCGCCTGCTTAGCTCGTAGAATATCGGGATCTGCTTCTTCTTGTAGAGCAGTTTTAGTCGTTTTGTCATGCTCTGATTCAACTGCTGGCTTTTCATGTACAGCTGACTGCTCTACTAATGACGTATCATGAGCAGGTGCTGTCGGTGCCGCCTCTGTCGCTGTGACGGCTTCTGGCTGACTTACAGCAGGTTGTGCATCTGCTACAGTTGCAGCAGCGACTGGTGCTGCTTCAGTTGTGTTAGACACGGTATTATCTATAGCCGTTAAGACTTCATTGATGCCCGTTTGCTTAACAATCGGCTCTTTTGCTACTGATTCATGAACAACAGGTTCACTCACCGCCGAGTCTTCGACAGCCTGTGTTTCGGCAGTCGTTTCAGCAACCACTGTCTCAGTCTCAGCAACTGAATCCTCTACTGCTACGGGCGCTAATACATCAGTATCTGTAGCAGCAAAAGGCGCGTTCACCTGAAAGCTGAAACTGGCAAAGCCAATGGTATCATCTACCTGTAAAAGGCTCGATGTATTACCTTCGATACGCTGCTCGTTGATAAATGTGCCGTTCGATGAGTCTAAATCTTTGACATACAATCGACCATCTAAGATGCTTAACACCGCATGATTACGCGATACTTGCTTGCTACCAAGTACCACGTCATTGTCGCTGCCACGACCAACAGACAGGCTGTCATTGACCGTCAACGTTAGGTCACCAAGCGCTTCTGTTAATGCATTAAGTTGCCAAGTCTCTGTGTCGACTGTCGCCTTCATACTCTCTGTATTGTTCGTCATGCGGTAACTCCTTATTCTTTTATTAAATTTCAAATGGTTTTAGATAAATCATTGCCAATTTTTTAAGAGATTTTACGATTTTTTTAATATAAACCGTAATAAGTTATGCAATGACCATCCGAACTATTTAGGTATAAAGTGCGGCTTTATGACACCGTCGAGCTTACTGTACGGAATACTAAGTACCGGCATACCGTAGGCATATGGACCGATAGCGTAATGCTGATAACGAATATCGATGCCTTTGTCCGTCAGTGTCACATTGTCACTTAAGGTAAATGGCCAGTTTTTCTCATAACTGCTGGCATCGTCGTCAACCGTTTTGACCCACGTTTTATAAGCATCATAAGCAAGCGCTTTAAAACGTGATTCCTTGCCTGATTGAAGCATATCCTCAAGCTTGATTTGTTTTTTGGTGCCAAGGTCAAATATTAAGTATTCGCTATAAGGCATGCCATGAGCGCCACCAGTAAAGACATAAGTATTGATTTCAAATAGTTCAAAATCACTGACATGACCTAAATACTCAGGCGTTACCATTAGGCTATAAGCCCATGAACTGCCCTCTGGCATATCTATAAACTGTGAGCTGGCAAAGTCATCAATGGCGGCTTTCACCATTGTCTGATTGACCTTCGTTTTGATAGGCGCAGATTCAGTCGGTTTACTATTGACGACTAAATTATTAATACGCGCATTGGCGATATCATTGATCCAACCGTGATTGGTCTTCAGATATTTGATGTCAATTTCTGGACAATTATCGCGCTCAACACACTGTGCTTGCACTTTTTTAGGCAGCTCATATTCTAGATAATCCGTGCTACTGATGAGATTACCTGCATTGGCAGGCATCGCGATGCTACCTAGCAGTAAACTGCCGGCAAGCAGTCTCAGCAGACGACTACGACTTCCTGTCATCGATAAATGCGGATTCATTGTTGGCTGATTGATATCAATTTGATTCGCAGCGTTCATATATCCTCTTTTATAAACATAAGATGTTACTTGATATTCTACCGTAACAATGACGATGTATTGTAGGAACACTGTTTATGTTTTTAGGGTTGTGCTGTCTCCTGCTAACGAATAGCTACCTACCCTCTCTCGTTTCATGCCTAAATCTAAGCTAATAAAAAAGACACGGCTGGCGTGTCTTAAAAGATAAACTAACTCGTGAAATGAGGGATTTTAATGCTCACGAGTATTACTAAAAGTGACTTCTGGATAGCGATCTTGCATCAGCTGCAAGTTGACCCGTGATGGGGCAAGATACGTTAAATAACCACCGCCATCTAGCGACAACTGGTCATGAGCTTTGCGTTTGAATTTCGCCAATGCCACTTCATCATCACAATGAATCCAGCGTACGGTGGCAATCGATACCGGCTCAAAGATACACTGTACTTTGTACTCTTCTTTGAGACGATGCGCGACCACTTCAAACTGTAGCACACCAACCGCACCCAAGATTAAATCGTTGTTAATCTGCGGCATAAAGACCTGTGTCGCGCCCTCTTCGCTTAGCTGCTGTAGCCCTTTTTGCAAGGCTTTCGATTTGAGCGGATCTTTTAGAATGACACGGCGGAACAATTCAGGCGCGAAATGCGGAATACCCGTAAAGTTCAGCTCTTCGCCTTCGGTAAAACTGTCACCGATAGAGATGGTGCCGTGATTATGCAAACCGATGATATCACCCGGATACGCTTCTTCTAACGCTTCGCGATCACCTGCCAAAAAGGTCAGTGCATCGGCAATGCGTACGTCTTTACCCAAACGCACATGCTTTAGCTTCATGCCTTTTTCATACTTGCCTGAACACACGCGTAAAAATGCAATGCGATCACGGTGGCGTGGGTCCATATTGGCCTGAATCTTAAAGACAAAACCACTAAAATCCGTCTCTGTTGCCGCTACTTCACGCTCATTGGTCGGATGCGACTTGGGTGGCGGTGCATATTTGATCAAGGTATCAAGTACCATATTTACGCCAAAATTGCCCAATGCTGTACCGAACAATACTGGCGTCATCTCACCCGCTAAGAACGCCTCAACGCTAAATTCTTCTAACGCCATTTGTACCAGCTCAAGTGACTCTTCGAAAGCATCAAACATCAATTGACCCAAACGTTCACGGATATCTGGATAATCATAGCCCGCGCGGGTCTCAGAGACTGTCATCTTGCCGCCATTACCTTTTTCATAAAGGTAGGTCTTGTTTTCAGTCAGATGGTAGACACCAACGAAATCTTGTCCCATACCAATCGGCCAAGTCACTGGAATACATTTAATTTTTAACACTGCCTCAATCTCACTAAGCAGCTCAAGCGGCTCACGAATTTGACGATCCAGCTTGTTGACAAATGAGATGATTGGCGTGTCGCGCATGCGGCAGACTTCCATCAGCTTGATGGTTCGCTCTTCGACCCCTTTAGCCCCATCGACCATCATCAGCGCGCTATCCACAGCGGTCAAGGTACGATAGGTATCTTCACTAAAATCGGCGTGACCCGGTGTATCCAATAGGTTGACCACATGGTCTTGATAAGGAAACTGCATGACAGAAGTAGTGATCGAGATACCACGCTCTTGCTCCATACTCATCCAATCTGATGTCGCATGTCGATCAGTTTTGCGGCCTTTGACCTCGCCTACTACCTGAATTGCCTGACCCCATAACAGTAACTTTTCAGTCATGGTGGTCTTACCTGCATCGGGATGCGAGATAATGGCAAAAGTACGGCGTTTAGCCACTTCTTTGTTTAATTTCTTTGGATCTACGCTCATAATTTTTGGCTTCAACCTTAACTTCAAAAAGGCTGTCTTTTAGACAGTAATCTAACTAAATAGAATAAATAATGAGCGTATTGTAGCGGATTTAGCGTCAAGGTGCAGAATTAGCGCATAAAAAAACACTCCCTAGATAGTCAAATAGAGAGTGTTGGTCAATTTTTTAACATGATGCGTTTTTAAGATTAATAGTAGCGTTTGATTTGTGCGGCCAAGAAATCTCCTGCGACTTCATTGACTATCGTACAATCCACCACACCGCGAATACTGTTGGTATTCGGATTTGTCACACCTTTGGCAACATAGTTTGCTTCATAAATAGCATTTTTATCATTCGTGCCATCGTTATATTCGACACCATTGTACTGATAAGCAGGCTGATTCAGGTATTCAAAGAACGTCACTTGTGCCGCTTTTTGCTTATTGCCTATGCCTACACCAAACTCAGAAGTTCTGTAGCCTCTACCATCGCTAAAGCGGTCTTCAGCTGCATCAATCCACTTATCGAGCGATGTATATCCCGTCTTGTTTTTGTCGTTAAAGGCTAAAAATGAGCGTTCGCTCTCGACTACTGGAATATAGCAAACAGAACCTATCGGAAACTCTGCATTAGCCGAAATCTTAGGATAATTATTTAAGTCCGTGAGAATACCGCGACTGTTATTTATGTTTGTACCAGCGCTATAACTGTTTGCCTGCAAGCCTGATAAGTTAAGCGTCTTATAATTGGTTTCGTAGTCTAGCTTATTATTACTGTTTTTTTCATAAATAGGACGTTTGACAATGCGGTTATCAACTTCAATATCCTTATTATCCAGTCGCCCTTCAAAATTGTCTGATAATACCGTTCTGTCCAAAGTATTCAAACCTTGATTACTATAATTATTAACGATATTTTTTATCTTGATTTCACGCTCACCAGTACGGTAGGTCTCATCGATGCGTGCAATGGCACTATCTTTCGCTTGCTTATCATAGCTATTGTCAAAGCTGGTCAGCGTAATCTTATTACTACCCGAACCATAAATACCATCATCCTCCCCGCCGCAGCCAGCAAGAGTAAATGTCAGCAAAGAAAGTGCAATAGGTAACACCATTGATTTATTCATCGAATAAGACCTTTATTGGTTAGATTTTTTATCATCTAGTTTGATAACTTTATTTTTTACAGCTATATTCCTATATTACATTAATAATTCTGTTACTTATAGCGATTAAGCTTTTCCTGCGATAGTTAAATGCAGCTAAAGATTCTACTAACAGTTCACTTACAAATCCACAGTATATACTTACGACTGACCTATATTGCTCATGCACTGGTTTGTTATGCTGAATCCCCTATCAAAATTTATTGCTAAAACATAAAAACTCACAACAAAGGATATGTTATGAAAACACTATATTCCACCAAAGCAACAGTTACTGGCGGCCGTACAGGTAATGCCAGTCTGCAAGACAGTGATTTGACGATTAATATGGTCGCACCCGGCTCTGATAAAGACGGTAATAATCCAGAGCAGTTATTTGCGATGGGCTATGCAGCTTGCTTTGATGGCGCACTTGCTGCGGTCAAAGGGGCAGAAAAAGCAAAGTTTGACTCTACTACGGAAGTATCCGTAGATTTAATGAAAGGTGAAGGCTTAGATTTTCAATTAGCCGTGAAAACTCATGTTACTGCTGAAAACACAGAGCTATCAGCGGATGAGTTCCAAAAGTTGGTCGAAAAAGCCAATAAAGTTTGCCCATATTCTAAAGCGACTCACGGTAATATCGATAGTGAAGTGACTTCAGAAGTGAGATAGATTTTTAACAATAACAATATCGGCTTTATCTATAAGAGAGCTCAGTGAATACTGGGTTCTTTTTTTATGAGCATCTATCAGCAGTAGAAATATCATAACTATCGAGAAGTTCGGCAAGGTCTGATTTTATCGTTATAATGTAAGCATCGTTTTATCTGATACCTAATAATAAGTGACCTTTATGACTGATCATATGACCGACTCCTCCGCAGACAATAACCACAACTCGCATCAAGCGCTTGATCCTAAAGCCTTACCAAATTTTGATACCATGCCCAACGTAGCGACTATGGACACCAGTCACGTGGACAAAAATCAGCCACCTTTTATTTTGGTTGATGGCTCTTACTATCTGTTTCGCACGTATCACGCCTTGCCAAAGACCATGCAAAACTCGCAAGGGCTGATAACGAATGCCATCCGTGGCACGCTCAATGCGCTGTTAAAATTGATGCGTCGATATCATCCTACTCACATGGCGGTCTGTTTTGATACCAAGTCACCCACTTTTCGCCATCATATGTCTGCTGATTATAAGGCGGCGCGTCCGCCCATCGACATAGAGCTGGTGGAGCAAATTCCTTATATCCATCGCTTGGTAACCGCTTTGGGCATTCCACTGTTACGCATCGAAGGTGCAGAAGCGGATGACATTATCGGCACACTGGCGCACCGTGCGGTCGAGCAAGGTCATCATGTGGTTATCTCAACCGGCGATAAAGACATGATGCAACTGGTCAATGACTGTGTGATATTGGAAGACAGCTTTACCGGTAAGGTCACGGACACCGCAGCGGTTATTGATAAATTTGGCATCAACCCCAACCAAATGATTGATTTTTTAACCTTGATGGGTGATGCCTCTGACGGTATTAAAGGCGTGCCCGGCATCGGTAAAAAAACCGCTAAAGACTTACTCGTTGAGTACGGTGATATCGACAATATGTTAAAGCATATTGGCTTTATTAAAGGTCGCGGCGCTAAAGGCTTGATTGAGCATGCAGAGGAAATTCCATTCAATGCCAAACTGGCCACTATCGTCACAGATTTAGATATCGGTCAAGACTGGAATGATTTGAAAATCGATACCAATCCTTGTGCCCATATAGATGAATTGCGCGAGCTGTATAGCGAGCTTGAGTTTAGAAATGAGCTTGCTTCTCTTGACCACCCAAACCATCCAGCCAATGCTAATGGGAACGGCGTAAAAAGTGTTGCAAGTAGCCAAGCAGATGCTGAATCACAAGCACAAATCGCTAAGTCGCTACAATCAAGCAGTATTGAGAATGTCCAAAACGGCAAACAGCATGATAGAGCGTGGCACACCGTTTTAGATGAGCATGCGTTTGACAGTTTGATTGAATTATTAGAGTCTGCGCCGCACTTTGTCATTGATACCGAAACCACTAGCGTCCATTGGCGTCAAGCACAAATCGTCGGTTTGTCTTTTGCGGTACAAGCGCATGAAGCCTATTACATACCACTGACACATGCGCTAGAGGGTGACGAGCTGACGGCTAAACAGCTCGACCGCGATAGCGTTTTAACACGTCTAAAACCTATCTTAGAAAACCGAAATATTGGTAAAATCGGTCAGCATTTAAAATACGATGCGCATATCCTCAGCCATTATGATATCGATTTACTGGGTAGCATTCATGCTCGTCCCAATAATTGGGCGATGGATACCATGCTTGCCAGCTATGTAATTAATGCCGCCATCACTCGTCATGGCATGGATGATTTGGCACGTCACTATCTACAAACCCAAACCATCAGTTATGAAGATGTCGCTGGTAAAGGCGCTAAGCAAGTCACCTTTGACCAAGTCGCCATCGATATCGCTAGCGACTATGCTTGTGAAGATGCTGACATTACTTATCAGCTATTTGAGGTATTCAGCGTTGAGCTGGCGAACGATGCCAATAATGCCAAATTGCTACACGAGCTAGAAATCCCAACGGCGGAGATACTCTGCCAGATGGAAGCAAACGGCATTCTCATCAAACGTCCATTTTTAAATGAGCTATCAAAGCGCTTCGATGAAGAAATCGTCGCGCTAGAAAAACGTGCTTATGAAGTGGCAGGAGAAGAGTTTAACCTCGGCTCACCTAAGCAGCTCGGTGAGATACTATTTGAAAAGCTCGGCGTTGCTGGCGGCAAAAAAACCAAATCAGGGCAATATTCTACTGGTGAGGCCGTACTGTCAAAAATCGATCATCCATTGGTCGATATCACCTTAGAGTATCGCGGTCTATCTAAGCTCAAAAGCACTTATACCGATGCGCTTGATAATGTCGCAGATAGCGAAACTGATCGCGTACACACCAGCTATCATCAGGCATTGACCAGTACTGGGCGTTTGTCTTCGACTGATCCTAACTTACAAAATATTCCGATTCGTACCGCGACTGGTCGCTTGATTCGTCAAGCCTTTATCGCACCAGAAGGTCGCGTTATTTTGGCGGCGGATTATTCACAAATTGAATTGCGTCTCATGGCGCATTTCTCAGGCGATAAAAACTTAACTGACGCCTTTAATGAAGGTTTAGATATTCACGCTGCGACTGCCGCTGAAGTACTTGGCAAAGAAGTTGCCGACGTAACCTCGACCGAGCGCCGTAATGCCAAAGCCATTAATTTTGGTCTGCTTTATGGTATGAGCGCCTTTGGACTTGCCAAGCAGCTACAAATGAGCCGCAATGAGGCACAAGATTATATCGATATGTATTTTGATCGCTATCCTGGTGTCAAAAACTATATGATCAATACTCGCGCCAGTGCTCATGAGCAAGGCTATGTCGAGACGATATTGGGTCGTAAGCTCTACACGCCTGATATCACTCACAGCAACCGCATGGTCAAACAAGGCGCTGAACGCGCGGCTATTAACGCACCGCTACAAGGCTCAGCGGCAGATCTAATTAAGCTGGCGATGATTGCCGTCGATAAAGTACTGCCAAAAGCGCAAGCCAAAATGCTGCTACAAGTCCATGATGAATTGGTGTTCGAAGTGGATAGTGACAAGGTAGATGAGATTAGCCAACTCATTACTCATGCTATGCAAGACGTCTTAACGACAACTGCTGTCGAAAAGGGCTGGAACGTCGACTTTGCTGTGCCGTTATTGGTTGAGACGGGTGCTGGCGAGAATTGGGATGAGGCGCATTAAGCGTTTTTGTATAATAAAACAGCTCAAGACCTAACGTTTTTATTTTATAGGATATGGGCTGTTCTTTAGATTGCCCATATCATACCCAATCGATAGTATCTAATTCGTAGGAGCTGACGTTGATAACTAAGGATTCTGTTATCAAACAATTATTGACCACACTCATCCTAGCTTTTAGCTTGTCTTTAAGTAATTACGCAATAGCATGCGGATTATTGCCAGGATATAAGTTGTCGAAGGGAGTAAGTTGGGGTGAGCTATGTGACTTCAATGAAGGTTTAGCAAGTGCTCAGAAAGATGGGAAATATGGTTTTATTGATAAACAAGCCAATATCATCGTTCCATTCAGTTATAACTTTACTGCTGAGCTTTCTGAAGGACTCGCCATCGTTAAAAAAAATGAACATCATGGATACATCAACAAAAAAAACCAAGTCATTATTCCGATAATATATGATGATGTCAGACCTTTTTCTGAAGGTAAGGCGGCTGTTGAGTACGAGGGTAAATGGGGTGTTATTAATGATACTGGCGAACTTACTATTCCATATCAGTTTGACGAAATCAGGTATTTCTCAGAAGGACTAGCACCTGTAAGAAAGGATGAACTGTGGGGTTATATTGATAGCAGTGGAAAGACTGTTGTACCCTTAAACTATCTGAATGCTGATTCATTTCATAATGGCTTGGCAGTCGTGGCAAAAGAGAATGGTTATGGCATGATAAATAAAGATAATAAAATAATCGTCCCTACGGAGTATGACATGCCTATTTTCATTGATAATTATTACATAGATACTTTTAAGTTTTTGAAAGGCAATAATTTTTATTATTTTGATTCAAATGGTGATCGCTTAGCTGTTAGCAGCTATCTTGACACGATGCCTGAAGTGATACTCGATAGACAAAGATAAATACAGTAACCGCTAAAGATAATAAGAATTTTTCATCTTAACTTTTATCATCTGGCAAGTTAAACGTCTGTGTCTGCTCGTTGAACTCTACAATAAAACTATCTGTACCTTTATCCAGACTAGAGGGTATTGGCTCGTAGTTGTTATCATAAAGACCGTGTTCGTAATTGACAGTGACTTTTAAGGGATAAAAGCCTTGAGTCATAACCCCACCTGTATTGATACTAACATCACTTTCAGCTTCACCATATGACGATTTACTCATAAGCTCATACGAATAATCTAAATCCAATCTTGCCACTTCTTCGACTTTACCACTTGTCATAGCAGCGTACATACTCCAAAAACAATTGGTTTGACCACCTGCACCGGAGCCACAAAACTTACCTACCCAACCGTACCTATCAGCACCCACTTCTCTTAAATCGAAACCTATCAGCTGACTTCGACCTGCTCCACCATTTCTTATGTAAGGCTCGCTTGCAGATACTACCCAAGAATTGCCTAATTTATAAAGTATGAATAAACCGCCAAATCCTGGTGTCACTCGTGCACCATCTTCCACCGTATCACCAGAAACCAAAACATATAAAGTATCTACTCCCTCGATGTTTTTAAATTCATAATGCTTAGGAGCAAGGCAATAGGTTTCTGAGCCGTCGTCATATAAGGTACAACCACGCAACTTATCATAGCTTGAACTGTAATAAACACTCATAATTCTTTCAACAGCTTGCCTGACATCAAGAGATATTTCAGCATGTGCTGAAGGCAAGACCATCAGAAACAAGCTTACAATGATTAAAACTTTCATATAACAGCGCCTCTATATGTATGTGCTTAACGACCTATGGCATAATACTTTTGTTTGTCCTTTTTAGCTACCCAAAGTAATTGAAGCTCTCCATGATTAAACCAGCAAATCTCAACACCATTACCCTTTACACACTTGCCAGCTTAAGTTTATGCACGCAAGCATGGGCGGATACTACGCCCACCACAGAGCCGAAAGTCGAACCGCTAAAATCTGACACGGCTTCGTTATCTCATGACGCTAACTCTAATCGAGATGAAAACCTCAATCAATTTGGCTATCTACCTCAATCTACCGAAACATCTGCCGAGCAGTCCGCTTCATCAGTACAAGGAGCACAAAATTGGACGGACGAACGCCGTGAAGAGGTCCAAGAGCAACTGCATGAATGGGCACACAAAATGGACGGTTGGTTCGGCGAACCGGATCCCAAAAAACCCGCCAAAGCCAGTTTACGAGTTGTACTAGATACCCGCTGGGTCAACGATCCACAATCAGGCAGTGACGTGAGCGTTGAACCTAGAATTCGCGGCCGCTTACGATTGCCAGTGTTAGAAAAAAGATTGAGCCTGATTATCGGTGATGAGGATTTGGATGAAGATACTTTCTTAAAACAGAATGTGACGGGCGATACCTACCAAGCAAATACCAGTAACCAAGATGGACTCGTCAACAGGAGAAAAACGCGAGAAGACAATGGTTCTATCGCCCTTCGTTGGTCACGTTTTAGTCATGAGGTTGAGCAGCAGTTAGGGGTCAAAACAGATATCGATGTCGGGGTTCGCTCGCTCGATGACTTATACGTAAAAATGAGCGTCGATAAAGACTGGTATGACAACAAAAAATGGACTGTCACTAGTGATAGTTACTATCGTTATGGACTCGATAGTGAGCACTATGCAAAAGGCGGGCTAAATCTGCAATATGGCACAAATGCTGAGCGGTTCATCAATAATCGCACCGCCATCCGTTATCGCAATCAAGACAATGAAGAAAGCACAGACTGGAGCAACGATCTCAGACAAGTACACTACTTGGGCAATGAAAAACAGCTGGCTTATGGTGTCTCTACTGGCGGTTACTTTGACGATGATAAATCAACATTAAACAGCTATGGCCCTGCTATAAGCTACCGCCAACCCGTTTGGCGAGAGTGGCTTTATGTACAAACAGAGCTAAATTATTATAATGATAAAACAGCAAATAAGGACCACTATCCGTCGGCATTATTGCGGATGGAAGCGTTATTTTAACCCTGCTATCTATTGAATTGGTTGTATCATCATAGGTATAAATAGCCGATAGCAATGTGCACAACAAAGAGCATTTGTTTGCTTGAATTAACAATAACATATGACTCATTAGTTATATTAAATAACGTTATAGCGCTGACATTGGCGTTATAATAGCGGTCTATTACGTTACCTGTAATTAAATAAATTTCGGTCTAAAGTGAGCCTTTGTGCTCACTTTTTTTATTTTAAAAAATCAGAAGGTTTTTATTTTGAGTTCAGATGGCATCATCGAAATCCCTGGCATTATTATTTTATTCGCCTGTCTGCTACGTTGCGTGCAGTATTTACTACAGAGCTCTGCCCCAAATACTTTTAAACAGATTCGAGCTTTTTGGTTGGCAGCGGTGCTAGTATTCTTTGCTGTGATACGCCGTGAGTTAAATTATCTACCAGACTTATTGGTTCCCACTGACTTTATGTTGTTCAGCCATTCTTATGACTGGTGGGAAGACCTTGTCCTGACCATCGTTTATGTGCTGATCGTTGGTTTATTGGCTTATTCATGGCGTTATCTTTGGGCAATATTAAAAAAGGTACCCGTTTCTTTGTATTTTAGCGTCGCCGCCTTGGCATTATTAGAATATATGGGCGAAAACGCCATTATGATTCCCGAAGCTTTTGGCGTCATTACAGAAGAGCTGTCAGAGACTGCTATTTATGGCATTGCCTTGATTTATTTGTGGCGCTTAAACTTAAACGAGTACGACTGTCAAGTAGAAGAGACGAGCGAGCTGCATTGTCAAACGGCTTCACACTAACGCAGAGTGTTTCTGCTAACAGTGATAACTACTCGTTATATTAATTACCATGTGCTCTATATCAATAGTTATACTCTCTAGCAAAATACATTTAGACGAATTTGTTATACTACAGTCGGTTAAATTTAAAAATAGTACAAAGCAACCGAGTGTAGATGTATATTTAATACTTCAAGCGAGGCTAACGCAGTAATATTATTATAGTGGAATGACTATAATAATAAGTCCGAGGGATAAGCATCCTAATATACGACCTCGATTTACTCATGATTAATAACGATTAAGTCACTTATTATGAATATATTGATTACAGGCGCATCACGTGGTATCGGCTTGGCCACCGCCAAAAAGTTGGCGGAAAAAGGCCACAATATTGGTTTATTTGCGACCAATACTGCGACACTTGAAAGCGCCATTAAAGACAAATCTTTTAAAAAAGCCGTCAAACAACAGCGTATTATCACAGGTCAGCTGGATGTCACCCAGCCTGACTCGTGGGACAATGCGATCAATCAAATGATTGAACATTTCGGTGGTATTGATGCACTCATTAATAATGCTGGAGTGCTGGTTAGTGGCGCATTACCAACGACCAATCTAGATGAGCAATTGGCTTTAATTGACGTCAACTGTAAAGGCGTTTTGATTGGCTGTCATAAACTGGCGCCTTATCTGGCTGATAGCAAAGACGGCAAAATTATCAATGTGTCCTCTGCTTCTGCTATCTATGGTCAACCCGAAGTTGCGACTTATGCGGCCAGTAAGTTTTTTGTGCGAGGTCTCACAGAAGGCCTCAATATTGAGTACGAAAAATTGGGTATCAAGGTGATCGATGTGATGCCGCTGTGGGTCAAATCTGACATGACTGCCGATATCGAAGTGACCAGTATGGATCGCTTGGGCGTCCATCTAACGGTCAACGATGTCGCCAAAACATTGTGTAAACTGACGACCAGTCCCAATCGTAAACTCAAAAGTACGCATTACTCTGTGGGCATGCCAGCAAAACTCTTTCAAGCAGTCTCGCAAGTCACGCCAGATTTTGTAATCCGTTGGATCAACACTAGAGTTGGTGCTTAATAGCAACATCACCTATTCTTTATACTGTTATTGACCGGTAACGCTTATTTAATATAAAGCCACACTTACGGCTGCTCAATATGAGTAGCCGTTTTGCTTGCCGCTCGAACCGTTATCGCTTGCTCAACAGTTTTACCAGTAAAAATATTGTTTTTAATAACGGTATTTTTTATTGCCCCTGCCGTGCTTTCTTCGCGAATCTCAGAACCAACGCTAATCGGCAGATTCACATCAGCAGCGAATTGATTACCAGCTATTAGCGTGCCGTCATCCTCTACGATAATGCCCTGCTCGACTTGCTCAAATCGATTATCGATAATTTGATTGTCCTTAGCACTGTCTAAATGATAGCTGGCAAATGGCGTTTGCTTCAGCAAATAAGCACCGCATTCAAAACCTTTGAGATTGCGCGACTGTCTTGACGCTACCCAAACCCCGACTGGCTCGTCGTTAAAAGTATTGCCACGAATCATATTGTCACGGCTCGACTCGGTACGCTTAAAATGATTGCCCCGCGTACTGTCATCGGCATGCTCAAAGCAATTGCGATACAGCAAAATACTGCCTGCCCCATTATGGATAAATTGATTGTTTTCGATACGGTTATTGCTCGACGAATCCACGGCAATTGCCTCACGATTGGGCTTAAAGGTACGGAAACCATTACCGACAAACACCGAATTTCGAATCACATTATCGCGGCTACCAAATTCCAGATATAGCCCCACAGTGCCTGCATTTTGAATACGGACTTTATCAAAGCTCACGCCATGCACATGATCACCGACAAACATGCCACTATTGATACTGTTTTGACTACTCACATTAATCACACGAATATCGCTTGGTGCAAGCGCACGATTGGCAGCAGGGTCTATCAAGCCGCGCGCATAACGCTGATTGGGCTGGCTATATTGGCGAATATGTAGCGCATGACCATAGCCATCCACATGACAGTTGGCAACGGTAATATCTTCGATAGCGCTATCTGTTTTGGGCTTAATTATAATGGCGCTGGCCGTTGATGCATCATCAGCGCGAGTACTGAGTAGTGTGCCTTGACAATCAAGTGAACTATGCGAATCATTCAACTCAAAGCGTATCGACTTGGCTGTCAAATCACAGCTTGCACTGAGTACGCTGTGACCTTTTACCTTAACTATTTGCTTCGGCGTCAATTGTGCGCAGTCTATGATTGTCGTGGCTTTTGGCAGTTTGGCATCGATAATTAACGGCTGTTTTAAATCAGACTTATCCAAGCTGCTATGGGCGCTGCTACCAGAAAAAGGTACACCTTCACAAGCCGTCAAACCTATTGTGGCACTGATTAAGGACATTGTGACGAACAACCTACTACTTGATACCATCATATATTTCCTATTTTTATGTCTATCTCGTACTTGTCTTACATTTTTTGAACATCCTGTGACACCTTACTACTATTAGCAAGCGTCATAACACGTCACAATGTTTTTAATAAAATCACAATGCTTTTAATAAATAAATCAGTCACATCCATTAATAATAACTATCAATAATGAAACCATGATGGACAATTCAAAAAGCCCATTACCAGAAGCAATGGATCACATTGAAGGTGATACGGACGTCAATAATAACAGCCAAGAAATTGATTTGGCTGACCCTATGTTGCATACCATTGATAATGATGATGTCATTGACAATAGCGCAGGATTTGACAACTCGCAAGCCGGCAGTGATGCGATTCAAGGGCTGACACCCATGCATCATCAAAATATAGACGAATCGCGAATCGATGAAGTATTAGTGGACGATAATTTGGATGACAGCGATTATCCAGATATTGTCGATATCGCTGATAGAGACGCGGCGGAACGTAGTAATGATGACGATTTTTAACCACGCTCTTTCATGATAAAAAAGCTCTCTCATAACAAAAAAGCACGCCCGTTATATCGAGCGTGCTTTTTTATTGTGCTTACCGTACTTCTGATATCAGGGTCTGTTGAGCAACCAACTATAGCGCTGACAATGGCTGATCTGTCCAAACATCTCGGTAACTGGTGTAGTAGGTAATCATACCTATTGGAAGCAGTGCTAACATACCTAGCCCTAGTGTAAAAACTACCATCAATATCATTATTATAGGAGCAATTAACCAAAAAACGAAAAATGGTAAGATATTTTTTAAACACCCTTTAAAACTCATTTTCATTGCCTGAACAGGCTCAATGTTGTGAAGCACAATTAAAGTAGGTGCAAACCAGATAGCCATAAGTACAGGAAATAGTAGTACAAAAACCAATAAAACACCCAATACCATACCTGCAATCGCAACGTCACTTGACTCTTGAGCTAAAGACAAAGCCATACCACCGAATATAATCAGCATAGGTATCATTGCAACAATAACAGCCACTAAATACAATACAAATAAAATAACTAATGGCTTGAGATGCGTATAAAAGGCTGAAAAAAGATGGTCAAACCTCAGCTCGTTACCTACAGCTTGATCGGCACAACCTTTTATTATTCCACCAACAAACACAAAGGAAAGAAAAGGGAAGATGAAATTTACCACGGGTACGCTACTACCAATCATAGCAATGATTAAATAAACAACACCAATAGCTAACCATAATAAAAATTGATCTTTAAATATTGCAAATGCTTTGGTAATCCAACTTATACCCCACCCTGCTTGGCACATTCGAGGTTCTACCAATAACTGCGGTAATAGGCCGCCATACTCGTCAGTGGGCGGTAATTTCGGTGGTTGACCGTTAGGTTTTTGTAGAGACACAGAAGGTTGTGAATAATTAGAGCTGGACATGTTTATCCTCAAAAATAAAGTTAAGCAAACGTAAATTGGCAATGACACAAAAATTTATTTGGCATAGTTTTACATATCAGTCACCAAAAATCCCAACTTTATTCTATTTTAATCAAATTCATTAAAATCATTTAGTCAAAAAAATACCGAACATCATGTCCGGTATTTTTTATGATTTACAAATACAGTCAATTAAGCCCAACCATCTAGCGTTCCCGCCCAGCCTTTGACCAATGGCGCACTGAGCGCTTCGAGCAAATCAATGTGCGCCTCATCCAAGTTCAATGCGGGAATATAGTGATATTCTTGTCCACCCGCGTGAAGAAAGTTTTCACGATTTTCGATGGCCAGCTCTTCTAGCGTTTCCAGACAATCAGCAGAAAAAGCCGGACTAATGACTTGTACCGAGCGCATACCTGACTTGCCCCAATCTTCTAGTACCACATCGGTATAGGGCTTGACCCATTCTTGCTTGCCAAAGCGTGATTGAAAACTGATAATCCATTCGTCATCCTTTAGACCAAGCGCGTGAGCCACTTGTGCAGCGGTACATTTACAACGCTTAGGATACGGATCACCTTTATCAGCATAAGGCTGCGGGATACCGTGGAAGCTAAACATCAGCTTGTCAGGCTTGCCATGCTCTGCTTGAAAGCGGCGAATCGAATCAGCCAATGCTTGAATGTACAGCGGATGCGCAAAGTAATCTTTGACAATAGTATAGTTCGGCAAATTGCGCTGCTTGAGCGTCCACTTTGTCAACGCATCATAAACAGCACCACCAGAGGAAGCGGAATACTGTGGAAATAATGGCAAGATAACAAAGTGATCAACGCCTTCACCGCGCAAGGTATCCATCACATCAGGCAAACCAGGATTGCCATAGCTCATCGCCGGATGGACCGAAACCCGAAATGGTGCGGCACTATTTGCAAGCCGTGGTTCCAATAGCTCCACTTGGCTCTTTAGTATCTTACGAATCGGTGAGTCGCCTTCCCAAATACTGGCATAGGCTTTTGCCACACGTTTAGGGCGGCTTGGCAATACAAATAAATTGAGAATAATCGCCCACAAGAATTTAGGAATCTCGATGACACGGGGATCAGACAAAAACTGTTTTAAGTAACGACGTACGGCAGGCGCTGTTGGCTCATCTGGCGTACCTAGGTTCACTAATAGGACGGCAATACGGGGAGGCAGTTCAGGTTTCATAGCAGCACTATTTTATTATTAGGTTAATTAAAGAAGAATATGCGATAAAAGATTATTAAGTCATGATTGATTGAATGCTTTATTAGTGTAGCATTTTATCCATTAATAACGCATGGTAAAAGCACCCTTATACAATTTGATACTTAGTTGCTATTTATTGACAGTCATCAATCATTGATTCACCCTAACCCTTCTCTACCTACCATCCATCGACCCTAAGAACCATGCTTAAAAGACTATGCTCAAAAGACTCGCTCGACGGTTGTACTCCTACGCGCATCACCATACAATAGGCAAGCACATTGTAAGAAAAACATTTAGAAAACAGTGTCGGCAAAGCAGTATTGGCAACACTGCCTATCGACAGTTTGCCCTTTTTATTTTATTGATGATTGTTGTCTTGCGAGGTAGCTTTGAACGCACGCCCTAATAATACCAGTGACCAGTCCCCGACAGATACGCTTCATTCGGCGAGCCTAGTTAATCCCGTGGATTCAGTCGGTTCAGTCGGCATTATCACGCCTCAGATTTTTCATTTTGCTGAGCCGTTGACGTTAGAATGTAATCGTACTTTGCCATCGTTTGATTTAATCATCGAAACTTATGGCACGCTAAATAGCGACAGATCAAACGCGGTACTTATTTGCCATGCCCTATCTGGCAGTCATCACGCAGCCGGTTTTCATAGCGATGATGATAAAAAGGCTGGCTGGTGGGACAATATGATTGGCCCTAATAAAGCGATCGACACCAATCGGTTTTATGTCGTATGTGTCAACAATATCGGCAGCTGTTTCGGCTCTACCGGTCCAACGACCATTAATCCTGACAGTATCGATTCAGACCAGAATAATGTAAACAAAAACAGTTTAGACAAAGACAGTTTAAACAAAAACAATCCAGCCAGTGAACCGCAAGTTTATGGCCCTGACTTTCCGCTCGTCACTATTAAGGACTGGGTAAAAACCCAAGCGATGCTGTCAGATCGTCTTGGTATTGATGTTTGGCATGCCATTGTTGGTGGTTCCATGGGTGGTATGCAGGCGCTGCAATGGTCAGTTGATTATCCAAATCGGTTAAAACGTTGCGTGGTCATTGCCAGCACGCCAAAGCTCTCAGCACAGAATATCGCCTTTAACGAAGTGGCGCGGCAGTCCATTTTATCCGACCCTGATTTTAAAGACGGACGCTATTTACAAGCAGGTACTTATCCTCGTCGCGGGCTAATATTGGCTCGGATGGTTGGACATATCACCTACTTAACCGATGACGCGATGAAGGCGAAATTTGGTCGTGATTTAAAGTCTGGCAAATTTATGTATGGCTACGATGTTGAGTTCCAAGTGGAGAGCTATTTACGCTACCAAGGTGAGCGCTTTAGCGAAAATTTCGATGCCAATACTTATTTGCTCATGACAAAAGCTTTGGATTATTTTGATCCAACACGTGATTATCCATCAGCCATGGCAACAGAATCAGCAGCACAGCTTAAGGGCTCAATCGCCACATCAGTGGAATCTAGTAAAACAAGTATGCAGCATGCGTTAGAAGATACGGTGGCAACAATAGATGAGAGTGAAGAGAATCGTCAGCAAGAGCTGTCTGCGCTCAAAGCCGCCTTTGCCCATACGCAATGCCAATACCTAGTGGTCTCATTTACCACGGATTGGCGCTTTGCGCCGGAGCGCTCACAAGAGATTGTCGATGCGCTGATGGCGACTGGCAAACCAGTTAGCTACATCAATGTCGATGCGCCGCATGGTCATGATTCTTTCTTATTTGATATTCCCCGTTATATGGGTGCCGTCCGAGGATTTTTGACTGCGCCATTTATCACCGACAGCAAATCAAAACAGCCAGCACAAAGCACAAATCAAAGCAGCCAGCAAAAATCAGGAGCACGCTCATGAGAATGGATCATCAATTGGCTGAGCGCTGGATTGCGCCGCACTCACATGTACTGGACTTGGGCTGCGGCAATGGTGAGCTACTCGCGCATTTACAACAAAATCGCGGCGTCACAGGCTACGGACTTGAGATTGACGAAGAAAAAATCAATGATGGTATCGCTAAAGGCTTATCTATCATCGAGCAAGACCTGAATGATGGTCTGGCACGTTTCGCTGATAACAGTTTCGACACCGTCGTCATGGCACGGGCGCTGCAAGCGGTGAAATCGCCTGATGTGCTCTTACTTGATATGCTACGTGTTGCACGCGAAGCCGTCATCACCTTCCCCAATTTTGCCCATTGGCAAAACCGCATTCATTTAGGACTTAAAGGGATGATGCCTGTCTCAGAGGCATTGCCTTATGAGTGGTATAACACCCCAAATATTCATCTGTGTACGTTTAAAGATTTTGAGCAGCTTTGTGCACAGCATGATATTCATATCGTCAACCGCTTTGCCGTCAGCGATTCTGAAAAAGGTCATACGCCACTTATGAAAGCATTGATACGCCAAGCACCCAACCTATTAGCAGACGTCGCTATCTATCGTGTCACTAAACAAAAACCTGAATAATAGGTTTGTCTACTTGGGCCGTGTCTTCATTTTAAAAATGCTGATAAAGATGAGATAAATTGCTGTCAAACAAGGAAAGTAGCGCGAATAATATCGAGATATTGCTAAGCTATTTGACGATGTTTGGCAAAATTTAACCATTTTTGCCCATTTAGAAGATAATCGATTGAATTGAAGACACGCCCTAGCATTGGTTGAAAGCGGTAGCACGGCTCATAAATACAAATTTTAACTTTAATAACTTATTAATTTATTCTTACGCTTAAGTAACTCTATGATTTTATTGAGGACAATGAGGTATGAATAAGCATTAAATCATGTAATTAGTATTTGAGTTTCGTAAGTTTGGGTGTTAAGCTAGCAAAATAGTGTCAATCGCACCCTGATTCTGACCGTTTATCGGTTCGATTAAAGGAATTTGCCACACTACATCGATTAATTATATTGCTAATGATTAGGTAAGTTGGTATCGCAAGATTTCACCTAATTGTTATCGCCGTCTAAACCCTTTTAGCGGTGCAACTTTTTTTGCTTATTAACTGCCTAATTTTGGAGCTGCTATGAAATTATTAAAAGCTGCGTTGTTTACTGCCTTATTTTCTTGTGCAGGTCTAGCAAACGCTGAGTTAATATCAAACGTGCCACTTGATACGTCACGTTTTGAGCTAATGCCAGTCAGTGAGCTGTCTAACCGCGCTGCCCAAGGTAACGATCACGCTCAGTTTTATTTAGCCAAGCGCTTACAGAAAGGCGAAGGCATTGCAAAGAATACCCAGCAAGCTATTCAGTGGTATACCAAAGCGGCTCAGCAAGGCGTTGCCCCTGCTCAGTTGAATCTTGCCATCATGTACTTGCGCGGTGAAGGTGTGCAGCCTAATTTGCAACAAGCGAAAGTTTGGTTAGAAAAAGCGGCAATGCGCGGCGATAACCGTGCCAGCTATACGCTTGCATTGCTCGATGAAAAGCAAAAAAATCTCGTCGATGCTTATAAATGGTACGATTTGGCTGCCCGTGATGGTATGCTTGATGAAAAAGTACGTAATAAAGCACGCGGTAAAATCGGTCAGTTGGCATTGAACTTATCAAGCTCAGATATCGCTAGCGCCCGCAGCAAAGCGGATACTTGGTTCCAGAGTAAGTAAACCAGTTAATAAAATTTGAGACAATAAAGACCCAGCGTAACTGCTGGGTTTTTTATTATCTATAATATCAGCTTAGGTTGACTTATCATGAGACAACGTTTACTAGGGCGTGTCCTCATTTTAAAAATGGCGATAAACATGAGATAAATTGCCGTTAAACAAGGAAGGTAGCGCACATAATATCGAGATATTAAGAAGCTATTTGACGATGTTTGGCAAAGTTTAGCCATTTTTAGCCATTTTTAGCCTATTTAGAAAGTAATCGATTGAATTGAGGACACGCCCTAGTTACAGCTTAATTTTAAATCAATGACTAAAGGAGAATTTGGTGGCAGAACACTTAAAAGGGATAGGCGAAGAATCGTTAGAAGGGATAGGCGGTTGGCTGTGGTTGGTCGCTCTTGGAATAGTAGCTTCACCTTTACGAATCATCTTTCTGATTTTTCCACTTTATTCTGAAATATTCAAAGATGGTTCTTGGGAGATATTGACCTCATCAGGAACCGAAGCGTATCATCCTATGTGGGCGCCAATCATATTAGCAGAAATGACTATTAATGGTGCATTAGTGCTCACATGGATATTTGTTGGATTCTTATTCTTCTTGAAGAAGGCTGTCTTTCCAAAGTTCTATATCGGCATTCTACTGTTTACTCTCGTATTCATCATTATCGATGCGATGGCGGTTAAAATTATTTTCCCTAATGATCCTATTTTCGATCCTGATACGACTAAAGAGCTGGTTCGAACGCTTGTCGCTTGTCTTATATGGATACCCTACATTCTTATTTCGAAGCGAGTACAAGCTACTTTTGTGAAAGAACTGTGATGACTACAATTACCTATTTTTTGTTTTAACTGTAGAGATTTCAATCCATGAGAGGTTTTTCGTACACTATATCTTCATATTGCGAACATTATGGGTATGAGTTATGTTCAAAAACTCTGCAAAATTTGCTACACTACGCCCGCATTAGTCAATTCCACAATTGCGCTAGTGTTATAGCATTACCAATTAATTTCAACCGTTAATTTTAAGAAGCACCTTAAACCCAATGCACTAGGTTTGCGACCTAGCCAGCAGGAGAAAAATATGAGTACCATTCAAGACCACAATACAGATAGCAATATTCAAAACAGCACTGTCGCCGACAACAAATCAGCCCCTGCCTACGATAGCGTCACCAATAACATCGTCGTTGCCGCTCTATATAAGTTCACGCGTTTTGCTGATTTTGAGCAATACCGCGAGCCAATTTTAAATAATATGCTCGATAATGATGTCAAAGGCACATTACTGATTGCCAATGAAGGCATTAATGGTACGATTTCTGGCACACGCCAAGGTATCGATAACGTCCTTGAGTATCTGCGCAGTATCGAAGCGATTGGCAGCTTTACCTTTAAAGAATCTTATACCGATGCTCAGCCTTTTTATCGTACCAAAGTGAAGCTCAAAAAAGAAATCGTTACCATGGGCGTTGAAAATATCGACCCATTGCAATCAGTTGGACGCTATGTAAAACCAAGCGAATGGAATGCGTTAATCTCAGACCCTGACGTCATTCTTATCGACACCCGTAATGATTATGAAGTTAAAATCGGCACGTTCCAAAATGCCGTCAATCCAAATACCGAAACGTTCCGCGAGTTCCCAGAATACGTCGCAAAAGAGATGGATCCAGCCAAACATAAAAAAGTCGCGATGTTCTGTACCGGTGGTATACGCTGTGAGAAGTCTACTGCTTATATGCGTGAGCAAGGCTTTGAAGAGGTGTATCATTTAGAAGGCGGCATCTTAAAATATCTAGAAGAAATTCCAGCCAGCGACTCTATGTGGCAAGGCGATTGCTTCGTTTTTGATAACCGCGTGTCGGTCAATCATAACTTGGAAAAAGGCAACTATGAGCAATGCTTCGCCTGCCGTATGCCCATTACTGTCGATGATATGCAAAGCCTTGCTTATATCAAAGGCGAGTCTTGCCCACACTGCATTGATAAAGCGACCGACGAGCAAAAATCCCGTTTTCGTGAGCGCGAGCATCAAATGCAGCTGGCAAAGAAACGTGGCGAAGCGCATATTGGTAGCGATGTGATTGATGTGATTGAGAAACGCAAAGCCGCTAAAATTGAAGCACGTCGCCAAGCAGAGGAAGCCAATAAAGCTAACGCTGAATAAATTTAAGATGGATAAAAGCAAAAAGGACGCCCCAATCAAATATTTGATTGGGGCGTCCTTTTTGCTTTATTAGTACTGACTTATAACTTGCTTAGTACGTAATATGGCTTAGCTACCGCGGTAAGTGCTATAGCCGTATGGAGACAAAGTGATTGGCACATGGTAATGGTTATCGCCTTCGATATTGAAATTGACTTCAACATACGGATAGAAAGACTCTAGACCTTGATTTCGGAAATAAGGAGTCGTCTCAAAAATCAACTTATAAGTACCGTCATGCTCAACGCCGTCTTGATTCGGTAAGAAGTTGCCGATACGACCATTGTTATCAGTCTTTTGCGCATTAAGCAATTTCCAGCTACCAGTTTTCTCTTGCATCATCAGTTTTACATTGACGTTTGGTGCTGGTTTGCCCGTGCTAATATCTAAAATATGACTAGATAATTGATATTTATCTTGATCACCAGCAGCATGGCTAGCCGTTGCAGTCATAGCTAATACGCTACCAAATGCAGCTGCCTTGAGTAAGTTGTTTTTCATGAATCATCCTATTCAGTCAATTGTATGTGTTAAATGAATTACCTTCTTCAGCAAGCTATTTACCATTTTTAAGTATGCTTGTCCGCAGAACATAACCGTGATTTACCTCGAAAACATAATTAATCATGTTGTTCATTAGAAATATATTCATCATTATAGGCTTAATGTACTGGTGTAGTTTAGATTGTTAATAAGACCCTATAATTAAGATAATGTTAACTTATATAAAAATGAGTATAGTGAATGTAAAACTTACATTCGCTATAATTTGTGTTACTCATAAATAGAAAGCATCAATGCCATGATTGAACGTCGCAATTGCTTGATTTAAGACAAAAAAATAGCAGACTATCTGAATGATGGTCTGCTATTTCTATGCTAAAAATTATTCCTACATGCAAATATTATTTAAAACAAAATACGCACGCGAATCGTCTCTTCTACGTCTTTTAACTGATCTAGCGCGGCAGTTGAATCATTGTAATCAACATCCATGACCAAATAACCGACATCGCCTTCTGTCATTAGGCTCTGTGCTAGGATGTTAATTCCTGCTTCTGCAAACAGACGGTTGATCTGAGACAGCACACCTGGCACGTTTCTATGGATATGTAATAGACGATGCGAGTTTTCTTTGAATGGAATAGAAACTTCTGGGAAGTTCACGGCTGTCGCTGTGTCACCTTGATCAGAGTATCTAACAAACTTATCAGCAACTTCAAATCCGATATTAGCTTGTGCTTCTTGGGTTGAGCCACCAATGTGCGGCGTCAAGATGACGTTATCAAATTTACGCAGTGGTGATTCAAACTCTTCATCAGCTGATTTTGGCTCTTTCGGGAATACGTCGATCGCTGCGCCCAAGATTTTACCAGATTCAAGCACAGCGGCTAAATCATCAATCTCTACGCAAGTACCACGAGCGGCATTGATGAAGTAGCTGCCGTCTTTCATATGCGCGAACTGCTCAGCTTTCATCATGTAGCGGGTGCTTGGTACATCAGGTACATGCAAAGTCACGATGTCAGCCGTTGATAGTAGCTCTTCTAAGCTACCTACTTGTACCGCATTACCTAGTGGCAATTTGGTCACAGCATCATGATAAATGACTTTCATACCAAAGCTTTCTGCTAAGACAGACAGTTGCGAACCGATAGAGCCATAACCGACGATACCGATTGTCTTGCCACGTACTTCATGTGAGTTGGTCGCAGACTTGCCCCAACCACCGCGATGTACCGTGGCGTTCTTTTCAGGAATGCCGCGATATAGCATGATGGCTTCGGCCAATACCAATTCAGCCACCGAGCGGGTGTTTGAGTATGGCGCGTTAAAGACGGGAATACCCAAATCACGAGCGGCGTCTAAGTCTACTTGGTTGGTACCGATACAAAAGCAGCCAATACCGATGAGCTTGTGCGCGTGCTCAAGTACTTCACGTGTCAATTGCGTACGCGAACGGATACCGATAAAGTGAGCGTCTTTAATCTTTTCGATCAGCTCATCTTGATCTAATGCGTGACTGATATTCTCGATGTTATGATAACCAGCTCCTTCCAATACTTTTAAAGCATTGTCATGTAGACCTTCAAGCAATAAAAACCGGATTTTGTCTTTTTGTAGTGATAACGCCATATGAGAACTGTCCTATAATTGTCTTGTAAAATTATCTGAGGGATAATCTGTAGTCGAAGCCGTTTAAAGTAGGTACAAAGTAACCAAGCGCAAACCATACACTGAGTACATTAAATGAGGTTAACGTCGTAACCACTTACCAATGCTTTAACTATAGGGTGGGTGAAACGAAAACAGTCTGGATATCTTACACAAAATTGGGCGGCGATGTTAGCAGATTAGATGAATTATTGGTTATCAAGCCTGAAAACTTTTTATGCTATAGTAAATCACGCTGTTCGACGTTTATTAAACTATTTTTTGCCATTTACCGCCATATAAGCACGCAGCATGACATCTTTCTATCATTGCTTTACTGGCTCACTTATAATCATATAAATACGTACTATATAAACATACCTATGTGGCTATGTTTATATCCATTTAGCGATATAATAATCCCCTTTAGGCATAGCGCTTACGTTTATACCGAGATTTGACCATGACTTCTTTATCTAGCCAAAGTACCTCTGCAACCCATACAGCTGCTGTTCAAACTATTTTGAGCACTTTGATGGATGTTAATCAGTTTGACGCCAGCCAAATCAAAACCGACCCTGAGAGTTTAGAACATTGGGGCAAAGATTGGACCAAGCATTTTGCCCCTGCTGCTGCTGCCATCGTCTTTCCGAAGACTACTGAGCAAGTACAAGCGATTGTACTGCTTGCCAATGAGCACAACGTCGTCCTGACACCTAGTGGCGGTCGTACCGGTTTGTCAGCTGGTGCTGTCGCTGCTAATGGTGAGATTGTCATCAGTATGGATAAGATGAATCGTATCGGGCAGTTCTATCCGGCCGATCGAATAGTTGAAGTCGAAGCTGGTGTCATCACGCAGCAGTTGCAGCAATTCGCTGAATCAAAAGACTTATACTACCCTGTTGATTTTGCTTCAGCAGGTTCAAGTCAAATCGGTGGCAACATCGGTACCAATGCGGGCGGTATCAAAGTCATTCGCTATGGCATGACCCGTCAATGGATTATGGGTCTAACCGTTGTCACGGGTAAAGGCGATATTTTGCATCTTAACCGCGGCATGGTCAAAAATGCGACGGGCTATGACTTACGTCAATTATTCATCGGTAGTGAAGGCACACTTGGTCTCGTCACCCATGCGCAAATCAAGCTGGAGCGTCAGCCCCAAGACTTAAACGTCATGGTACTAGGTATGGACAGCTTTAACGATGTCATGAATGTGCTCTCTGCCTTTCAAGCCAAGATTGACTTGACTGCGTTTGAATTCTTTGATGATGTGGCGATTGATAAATTGATGGCACATGGCCAAGTACAAGAACCTTTTGAGTCACGCACCAAGTTTTACACGCTACTAGAGTTTGAAGCACCATACGAGCCTATCATGGATAAGGCCATGGCCATATTTGAGCATTGCATGGAGCAAGGCTGGGTCATCGATGGTGTCATGAGCCAGAGCTTGGCACAGGCTGAAGAGCTGTGGAAGCTGCGTGAATACATTTCTGAGACCATCTCAGTATTTACCCCTTATAAGAACGATGTATCTGTACTGATAAGCTATGTCCCTGAGTTTATCACCGAGATTGATCACATCGTCAGCAGCAACTACCCTGACTTTGAGGTTTGCTGGTTCGGGCATATCGGTGATGGTAACTTGCATCTTAATATTCTAAAGCCTGAAAATATGAGCAAAGATGATTTCTTTGCTGAATGTCAGGTTGTTAATAAGTATGTGTTTGAAACCGTGCAAAAGTATGGCGGTTCGGTTTCTGCCGAACATGGCGTCGGTATGACTAAAAAGCCTTATTTACAATATAGCCGCAGCGAGATTGAGATTGAGTACTTACGAGAGGTAAAAAAAGTCTTTGATCCGAATAATATTATGAACCGTGGCAAGATTTTTGATATGTAAGTGCTTATTCAATGATTAAGCTCATAATTAAAATGGCATAAAAAATGACGCTAAACATCGATATTTAGCGTCATTTTTTTGTCTTATAAAAGCGATTATTTATAAAAATAACAATACTAGCGCTATCACTAATAACACACTTAAAAAACCTTGAACGATTAAAAATGCTTGATGCGGGGCGGCGATATGACGAAACATATTGCCCAGTGCATTATAGGTAATACCAGCCGCTTTGATATGTGGCGGCGTATCAAAGGTTTTGATGATTTGTAAAAAATTCTCGGTACGATCAGGCGACCAATTATGCGGCGCAAATGGCAAATATGGCGATAACTGTGCGGCTTGCTTTTTGCTCGCTGGTGACCATAACCAACGCTCTAAAAATAATAAGCGCATACGCCAATCCGCAAAACGGCGATGTTCTATCGTCTGCAACAGCAATATTTCAGTATTCTTATGACGATTATCCGCAAATATGCGTTGCTTTAAGGCAAATACGTGCGCTTTCTCACCCTCGATGCATTGCAAAAAATGACCACTACCATAACATAGAGTACCTGTAATGCCATGCTGTTGATTATAGTTACGCGCATGGCATTCTACTTCATCAAATATAGAGGCACTTAAACGTGAGACAAGCGTCAAACTACTGACATACACCAATTGAACCAGCGCTGAGTCTTCTATCTCATCCCAGCTACTGACTCTATTGTTGTGACTTGAGGGCATAATAAAAAAATCCTAAAAAACCGATTAAATACGGCTAAACAAAACAAACACAACGACGCCCCAATGAAAAAAGACAGCGACTCACAAAAACGTAGCAAATAGTTACCACGTTAAACTGTCATTACTTGAGTAGCTTGTTATGATAACCAGCAAAACAAATAGACCAAAACCAAATAGATCAAAACCAAGCATTCTAAGATATGCTATTTAAAAATAATGTTAAGCTAACAAAATATCTGTACCGACACCCTCAGGTTAGAGACTGTACCAAACACTTGGCTTGTATTAACCCCAACGACTGTTTGTGAACATTATGAAAAATTTTATAGTTATTTCAATTTATAGTCACTTTAATTTAAGTTTATAGCTACTTTAAAATGATATGAGGTTCAAAAAACACGCCAGTAACGCCAAAGCTGACAGAAGTTATAAGATAAATCATTTTCATAACTTATTGTAAATACAGTAATAATTGATTGTAACGATAATATTTTGTGATTGGAATATTTTTATCACTTTTTTTACACAAAAAATTGCTAACTGAATTGTGGCAACACATGCTATTTGATATCACTAAAATTAATAAAGATCCAAAACAGGAACATTATGAGCAAAATAGAAAAACTAGACGACTTTCATCTAACCATCGCTGAAATCAAGAAAAAAGACTATCCACAATTAAAAGCATTAATGGATCGTGTCTATGTCAACTTGGGCGGTGCATGGTCAAAGAACACTATTAATACCTTAATCGATGCCTTCCCTGAAGGTCAGATCGCTTTATTTGATCATGATCAATTGATTGGTATCGTGTTATCTATGCGTGTTGATTATGCCACGTTTTCTAACCCACATACCTACGACGACTTGATTGGTCATAAAGAGATTATCAGAGACAACCCTGAAGGCGATGCTATTTACGGTTTAGATGCGCTGATCGACCCTGAATACCGTGGTTATCGCCTAGGACGTCGATTATACGATGCCCGTAAAGAGCTGTGTCGCCAGTTAAACTTCCGAGCTATTTTGGCTGGTGGTCGTATCCCGAACTATCATAACCATCAAGATCTCACACCTGGCGAATATATTGAAGCCGTCGCGGCTCGTGAAATTCATGATTCTGCATTGTCTTTCCAACTCTCAAATGGCTTTATCGTCAAGCGTATCTTAACGGCTTATCTGCCTGATGATAAACAATCTAAAGGTTTTGCTACTCTACTTGAGTGGGCAAATATTTATTACGAGCCGCAGGACTATAAGCCAAACACTCGTAAGTCTGAGGTGCGTATTGGTGGCATCCAATGGCAAATGCGTGAAGTCGAGTCACCTGAAGAGCTGCTGCAGCAAGTCGAATTCTTTGTCGATATTATGGCTGATTACAATTCTGACTTTGCTTGTTTACCAGAGTTCTTTAACGCACCATTAATGGGTCTGTGTGAATCGACGGATCAAAACGTCGCTATTCGATTTTTAGCCGGTTATACCGAATGGTTTAAAAATGAGATATCGCATTTAGCGGTCAGCTACAACGTCAACGTCATTACAGGCTCGATGCCGTACTTGGACGAGGACGATACGTTATATAATGTCAGTTACTTGTGCCGCCGCGATGGTACGGTCGAAGAGCAGCGCAAAATCCATATTACCCCGCATGAGCGTAGCGCTTGGGTCATCGAAGGCGGTGACGAGGTTAAGGTGTTTGATACCGATGCCGGTCGTATTGGTATTTTGGTCTGTTATGACGTTGAATTCCCTGAGCTTGCCCGCCTCATGGCACTTGATGACATGGATATCTTGTTCGTCCCATTTTGGACAGATACGCAAAACGGCTATCTACGCGTGCGCCACTGCGCCCAAGCACGTGCGATTGAAAACGAATGCTATGTGATGATTTGTGGTTCGGTTGGTAACTTACCACAGGTTGAAAGTCTCGATATTCAATATGCGCAGTCTTCTATCTTCTCGCCATCAGATTTTGCTTTCCCGCATGATGCGATTATGGCAGAAACCACTGCCAACACTGAGATGGTATTTTTCTCAGATGTGAACTTAGACAAGCTTATTCATGTCCGTAACGAAGGTTCGGTACATAATCTGCTTGATCGCCGTGATGACTTGTATAGTTTGAAATGGAAGAGAAAATCTAAAGTATCAGCCAGTAAGCTAAGCGATGATGAGCGCCTCGAAAACTCTGGTAGTGTCCTGCTCGGTGATCCATTACAAAACCGTGCGCAAAAACCTTAATCAGTCACTTTAAAATACCAACACTGAACACGGTTTAATAAAATTTATGAATAATACGGCTGACATTTCAGCCGTTTATTTTTATCTATCAACAACCACTTATCAAAGCCATTTATACAAAACCTATAGCAAAAAAGCAGCCATTATGACGACTGATACTGAAAAATCCATTAAAAAGCCAAAGAAAACGCCCAAGCAAAAGGGGTTGTCTATCGCTAAAAATCTCCTCATATATGGCTTGGTATTTGCTGTTATTTATACCGCTATTAATTGGTGGCGACAACCTATCATGCCCGCCAACCCGCAATTGCAACTGACCGATTATCAAGGGCAAGTCGTTGACTTAGCGGCGCTGAGCAATGAACAACCAACGCTGGTGTATTTTTGGGGCACGTGGTGTCCCATTTGTAGTATCACCTCGCCGACCATAGACAAACTTGCCGCCGCAAATGATTATCCAGTCGTTACGATTGCCATTAAATCAGGTACTGACCAAGAGCTGAATCGCTACCTTAATGAAAACAGCTATCGCTTTACGACGATAAATGATCAAGAAGGCAGCATCTTCGCTGATTGGCAAGGACAAGTGACGCCTTCGTATGTCATATTAAAGAATGGCGAGATGACTCAAGGGTTGACGGGCATTCAACCCTTATGGTCGCTGAAATTGCGCTTATGGTTATCATCAGTTTTTTAATGCTTAACCTGCTGTTTAGAGTCCAATTATTTAGAGTTCAGTCGGTAGACAATGGCACTTGCCATCCGTATGATTCAATAGGTGATGCATCACTCATATAAATAATTGGTTTTGGCTAAAATAAGGACAATACTGACCAGCTCTTTTTACCCTAGCCTTTTTGTCATATAATAGCTGCCAATCTCATTGCCTCTTTTTAGTTTATTGCTATCACGGTATTTTATTATCCATAAGCATATTTTATGTTGCATTCGTCTCGATAGCATTTATTATTGACGTGAGCATATTTATGACGTTGATGCACAGCGATATATTATAAGTGAGAAAGCGATCATCAACGGTTAAGCAGCCAGCTAAGCATTACCCTAAATGTCACATCTGACTATACATCGATTTTTAATCCATTTTCTAAAAAGACACCTTCTATGACTGATAAAAGTACTGATACGCCAAGCCAGGATTATAAAGACACGCTAAACCTTGCCGATACGCCATTTGCGATGCGTGCAAACCTTGCCAAGCGCGAGCCAGATTGGCTTGCTGCTTGGGAAGCGGATGATGTGTACGGCAAAATTCGTCAGGCACGTGCTGGGGCGACCAAATACATTTTGCACGATGGCCCTCCGTACGCCAACGGTCAGATTCACTTGGGTCACGCGGTTAATAAAGTACTCAAAGACATTATCGTGAAGTCAAAAACGCTATCCGGTTTTGACGCGCCTTATGTCCCCGGTTGGGACTGTCATGGTTTGCCTATCGAGCAAAAGGTCGAAGCCAAAGTCGGCAAAGTCGGTCAAAAAGTATCGGCGACTGAGTTCCGCGGTCTATGCCGTGAATATGCGAACACCCAGATTGAATTGCAAAAGGCAGATTTTAAGCGTCTAGGCGTATTTGGCGATTGGGACAACCCTTATCTAACGATGAACTTCCACCAAGAAGCTAACATCGTACGCGCCCTTGCCAAAATTTATGACAATGGTCATGTCACTCGCGGTATGAAGCCAGTCAACTGGTGCTTGGACTGTAGCTCTGCGCTGGCTGAGGCCGAAGTTGAATACCAAGATAAAGTGTCTGATGCTATCTATGTGAGCTTTGATGTTTTGGATACCGATAAGGTTGCGGCGTTGGCTGACGTAGCGGGTAATATCGCCGCTGTTATTTGGACGACGACCCCTTGGACGCTACCTGCTAACCAAGCCATCTCTGTACATCCTGAACACAACTATAGTGTGGTGGCGACTGAAAAAGGTAATTTGCTACTAGCCGCGGATTTGGTTGAAACAGCATTAACGGAACTCAAACTTAGCAATCAAGGCGTGCTAGCGACCGTATCTGGGCGCGAGCTTGAAGGCTTACGTGCCCAGCATCCACTGATTGCAGACCGTCAAGTGCCATTAATCCTAGGCGATCACGTAACCACAGATAGTGGTACTGGCCTCGTGCACACGGCACCCGGTCACGGTCTTGACGATTATATCGTCGGTCTTAAATATAACTTACCTGTTGAAAACCCAGTCAGTGGTACGGGCGTCTACCTAGACAGCGCAGCAGTATTTGCAGGCGAGCACATCTACAAAGCCAATCCAAAAATCATCGCTGCACTGCATGATAATGGACATCTAATCAGTCATACCAAGATTGAGCACAGCTATCCACATTGCTGGCGTCATAAGTCACCGATTATTTTCCGCGCAACGCCGCAGTGGTTCATCAGTATGGAAGCCAAAGGTTTGCGTGAGCGCGCGCTTGCAGATATTCCAGCAGTAAGCTGGACACCAGCATGGGGACAAAACCGTATCGAAGCCATGATGACGGGTCGACCAGATTGGTGTATCTCACGTCAGCGTACATGGGGCGTGCCGATTACTTTCTTTACCCATAAAGAAACAGGCGAGCTGCATCCAAACACGCTTGAGCTGATGGAAGTCGCGGCACAAAAAATCGATGCGGGCGGTGTGGAAGCTTGGTTTGATGCCAGCTGTGAAGACTTCTTAGGCAACGAGGCTGCTGACTATGATAAAGCAACCGACACCTTAGACGTTTGGTTTGATTCTGGCACGACGCATTTCGCGGTACTTGAACAACGCGATGAATTGACCAATCCTGCGGATATGTATTTAGAAGGTTCAGATCAGCATCGCGGTTGGTTCCAGACTTCATTATTGACCTCAGAAGCCATGTACGGTCGCCCACCATTTAAGCAAGTACTGACGCATGGTTTTGTGGTTGATGAAAACGGTCGCAAGATGAGTAAGTCACTGGGTAATATCATCACGCCGCAGGAAGAGATCAATAAAACAGGCGCGGACATGCTGCGTTTGTGGATTGCATCAAGCGACTATCGTTATGAGATGAGCGCAGGTAAAACGGTATTTAAAGGCGCAATCGATATGTATCGCCGTATCCGTAATACCCTGCGTTTCTTACTTGCCAATACCGACGACTTTGATCCAGCGACCAACAGCGTCGATATTAATGAGCTGGTTAGCCTTGATAAATTCATCATTGAGCGTGCGCAAACCGTGCAAGCACAAATCATCAGTGCTTATGATGCGATGGATTTTCACCAAGTCACCCAGCATATTACTGCGTTCTGTTCGCAAGATTTGGGTAGCTTCTATTTAGATATTATCAAAGATCGTCAGTATACGACTCAGACTGATGGACAGCCACGACGCTCTGCGCAAACGGCGATTTACCATATCGTTCAGGCACTCATTCGCTGGATTACGCCTATTTTGTCATTCACCGCACAAGAAGCGTGGGAAGTATTGCATGGCGCTGACAGTTATGTATTTACTGAAGAATGGTATAAATTTCCAGAATTTGAGCTAAGCGCGATCAGCAATGATGACTGGCAGCGCATTATGCTAGCCAAAGATATGGTGAACAAACATATCGAAACCGCACGTGGTGAAAAAATCATCAATGCTAACTTGTCTGCCGATGTCAATCTTTATGCCGATGGAGCAATGCATGAAAGCTTGGCCAAGCTGGGTGAGGAACTGCGCTTTGTACTAATCACTAGTAGCGCAACTTTGAAACCAATGAGCGACGCTCCTGCTGCAACTAATGATAATATTACAGAGCAAACAGATAGCAATGCTGATGAAGCTATCGATTTAGTGGTCAACGTGAGCGCCGCAACTGGAACCAAGTGCGTACGCTGCTGGCATATCCGTGATGATATCGGTACGGATAGTGCACATCCAGAATTATGCGCGCGCTGCGTGACTAACGTCAGCGGTGATGGCGAGGTGCGCCACTATGCCTAACCATACGCCTAACTCAACAGAATCATCAGACAACAAGCCGCCATATAGTGAAGTCGATAAATCACCTGAACCAGCTCATGCAACCACAGGCAGCTCAACGACACCAAAAAGTCGTTTGACGAAGACACCAAAAATGATTGCGAATGGCCGTCGTGCGTTTACGTGGTATCTTCTATCGTTGGTCGTTCTAATCATCGATCAATGGACGAAATGGCTGGCTGAAACTAAGCTGACTTTTCATGAGCCAGTGCCTGTGATTGAGCCTTTTCTGAATTGGACATTGGCATACAACTATGGCGCGGCATTTAGCTTTTTGGCAGATGCTGGTGGTTGGCAAAAGTGGTTTTTTTCGGGATTGGCGTTATTGATGTCGCTATTTTTAATTGGCTACCTGATAAAAGCCCCGCGCCAAGCCAAGCTACTATCGACAGGTCTAGCGCTAGTGCTCGGCGGTGCGGTTGGCAATCTCATTGACCGCTTGCTACATGGTCACGTCATCGACTTCATCCATGTACACAACGCTGATGTCTGGCATTACCCTATCTTTAATATTGCGGATATGGGCATTAGTATCGGTGTGGCGTTGATTGTCATTGACATGCTATTTTTAGAAAAAAAGCGTGAAATGCCGCGGTCATAATTTTAAATCGCATTAATACAGTTAGATTTATAAATAAAAAAGGTGGGTTACGCAGTCGTAACCCACCTTTTTTATTCATCATTTTTTCTGATAAAGGCTATTAGTTAGCATAGAGTATTGCGCCTATACGCCACTCTCAACAGCTTACAGTCATGATTAATTATCTCTTAGGAAATCTCTCACGCTTCGATAGTTTTTTAAGATAATCCTGAACCTGCTCAGGCAACTCAACGCCCAGCATCTTTAACCATGAAAACAAATGCTGATAATAAATGTCTGCCAGCGTAAAGCTATCCCCCGCTATATACTCCTGCTCATCTACCCAAGCATAAGCAATCGGTAGGGCTTTTTGGATACACTTCATGCAGTTGTTAGCGGTGCCCTCAGGCCAGTTTTCATAATTGTCTAATACCTTGATTTTGGTGAGTATCCATAGATAACTCTCAATCTCGATCATACCAAATGAAATCACTTGGCGAAGTGTATAGTTTTTCTCAGCGAAGTTCTTATCTGCTTTATTTGGTGTCAAAGGTTTGTCAGGGTGTAACTCATTGAGATATTCAATAATAGCCAACGACTCAGTAAAGTGTTTGCCTTCATGTGTGATGGTAGGGATTTTACCAAAGGGGTTAACGGCTAAAAACTCAGGACTTCGCTGCTCCCCTTTTTTACCATCTATTTCTTTGGTCTCATATTCTAAGCCCAGCTCCTGTAATGCCCAAATGACCGTTTCAGCGCGACTTGGATGGCTATATTTGTATAAAGTAATCACTTACGTTCGCCTTTTATTATTAATGAAATCCATTTAAGGTTTATTCTGAAAAATCGTGCTCATTGCGTACGATTCGTCATACTCGCACAAAATACCAATGCGCGGCAACCAGCCACTCAAGATATAAAACTTTGATGTTTCATCAGCTGTTTATTTTAGACTTAAGCATTAAATATCAAAACTACACCGCTCACTATGATAAATAAACCAGTGCTTTTATACCAAAGAATCAAGTAATCCTTGCAAAAATGCTAAGCCTCCCCCTGTTAATATAAACAATAACCCCGCCATATTGATGAGAACAGTCAAATAATACGCCACTCGAAATTCAGGCTTTTGCGACTTGTGGCGTAGATACGTCTGCGCAACCATCGCGCCCACCCAACCGCCCAGCGCACTTAGCAGATGCAAGGTTGATTCAGGTGTGCGCCAATCATTATTCTGAGCAGCGGCTTTGTCCTTGGCATACATCATATAAGTAATGAGACCCAAGGCCACATACCAACCCACAACCAGCCAGCTGAGCTTGTTCATGGCGGCCAACAAGATTAATACGCCATAAAAGCCCACACCAAGGAACAAACGTTTCTTTTGTCCCGCTTCAAAGTCTGCTTGCATGCTACGTTTGTGATTACGCTGACGGATTTTCTGATTCTTTTGTGACATTTTTTGCTGCACAAAGCTAAGTTCTTGTACATCTTTTGCTTGCATACGCCCTTGATTGTCTTGCCCAAATGTAAAAACAACGGGCTCACCGACCTCAGGGCGACGACGCGCTTTAAACTCATTGATATGAAAGAATATTGAATCACCATTCTGTGTTTCGATAAAACCAAAGCCTTTGTCGTCTTGCCACTTTTTAATGTGACCTTGTTGTTTATTTACCATAAAAACCCCTGCCTACTCTTAGAATTGCCAAATATATTACACTATTTGCGTTACACTATTTACGCTTACATACTCTCCAAGATGGCTTATCATTTCTTATATTATTTGCCAAACCAATTCCTAATCCCGTAATAAATGGCTGTTGACTATGACCGACTCACAATTTATCAATCCCAATGAAGACACCCGTATCACTTTTGGCAGCCTTGTAAAGCTGCACTTTGAAGTATCACTAGAGAACGGTACGATGATTGATTCTACTTTTAGCCGTGATGCGCCTGTGACGCTCACCATTGGTGATGAAAGTTTGTTACCTGGCTTTGAGCAGGTATTAATGAACCTGCGCGCAGGTGACACGCGCTCTGCCCACCTTGAGCCGGAGCAGGCATTTGGCGATTGGAATCCTGACAACATCCAACATTTCAGCCGTACTCAGTTTGCGTTAATCGCTGATAATCCAGAAATCGGCATGATGGTAGAGTTCGAAGACAAAGGCAAAAACACGCTGCCGGGTACGATTAGTGCACTCGATGACGATCAAGTCGAAGTGGATTTTAACCATCCCCTTGCCGGACAATCCCTGTTATTTAAAGTAAAAATCTTTAAAGTTACCCCGCCTGGTGTCACTGGCATAAAGCTCATGTAATTGCTTACAAAACTGTCAGCTATAAAAATACATTTACAAAGGACATTCATATGCAATATCAAATGTTGCCACAACTCAATGAAAAAGTTTCTAAGATTTGTTTAGGCACGATGACATGGGGACAGCAAAATACCGAGATCCAAGCACATGAACAAATGGACATGGCGCTAAGCGAAGGGGTGAATTTTTGGGACACGGCGGAAATGTATCCATCGCCGCCAGATAAGGACAAGCAAGGCGATACTGAACGCTTCATGGGTACATGGTTTAATAAAACCAAACAGCGCGATAAAGTTATCCTTGCTAGCAAAATATCGCCGATGGATTTTTTGCGTGATGGGCAAACGCGTTTTAATGCCGAACATATTAGCAGCGCCATCGATGGTAATCTTCAGCGTTTGCAGACCGATTATATTGATATTTACCAGCTCCATTGGCCTGAACGCCAAGCGAATTTTTTTAGTCAGCTTGGCTATACCGAAGAGATGGCATCGCAACCACTAGATGATTTGACGCCATTTCTAGAGACCATTCAAGCGTTAAATGATGAGATTAAAAAAGGGCGTATTCGCGCTTATGGACTATCGAACGACACGGCTTGGGGACTGATGCGCTATCTATGGGAGGCGGATAAAAATGGTTTGATCGCCCCTATCACGGTGCAAAATCCGTATAGTTTGCTAAATCGCTTATATGAAGTCGCTATGGCCGAGATTACGCACCGTGAGAATGTGGGTCTATTGGCTTATTCACCGCTTGGCTTTGGTGTCTTATCTGGTAAATATCTCGATGGCAAACGTCCAGCGGGTGCGCGTCTGACGATGTATGATCGCTTTGCGCGCTATACCAATGAACAAGCGCTATCAGCCACTGCTCAATACGCCAAAATAGCAGAAGATGCAGGTTTAGATATGGCACAGATGGCACTAGCTTTTGTTAACTCACGCTCATTTGTTACCAGTAATATTATTGGCGCTACTACGATCGAGCAGCTAAAATCCAATATCGATAGTATCCATTTAACCTTAAGCTCAGAAGTATTAGAAGCGATTGAAGCGGTGCATACACAGCATCCCAATCCATCACCCTAATTTTAGCTTGATGTGACACTATAGTCTGATGCCAACCAGACTTTAGCGCATTGAGGCTGCTGTATTTTTAATCGACAAAAAAAGGCGCAAATCGCAGTCATAAACTGAGCGATTTGCGCCTTTTTTATTAGAGCGTGTTGAATATTCGCAACTATTAAGCTGTCACCGCTTTATATTTTAGCGACTTTCGTTAAGACTCGCGAATGTAGTTCAGCCAAACCTTCTTGCATACGGGCTTGTAACAAATCCGTCAACTCACTTTTGCTCAGCCCTTTGGGATCTATTGGCTCAAGTGGCAATACGTAGGCGGTCACATCTTTCGTATCGAGTACCTTTTTTATGCTCTCTTTCATCGTAAGCTTGCCATAGTAAGGCAACTCTTCACTTAACGTGCCGTCTTTATTCACATAAGCAATTACCAGCGGGCGTACGGGCACGTCAGCATCTATCGCTGCTTGTAGCAAAGTACCATGGATACGCTTGATTTTCTTACCATCAGTGGTGGTCGCCTCAGGGAAGAATATGACCGAGAAACCTTTGGTCAAAAAACTGGCAATTTGGGCGGCGACCGACCCTGCATCACCGGAACCACGCTCAATAAATACCGTGCCTGCTGCATGAGCCAGCTTACCAAATACAGGCCATTCACCGATTTCAGCTTTGGATAAGAAAAAAGCAGGACTCAGTGTCCCCACCACAGGGATATCCATCCATGACACATGATTGGATACCCATAATCCGTGGTGCTGCTCTACCCGCTCGACTGCCACAACCTTGACGCCAAAAGAGCCTGCCATTTTGCGGCAAAAGGCTTGAATATAGCGCGGCAATTTTTCGCGTGGTGGCTGCTTAAATGCGCCAATACGTTGGGCGGCGCGCAATCCACCAGCGATAGTGGTGGTCATGCCAGCAATTTGTTTGCCGCGCCCCAACTGTTGTCTGAGTGAGAAGCCTGACTTAGATTGGCTCATCTGTGTCCCTCGTGGTTAAAAACTTATGATTATATATCGTAAACAAGCGCCATGAGTATAACAAAATTTATTCAGTCAGTGACGATTTGTTCACTGAGTTGCTGTTTATTCACTGAGTTGCTGTTTATTCAACCAGTTCTACTGCGTTCACTGATTTGCCTATGGCTTTCATTTACGCTGTAACATAAAACCATCGTTAATTGTGCTAGAACGCTTTAATATTAACTGATGAGACCACATATATATGGTCATATGAACGCTATATCGACGTTTACTGAATGGATAATAGCGATATATTTACTTTATTAAATAGGTGATACTCTTTGGATTATTTTGAAAGACACGAAGGTGGCGAGCGCGCCATTATAGTACATTTAGACATCCGTCAAATTCAAGATCCTGATGATCTAGGTGAATTTGAGCTGTTAGCAGACTCAGCAGGGGCTGATCGTTTGGCTTTAGTCACAGGCTCACGCCAAAGACCCGACGCCAGATACTTCGTTGGTAGCGGTAAAGCAGAAGAAATAGCAGAATTGGTACGCGAACATGATGCGGACATCGTCTTATTTAACCATAGCTTATCGCCATCACAAGAGCGTAATATTGAAGCCTTGGTAAAATGTCGCGTACTGGATCGTACGGGTTTGATATTGGATATTTTCGCGCAGCGTGCCCGTACTTATGAAGGCAAGCTACAAGTAGAGCTGGCGCAGCTCAACCATTTATCGACGCGTTTGGTACGAGGTTGGACGCATTTGGAGCGTCAAAAAGGCGGTATTGGTCTACGTGGACCCGGTGAAACCCAGCTTGAGACCGATCGTCGCTTGCTACAAGTGCGCGTGAATCAGCTTAAAAGCAGAATCGAGAAAGTCAGACAGACACGTGCGCAAGGTCGAGCCCGCCGCCAAAAATCAGATGTGCCGACGATTTCGCTTGTCGGTTATACCAACGCTGGTAAATCGACACTATTTAACCGCTTGGTCGACGAGAATATCTATGCAGCGGATAAACTATTTGCCACGCTTGATCCTACTCTACGCCGTTTAGACTGGCAGGGTGTTGGTCGTGTTGTTTTAGTCGATACGGTAGGTTTTGTCCGTCATCTGCCGCATGAGTTGGTCGAATCCTTTCATGCGACATTAGAAGAAACCTTGGAAGCAGATTTATTGCTACACGTTATCGATTCTTCTAGTGAAGATATGCATGAGCAAATTCAGGCGGTTAAAGACGTATTAGCAGAGATTGACAATGATGTACCAGTGCTCAATGTCTACAACAAAATTGATTTGACAGATGAGCCTGCACATATTGGTTATGCTAGCGAAGGACAACCCAATCGTGTCTATGTTTCTTCTAGAGAAAATCTCGGTATGGAAGCGTTGTCGTTAGCCGTCCAGCAGTTACTGACTGGTACACTCACCACCTTTGAGTTGACCTTACCTTATCATGCAGGTCAGTTAAAAAACGCCTTATATGAGCTGGGTGTTATTCGGGAAGAGAGCTACGATGACAGTGGTCATGAGTGTTTAACGATTCGCTTGCCAAGCGATACGCTAAGACAGCTACTGGGTCAGGCCAATTTAGAACCTTTAGATGTATTGCCATTAGCACAAGCCACATTATTGATGCCAGTACTTGAAGACTTCGAAAAGCCTGATGAGGTTGAAGAGCCGACGATGACCGAGGCAGAAGAAAAAGCGTTTGATGAGTTTGATGCGCTGAATTCTGAAGCCGCTAAGTCAGAGGAATTAGCAGTAGAAGTGGAAATTCCTGACTTAAAGATATAAATGACTGAATCTGTAAAATAGCTTTATAAAAGACAAAAGGATGATATCCATTGATATCATCCTTTTTTTTGCACATAGCATTAAACTTTATAGGTTACCCGATCACGAAAACGCGCTACCATAGTAGATGTCGTTTAAAGTGAGCACAAGGTAGCCTGGCGCAAATGATACATTCATTATATTAAGCGAGCTTAACGCTGTTGCTATTTATAATCGCACTGACGATATGCTATAAGCTTTATTAGTTTGCCTACTCTCTATATAATCATCGGCTATAGGTTCAACCAATATTCATATCATTGATAGATAGAACACACTTATTAGAGTGTGGTTACCTATTTTGTTGCTACTATCCTATCTCTTTCTAAATCGGCCAGTATTTCTTATGAAATCTACTCACTCCGCCCATTTGCCGCTATGGCTTGCCTTAGTCCTGACACTCACGATGGTCATCGTGGTTCGTGAATCAGCCGTTATCATCTGTCAATTAGTAGGAATAGAAAAGGCTGCCAACATCGTTGGATTGGTCGCCATGTTCTTTATTTTGATGGCATGGCGACTACTTAAAGGGCTGCCCAGTTGGCTCACCCAAGCCAGTAATACTTTATTGGTGGATAGCGGTTTTGCTTTTTTGCCCGTGTCTGCAGGTGCAGGTTTACTGCTATTCGCTTTAGGTGATGAGCTTTGGGGCGTTATGCTGACGATGATTATTAGCACACTCATACCGCTTTGGGGACTTGCGATACTTGCCAACCGTTCGCTCAATCACGATGTTAGCATCGATAGCACCACCGTTGAAGAGCACAAAGGACAGCTATGAGCTGCATGAACAAGGAAATGCAATGACTTTTGATAACGTGTTTGTGGCAACCTTTGCGGCGATATTATTAACGCTAATCGCCCATGTGACTGCTCGTGTACTGGCACGTAAGCTCTCATGGCTGCCGATGGTGATTACGGCGTTGGCGCTTGTTCTCTTATTTCTGTTTATCCTACAATGGGATTACAACGATTATTACGATGTTGCCAAGCCTGTATTTGATCACTTATTGGGATATGTCACCGTACTGTTGGCAGTACCATTAGCAGCAATGAATTTTAAAGGTCTGCCAGTCAAAAAGCTTACTCTCATAGTTATCCTTGCAAGTGTGGTTGGTGCATTGCTACCGATGTCATTGGCTTATTTATTTTCATTAAGTCACGACACCATACTCGCTTTTGCAACGCGTTCAGTGACCACACCCATCGGTCTGAGTGTCGCAGATTTAATCAAAGCACCACTTGCCATGGCGAACTTAATTATTATTGTCTCTGGGCTTATCGGTGGTACTTTGGCGCGCTTTTTATTTCGCGGTATCGATGATGACCGTGCCAAGGGCTTAGCACTTGGATTGGCAGCACATGCTTTTGGTACCGTCGAAGCATGGCAAATTAGCCACACTGCTGGGCGTTATGCGGCATTTGGATTGGCAGTAAACGGGCTGGTCACCGCCGTTTGGGTGCCTATTTTTATTAGTGCACTTTCTATATAACCCTGTTCACAGCACTTCCCAGTGCTCCAAACAGCTTTTATTTCTCATGATCCATTCATTGCCACAGCCAGAATATTCACGTACCACACACGCCTAAAAATAATAAAGCCGATACTCAATCAACGTACTCAAAAACGGTAGTGTGTTGATTTTTTTACAAATTAAAAATGACTTTTATACTTTGTACTGATAATCGTATGCGTCGAAAAGTTATTATATGTTATAGTAAGCAACTATTATTTTTTGTATCCAATGCGAGTGGTTTCTAGTTAGACGTGATTTTTGCTAGGGTGCTATATCGTTTACAGCGATAAAATCCTACCAGCACGATAACCGCTTAAATGCGCAGAACGACGCGCCTATAGTCAAAGCAATTTGCTATTACTCGATGAAAAGTGATAACCCTATGATAAATGTTACAACCTTAGTGACTCGCTGCTTGTCTCCTGTTTTATTGACCGCTGTCGCCTTGTCCAGCCTATCTCTATCTGTTGCTGCTCAAGCAGGTAATATGTATATTTACAAAGACAAAGGCGGACAAGTCTTACTCACTAACGTCAATCCAAGTGGTAATTTTGACAAATTCACCAAAAAGGTAAAAGTCACTTACTACAAAGATTCTAAAATGTATGACGGTAGTAGTGACAATAGCAGCAGTAATTACGGTAGTAGCTCTGCCAGCAGTAGTGGAAGCCGCAACTCATACGACAGTTATATCCGCGCCTCAGCTCAGCGTCATGGCGTAGATCCTGGGCTTATAAAAGCAATGATGCATAGCGAATCCGCATTTAACCCAAATGCACGCTCACCTGTTGGCGCACAAGGTTTGATGCAGCTGATGCCTGCGACTGCGCGACGCTTCAAAGTCAGCAATCCTTGGAATCCTGCAGATAATATCGAAGGCTCTGCTAAATATATTGCATGGTTGATGAAGCGGTTTAATAACAACGTAGAATTTGCGGTTGCGGGCTATAATGCGGGTGAAGGTAACGTTGATAAATATAACGGCATCCCGCCTTTTAAGGAAACCCGTAACTATGTCAAAAATGTCATGAGCCGTTACCATAGCTTGTATAAAAACGATTCAGGGCTATCAGGCAGTACCATGAACGCTAGTAATCAAATCGCCAATCCTAGTCTCAGTAGCGGCTTACAAAACGTCAGCTATGGTACCAGCAGTAATAGCAATAGTGCCAGCTATGCCAACTCAGCATATGATGCGCTACGCTAAGATGAAGACTACATGAACCGTTGAATCCAAACGTAAAAAAGCCCGTTAATATAATTAACGGGCTTTTTTGTGCTAAGAGGCTTTATCTATTCACTCATAATCTATCTTGTCATATTTTTTGAGTTCGATACAAGATTAATAATAAAGCTGATCGGTGAGTACCAGACCAAAAAGCTTAGCACTCACCTTTCTTCTTAGCAAAATTTAAAAATTACTTGTTAGCCAGTGCTTGTGTCGCAGCAACTTCAGCAGCGAAATCTTCTTGCTTTTTCTCGATGCCTTCACCAACTTCTAGACGTTTGAAAGCAAGTACTTTTACGCCTTCAGCTTTTAATACATCACCAACTTTCTTCTCGTTGTCCATAACATATGGCTGACGTAATAAAGTCACTTCTTCTAGATACTTACGTAGGCCACCTTCGATCATTTTTTCAACGATGTTATCAGGCTTGCCAGACTCACGAGCTTTTGCTTCGATGATGTCTTTTTCGCGTGCTAATAAATCAGCATCTACACTTTCGTCATCAACCGCAACTGGGTTAAACGCAGCGATATGCATGGCAAGGTTTTTGCCAGTCTCTGCGTTGCCGCCTTCAAAAGATACCACAACACCGATACGTAAACCATGACGGTATGAAGCAAGGTTGCTACCTTCTAATACTTCAACGCGGCGTACTTGGATGTTTTCGCCGATTTTTTGTACCAAAGATACACGAGCTTCTTCAACAGTCTGACCATTGCCATATGGCAATTCAGCGATAGCAGCTACGTCAGTCACATTGTTTTCTAATGCAATGTTCGCTACTGCTTCTGCAAATGCCGTAAAGTTTTCGTCTTTTGCAACGAAGTCAGTTTGGCAGTTTACTTCTAACAAGAATGCTTTGTTGTCGCCTTGAGCGATGATGATAGCGCCATCAGCTGCGATGTTACCCGCTTTTTTAGCGGCTTTGGCTTGACCAGATTTACGTAGGTTATCAATGGCAGTTTCTACATCGCCGTTTGACTCTTCTAACGCTTTTTTACATTCCATCATGCCAAGACCAGTACGGTCACGCAATTCTTTTACCATTTTGGCAGATACTTTTACTTCTGACATAAGAGTTACCTTTTATTATGTATGGGAGTGCTTAATTTCTATGAGATATATCTTTGCTATCTATTGGTACTATATCGCTCTTATAGTAATGGAAGCACTCATGGTTGATCGTGATAACAGACATCATTGTAATGACAGATATTGTGCATCACGAGGGCAACTATAAGCGATAATACTCGCTTATTAACGAGTGTTCCATCAACAATAAGGCATGACGAGTAAAACTACATCATGCCTATTGTGAGCTTATACGTGTGAGCTTATACGCTGTTAATAACGTTATATGGATGCAGATAGTGTGACTATCAAGCTATCCTTACAAAGTTAAACCTTTTGGGTCAGCCAATTATTCTGCTGGAGTCGCCGCTTCTTCTGCTTTGGCTTCAACTGGTGCTTCTTCAGTAGCAGGTGCTTCTTGCTCAGCTTTGCCGCCCGCTTGAGTCTGTGCGTATTCTTTACCAGCGATAATCGCATCAGCCATAGAAGTCACATACAAGGTCACAGCACGGATAGCATCATCGTTTGCTGGGATGATGTAATCAACGTTATCTGGGCTAGAGTTAGTATCAACGATACCGATAACTGGGATACCTAGATTTTTAGCTTCTTTGATAGCAATCGCTTCATGATCTACGTCTACAACGAAGATTGCGTCAGGTAGGCCGCCCATATCTTTAATACCGCCTAGTGAACGCTCAAGTTTTTCCATATCACGAGTACGCTCTAACGCTTCACGCTTAGTAAGCTTGGCGAAAGTACCGTCTTCTGCTTGCTTTTCTAGCTCTTTTAGACGGTTGATTGACTGGCGAAGTGTTTTCCAGTTAGTCAACATACCACCTAACCAGCGATGGTCAACGTATGGCATGCCAGCGCGTGCTGCTTGCTCAGCGATGATACCGCTTGCTGCGCGTTTAGTACCTACGAACAATACTTTGTTTTTCTTGGCAGCTAAGCCGTTAACGTAAGTCAATGCTTCGTTAAACGCTTTTACTGTGTGCTCAAGGTTAATGATGTGAATCTTGTTACGGGCACCAAAGATGTATGGTCCCATTTTTGGATTCCAAAAACGTGTTTGGTGACCAAAGTGAGCGCCAGCTTGTAGTAAGTCGCGCATTTCGATTTTGGTTGGATTCTTTGTAGACATGTGAAATTCCTATTGGTTGGGTTATGCCTCCACATCACAAAAACTGCCTATCTAGCGACACGCATCTGCTAACGGTTAATGCTTATTGTGGCAGCACTAACTTTTTTGCAAATTAATCAAGTCGCCAAACACCCAGCAATTTTTTGCCATGATGTGTGTGTCATTGGTTGATGGGTTGGTTTAAAAAATTGAGCTATCATTTGAACGTAAAAATACGATGTGATAAAAAATAGCTGGGCTGTATTTTATCATATAATGCTTAGCGACTGCTAGCGCTATTATGCTGTTTAAGTGGATGATAACGCATAAAAAAAACGACGCATTAACGTCGTTCTTTATACTGAATAAATGAGCAGCTGTAGATTAAGCGATACAGATACCAATGACCGCTTTATACCCACGCCACGTAAATGGCGTGACGTAACTTTGGCGATCTTTTGGCAAATAAGACACGCTTGGTGCGCTCTCAACAATATGCGGCGGCGAGATAATAAACTCTGAGCCAAACTCAGTACGAGCATTACCAGAGATAGTGTTGGCCATCTCACCGAGCAGATCTTTCATCATCGTGATCGATGAGTCAGGCTCGCCCATCACTTTTACGACCTCTCGTAACATCACACTTGGCGCACTCACATACACACAGCCTTCAATAGGCCCTGATATCTCGATAACGCCGCTATAATCATAACCAACAGCACTCTTGTTATGATTTAAATAAGGGGTATCAATGGACACTTCTGAGCCATCAATTTGTGCAAAAAATGCATTGATTGAGCTCAGAAACACACCCAATTTTTCTACTTTAACCATAATATATTAATATCCATCTTTATGACGCGGTGGCAGCAACGTTAATCCTGCAAACAGACCACAATCTCGCCTATCTGCGAGTTCCAAGTGATGGGAATGATAAAAGAACGCTCATCATTCGGCAACACAATACTTTGTGGAGAGCCTTTAAATACAAACGGCACAGAAATATGGAACTCTGAGCCAAACTCTTTACGCGCGTTACCAGCGATTGTATTGGCCACTTCACCAGCCAAATCGATATAATTCTCATCGCTTTTATCCGTTTCACCCATGCTATCCAGTATAGCGGACAACAACTGACGGGTTGCCGAAAAATACACCACGCCTTTTTGTCCACCCGATATACCGATCACACCCGTATAATCATGGACTTTTGGCTGTTTATTCTCTAACAGATATGGGGTGTCAGCGACAAGCTCCTCGCCCCCAAACTGATTAAAATAGTTACTAATAATACTTAAAAAAATCTGTAGCTTTTGTTCTTTCATAATGACATCTACTTAAGTCGTTGAATGGTTTAGTCTTGCATTAGCTCATACAAAGACTCTACAAGCTCATCTTCTGAAAAAGGCTTGCATAAAAATCCGCTGGCACCCAACGACAATGCTTCAATGCCAGTGGCTTTATCAGACAGTGCTGACACCACTAAAATTCGTACTTCAGGGTCAATCGCAATGATTTTCTCAATGCATTCAAGTCCGTCCATTTGTGGCATGGTCAAGTCCATAGTGATTACATCAGGACGATGGACATTGAACTTTTCAATGGCTTGGACACCACTGGTTGCCGTCGCAACCAGCATAAACTTCCCTGAATCGTACGCGCGTTGAATACGATTTCTAATAATATTTGAATCATCAACAATCATTAACTTATGCATAACTGATCTATTACCTTTAATGAAGTGTTTGTCGTCCTTGACAATATACCTACTGTTGTTAATTAAGCTTTGGGTAAAGTAACCACAAATCGTGTCATCTGACCAAATTCGCTGTTTACATTCAGCTTGCCACCATACTCTTTTACTTTTGCTTTGATAATATCGAGACCGACACCGCGTCCGCCATCTTCATCCGCGTCGTCTCGGGTAGAGAAACCCGATACAAATAGTTGCTTGAGCAAGTCGCCCTGACTGAGCTGGCTAGCTTCTTCTGTACTAAAACGACCTTCTTTGCTTAACTTGGCACGAATGCTGTCATAATCAATACCTTGACCATCATCTTGCACAATCAGCGTCACATCTGCGCCGCTGTCTTGCACCTCTAAATCAATCGTACCGACCACTGCTTTACCCGTCGTCTGACGAACACTTGGCGCTTCAATACCATGTACCACAGCATTACGTAGTAACTGAATGCTAATCTCTTTAATCGGCTTGGCAAGATGCTCTGGTATATTGGCTTGGGTTAATGTCAGGCTTTTGAGCGTGACCTGTTTGCCTTGCCTAGTTGCGATATCATCGGCAAAGTCTTTATAAAAAACCAAGTGATCATTATTTGCATCGTCTGCATCATTACCCAAATTGATGTCCAAACCACCATCAGTGGCCATGCCATTACTTGAGCTGGTAGCCGATCTGGCAATTGACTGACTTTCAGAAATTGCTGCTGATACGCTAGATTTTGCGGCTGCTGGTGCTGAGCGGTTGATACGCTCACCTAACGTTGCAATGGTATTCGATAAGCTCAACAAGTCATCCAAATGTACGGCCAATGGCAAGAAATCGTTACCAGATAATTGACCTTGGTTTTGCAATGCGTGCAGTTTGTCTTCCGCATCTGAGGCAATTTTAGTAAAGCTGTGCAGTTTTAGCGCAGATGCCTCACCTTTTAAGCTATGCATTTCGCGATAGATGGCTTTTAGCTTGCCTTCAAGCTCGTATTGAGAGCTACCAGGATTTTTCAAGATATTGTTCATCTTCTCAATGTGCATCTGCGTATTATCAATAAACTCATTAATAATCTTAGGATTTACATTCAAGATAGTGGTGAGCATCTCGATCTGCATATCATTTTGCGAGCGCTCTTTTTCTAGACGCTGCTCTAAATATACGGCATCTGATACATCGTTGACGTTGACCAAAATACGAGCAATATCTTTGTTATCATAAACGCGCGAGAACTTGAAGTCTAAGAAGCGACTGTTCTGGGCTTTGTCTCCAGACGTATTATGCAGCATCACTTTATGTAGCGGATTCAGAGAATCTACCAATTTTTCTTTAACGCGTGGATTGTAAAGCTGCTCAATAAATTGCTGTGTGGTTTTCAGATCTTTATCAGAAATACGACCGCGCAAGACATTGGTAAAGTTTTCCCCTGCCAATCTGTCTGAGCCGACAATGTCATTTAATGCACGAGAATGCTGTTGACCAATATTTAAGTCTTTATCAAGCAAGAATAGACCAGTACTGACCGTTTCCATAATTTCTTGCGTCTCGCGACGAGCGGCAAATGCTTCAGCATCCGTCTCACGCAAACGACGTACAAAGAAGAATACGAATATCAAGAAGTAAGCAAAAATAGCTGCAACACCCAATATCTGAATCAGACGAATAGTGTTTGCTTGACGTTCAGCGTTTATAAACACCTCATCAGTAAGCTGGTCTAGCGAGTCGTTAATAAATAAACTTGAAGTCTTCGCCTGTTCAACCGCTTGAGTCAGGTTATCTGAAGAGTCGACCATCACGTTATCAGCATCTTTTAGATATGCCTGAATTTTAGGCTCTAAAAGCCTCCATTCTTGATTAGCTTCCGCAACTTTAACTTGAGACTCACTATTCACCTTTGGAAGATCGTAGCTTTTGCCTTCAACGCTGGTAATAGTACCGCCTTGTTCAAGAGCTGAAATTGAGCTAGTAATCAGTGCCGTATCTTGTTCCAAACGCTCTAAAACACGCTGAATATGCGGAGAGTTTGTATCTTCGCCATAGCTATTATCTAAATCGAACAAATCTTTAATTACAGCTTGTGCACTATTCGCGACTTGGTTGGTTCGATCAATTAATACCGTGTTTCTTTCTAATAAGCTTGAGGTATAAAAGGTAAACGCTAGCAAAGCACCAATTAGCGATAAAAAAAGTGCAATTGAAATAATTAAATTTTGATAGCGCTTATTGTCAACATTAGGGGTAGTTGCCATCTTCAGAATTCCTTAGTTCAGTTGCTGAGTAGTAGCAGAAGTGCTATCAATAGCTGGAATGCTCTCACCTAACCACTGCTCTTCAATTGTCTTGAACGTTCCTTTTGTCTTAAGCTTAGTAATACCTTCGTTAACATTTTTAATAAGCTCATTATTGCCCTTTGCCATCATTATCACTTGCTGTGCTTCAGGCACATCTTCGCCTTCATAAGGCACGATAGTGACCTTATATTCAGGATGGATTTTTGCCGTATACTGCCAAATAGGGGCATCATGGAGAATGGCATCAACCTTCCCTTGCATCAAATCTTCATATAATAAGAAAGCAGTCTCTCTGGTAGACAGCTCCCCGTAGGTGCCAACTGCTTTTATTTGATCGACTGACTTCCCATTTTCCATACCACCAACATGCATGCCTTTTAGGTCTTCTAAACTACTTATTTTTAACTTATCGTTAGAATACATAATTGCTGATGGATTAAAGAAATAAGGTTTCGATAGGCCATATTTCGCCGCGCGTTCATCTTTATAAGAAATACCTGCTAATGCCAAATCGCGATTACCTGATTCCACACTATCAAACATATTTTGAAACGTTTCTTTGTAAAACTCGACTTTAAAGCCTTGTTCTTCACCAATAGCTCGAATGACGTCAATGTCAATCCCTTGCATATTGCCATAGTCATCTTGGAACGAAAACGGCGGCGTCGTACCTGTAGTCGCAACCTTTAATGTGGGCGCAGTATCAGGCAATTTACTAACAAAGGTATCTTTATTATCTTTAGCATTACTCTTATTTACATTCTCTTGAGTGGCAGAGTTACTACACCCAAACAGTCCTATACTAAATACAATTGGCAATAGTTTATATAATTGCTTCATAATTCATCCTTTAAAATTTACGTTATATATATCAATAAATGACAATTTAGCAAGGTTAGGTGATATCTTCACAATACTTACTTACAGAAAGTTACGTGGATAATACTTGCCTACCTTTGCGATTGCAATAATTATGTTTGGTTATTAACCACAATTTGTTATATATGGCAAATAAAAGATATTAATGATGTACTTAAGTCTATTTATATGACTAAAAACTTGTAATATTGCCTTGTTTTATGCGCAGTTTTAGGCAAAAATAAAATAAAAAGTACAAAAAAAAGCATCCCTACATAATCAATGTAAGAATGCCTTTTAAGATGCTAGTGCAAGAATTATAAAGTCTCTGGCTTACTCCGCATCGTCCAGATTTAAATTACGATCTATCTGCCAAATTAAAAAACAGCCAAGACTCATCAAAGCGAACATCGCAATACCAATTTTGAGTACGGGATTAACTGGAAATAGGTTTAATAATAATCCACCAAAGATACCGACTGAGAACATGAGCGAGCCTTGTAGCGCACTTGCCATGCCCGCTCGGCGTTTTTGAAAGGCCAGCGCAATAGCAGAAGCATTTGGCTGGGTAAGACCTAAACCTGCGATACAGAAGAAAATACAAGCCAGCACCAGTGGAAGCCAAGCATCAGTACCCAAAAATAGACCTATTACAAATAGCACGCCTGCAGAAATAACCTGCATCATCGCACCAAAGCGCAAAATACTCAAAATACGAAAGCGATTGGTAAGCCACTGATTCAGCTGAGTCAAACCCACAAAACCAGCAGCATTCATCCCAAATAACCAAGCGAAGTGGGTTGCGGATACCCCATAGGTATCCATAATCAGCTCAGAGGCTGAACTGATATAAACAAACATCGCCCCCATCAGCAGGCCGCCACCAATCGCTGGATAATTGAACGTCGGGTCTTTTAATAAGTCCCAGTATTGACTCAGTACTTCTCTTGCAGGACGTACATTACGATTTTCTTCCGTCAACGTTTCAAAGAAGAAAAACTTTGTGAGTAATAAATTCAACGTGCCAAAAGCAGCCAAAAACCAAAAAATAGAGTGCCAGCTAAAAAACTGTAGAAATAGTGCACCAAGCGATGGGGCCAATATCGGCGCTAAACCCATCACCAAAATCATAATAGAAAAGGCTTTTGCGGTTTGCTTAGCAGTCAATCGATCGCGAATCGCAGCACGAGTGACCACCGCGCCGACACACGCACCAAGCGCTTGCATCGTCCGTCCAACAAACAATACATACTCGTTATTAGTAGTCGCACAAACAATGGAGGCGATGACATATAGCGTCATACCGATATATAAAGGCTTAACACGACCGACACGATCACTAAATGGTCCATAAAATAACTGGCCAAATACCAAGCCTAAAAAATAGGCAGGAACAGAGTTGGCCATAAAGGCTGTGGAGACACCAAAGTCATCTGCCATCGATGGTAATGCAGGCAGATACATATCAATAGACAATGGCCCCACTGCCACGATAAGTCCAAGCATCATAATCCATGCAACAGGCAAATCAGCAGAGCGTACACGCTCAGAAGCAACGGGTCGATTGGGTAGAGAGGATTTTGGAGCAGACATATTCAGACCATTTTATATAGAGTGTATTGAATCGTTATAAAGGTTCAATACACTCTAGTGATTGTTATTGTATTATTCAGGCTTCCATTGTCTTTAATATTTAGTCTTTACTCAATACTGAAAACAAGGGTCATTGCCACCATTAGTGCACATTTGCATACAGCGGCGCAAGTGGATAGTGTTATATCGTACTATCCGCTCACATTTCAATAGAGGTATGACGTGAATAAAACAAACAATAACAACTAAAAATAATCACAATAATTTGTAAAAATAGGTCTGAGCGTCAGCATAGCGGCATAATTAATAAAAGATATTTAGCGGAACTGGCGCTTACCAAATGCCGTACTGGCTTGCTTGGCTTTTCTTAAAGCAAGCTTGCGATTACGACCGAGCATCATTTTAAGCTGCCATACTTTTTCTTTATATAAAGTAGTGGCTGGCTGCTGGAACATAGCATTGACCACACGCTTACTCGCCAACACCGCATCAGGAGAGCGCTCTGCAAATTCGGCAGCGAGCTTTTGCGCCTGCTCAAGTGGCGTTTCACTGCAATGGCTGACAAGACCCAATGCTTTGCCCTCACTGGCAGTCACGATACGCGCACTCATGGCAAGCTCTTTTAGCACATCTTCACGTACCACGCCAAACGCCGATTGCGTCAAACCCATGTCTGGTACAAGCCCCCACTTAGCTTCCATAATAGACAGTTTGCAATCTGGATGACTGATACGCACATCGCAAGCCAGCGCTAGCTGAAGCCCTGCACCGATACAATAGCCTTCTAATACGGCAATGACCGGTACAGGCACGTCGCGCCATACCAGACAAACACGCTGGAACGAGCTCTGCCATGGCTTTACCAGCTCCCAAACGGCGAACGCTTGATTTTTTGGATGATTTAAATCACCCAAGTCGATGCCCGCACAAAACGTGCCTTCAGCACCATTTAGAATCACCGCACGTATCGTTTTGTCTTTACCAATGCGTTCTGCGACGGCAATCAATTCTTTCACCACTTTAAAGCTCATGGCATTTTTTTTGTGTGGGCGATTCAAGGTTACCGTGAGTATATTGTCGGTCATACTAACTTGTAAGGTTTCATATTGGTAAGTGGCAATCGCGTTCATAACAATCCTTATTCATGAATAAAATAGAAATGGCATCTAAATATGATGCCGATACGTCTAAAGCTGATGGCAACAATATTAACAGCCTTGTTACGATGCTACCTCATCAATAACTGACTGCAACGATTCGATTCATCGTTAATGTCATAAAACCATCATTTCTAAATCATTTTCCACGTCATATCATTTTCACTCAAACGATGATAATTGAGCTGAGGATAGGCTGATAAATCCAGCGCCTGCAAGTTATTTAACGCTGTTATTAATGCGGCATAATATGGCTCAAGCATGGCAAACTGCGCAGGGGTGATGTGTTGGACATTCAACAAGCATTTATCTTCTAAGTCTTGACTGGCCTGACGTAATTGCGGCACACCAGTATAACGACTGCCGCCTAAGATGCGATGAGAAATTTGCGCTAGCATACTGCGATCACGGGCGTCCCACGCTTGCGTCAGCGCCTGCTTTTCATCATTGATCGTATCAAGCATCATAATGATAAGCTTGGCTGCCAAGTCGGGCTTATTCGCTGAGCGGGTCAACGCGTCTTGCCAATCTAAAATAGCAAACCCATCACTTTCGTTAGCCCCCAAAGAGTGATGGCTTAAATGGTGGTGACTGCTGTCCCAACTCTTTGTTCCTTGCGCATATGTGTGGGAATCTGTAGGCGTTGCCACTCCATCGTGAGCACTATTTATCGGTGTTTCCGATGGCTTTAATAGTGGCGACTGTCCTTGTTTATGTAAGCGCAAGTTCTCATAGCGTGGCTGGGTGTCACGCGGTGTTTCGCGTCTATAGTCCTCGCGTGGTTGGCTGTCTCGCAAGTAGTTATCACGAATTTTCTTCAATGATAAAGGACGCGTTATTTTTGGCTGATTGATTGTATTAGAACCGCTATGACGGTTATTTTCATCACCTTTCACCATAGGATAAGCAATGGTTGTAGAGTCTGATGGCCACGTTGAATACGTTTCAGCCTCCCTATTCTGTAAATCAGTAGAGTGTGAGTTATCTTTTGACAAATCGATAACCTGCACATCAGTATTGTGCACATCCGTACTGTGCAGATTGGTATCAGGCAACGCTGTTAACTGCGGCATTGTCGTTGTACGTCCAAGCCATTTTTGCAGCACTTGTAACAACTGAGGCTGACTAATAGGTTTACCTACATAGTCATTAATGCCACTGGCGATCAGTTTGTCTCGCTCATCAGCCAAACCATGGGCAGTCAATGCAATAATCGGGATACGGCTATCATCATTTTCAATATTACGAATTTGTCTTGCGGCTTCATGCCCTGACATACGCGGCATTTGGATGTCCATAAATATTAGATCAATATGACCTTTATCCTGAGTAGCAACTTTATCGTCGGTATTCACCTCTTCATAAAGTGTACTATTTGATTTTTTATTCACCTCATCGCGCGTTTCAGCTTTAGAGATTTGCGTTTTATTCGAAAGACTTTGCTTATCATTTTTCGTGGTTTTGATATTTTTGGTTTGTTGTTTACTGATAATTTCTATGGCGTCAAAACCACTACTCGCTGTGATGACCTGAATACCAAGCTCACTGAGCAATGCATCGAGCACCAACAAATTGGGCAGATGATCGTCGACTGCCAGAACCGTCACCCCTGTCCAGCGCGGTTCTTGCACGCTTTTTTTGGTACTGCGATTTTGGGTGTCGAGCATGGCATAAAGCTGTCTTTTGTCTAACGGCTCATACAAAATATTGGCATGATAACGATTTAATAATGCTTGATCGGCGGCAACTTGATAACCAAATACTGCAAGCTTGCCTTGATAATGCAGACGAATTTGTTTGAGTAATGCCATCATATCGTCTTGGGTATCATCATCGACGATGACCCAATCCCAATAATTACCATGCTCTTTTAATGACTCAAGTACGCCCGGTAAGGAGTTGGCTTGGGTCAATTTAATCGGCAAATATTGCAAGCTGGCTTTGAGCACTTGGATAGAGGCGGTATGATTAATCCATACCAATACATTAAACTCATCGGTCTCACTCGCCAATGGAGCCAAGACTGGTAGCTCAATCGTCTGTCCTGTAGCAGCTTCTAACACATCGACATGTGCTGGCATCCGAAACCAAAACGTTGCGCCCTGATTGGCAATATTCTCTTGAGCATTATCATGAAAGCCAATATCACCACCCATCAGCCGCGTCAACTGCTTGGAGATAACGAGCCCCAATCCTGTGCCGCCATACTGACGAGTGATTGAAGGGTCGCCTTGGCTAAAGCTTTGGAACAGCATCTTTTGATCGGCTAAAGAGATGCCCTTACCGCTGTCTTGCACACTGATCATGAGATAATTATCACGATGGTCATCCAAGCTGACACGCACTACCACATCACCACTGTCGGTAAATTTAATCGCATTGCCGACGATATTGGTCAATACTTGCTTGAGGCGTAGGGCATCGCCATTGATGCGCATCGGCACATCATTATAAAACAGCACCGCCATGCGCAGACCTTTTTCTGCGGATACAGGCGAAAGCATATCGACCACGTCATAAATGGTGTCATAAAGGTCAAACTCATGACGATCAAGCACCAACTTGCCCGCTTCAATTTTAGAGAAATCCAAAACATCATTGACCAGCGCCAATAAGTGCGCCGATGACTTGCGGATGGTTTGCACGTACAAATCTTGTTCAGGGTTTAATTCACCATGCCTTGCCAGCAAATTAATAAAGCCATCAATACTATTTAACGGTGTGCGCAGCTCGTGGCTAATATTGGCCAAAAATGCCGATTTTGCTTGGCTGGTTGAAATTGCCGCATCACGTGCATTACGAATAGAGATGTTTTGCATTTCCATCTCATCAAACGCGAGGCGCAAATCATCCTCAGTTTGCTCGGCATGGTCTTTTAATTCCTGAAAACTCCTATGCAAGCGGCGTAGCGTTTTGACCAAGTCTTGCTGCAATAAGTTCAGCTCACCATCTGACTCAACAGGAATAGGCTGATACAGATTGTCGACATGGGTACGCTGCAACTGCAAACGTAGCTCATAAATTGGTGCTATCCAGCGCTTTGAATAAATATTTAAACTCAGCAATAAAATCAAAATAGTGAACAAGCCGGTAATCACTAATGCCATGGCGATACGATAGCGGGCGATGTAGAGTGGTTCATTGTCCATATCGACGAGCAGCCACAGTTTTTGTCCTTCAAACTCCCCTAACACACTGCCATAAGCAGTTCCAATAGGCGTTGGTTGCTGCGATAAAAACTTCTTTGTTGTGTCTATTGCAGGCCATGCTTCATTCAGTCCATAACCGACTGCGGCAAGCACTTGATTGCTTTCATTGATGATCGCAATACGCTGTACATGTTGCTCGGACTGCATACGACCCAGCTTATCTTGGATTTCCTCAAGCTTTGTGATGGTCGTTTGAGTGGCATCATTTGCTCTGACTTCGCCATCCGAATTGGGTTCGCCGTCTGCTTGCTGGCGCTCTTGCGCTAACAGCTCAGGGATTAGCTCTGCAATCGCTGGGGTATAACGAATCAGCACCGCCTCCGCCAATACTTCTTGTTCTGAATTGCTGGCGCGCATGGTCTCATAAAAGACCAAAATACCGCCCACCGCTGCCAAGATACAAATGGGTAGAAACACCAATATAATCAACTGACCATACGCACTGCTAGTATCAAAACGTTTTTTGTATGCCATGCTAGCTTTACTCTCTACAGAAAATTGCACTATGAATCAATAGCGGCAGTAAGCGGTGTTAGCCAATCATAAACTTTTTAGGGGCTGTGCTCATTTCAAAGCTATTCTCATTTCAAAGATATCGTCATTTCAAAAATGATAACTGCCTACCCATGATAAATTTAGTGGTTCTTGTTATTGCCCTAACTATAACGCATTTCATCGATCATGGTGAGTGGCTATGGCGCAAAGGCATTTTAACTGTCCAGCCCTTTTTAAACACCACTCATTTACCAAAATCTCTTGATGCCTTCAGCGTAGCCAAAAACAAAATGATATAATGACGCAACTTTTCATTTATTGCTATTTGGTCAAAGCGACAGAAATGTCATTAACAATCAAATCACTCACTTCACTCAATAGCGGCCATATCAAGACATTTATTCAAAAATCACAATGACAATTAAAAAATAAACGGTAATTAAAATCAATTTTAAAAATTCACAAGGATACTTTATGTCCGCAACGGCTATCTCCAACTCTAATTTCATTACTCAAGTCACCAAACTTGCTGATTGCGTCGGTCAGACGCCATTGGTTAAATTGCAGCGCTTACCTGAGCAAGAGCAGCTGACCAATGGTGCTGCGTTACTGGCCAAGCTTGAAGGTAACAATCCAGCGGGGTCTGTTAAAGATCGTCCTGCTTTTAATATGATTTATCAGGCAGAACAGCGCGGTGACATCAAAGCGGGCGACATGCTGATTGAAGCCACGAGTGGCAATACGGGTATCGCTTTAGCCATGGTCGCGGCGATGCGTGGCTATCCGATAACGCTACTGATGCCAACCAATTCAACTCAAGAGCGCAAAGATGCCATGATTGCGTATGGTGCGACGTTAATCGAGGTGGATGAAGGCATGGAAGCCGCACGCGATTTGGCGCTGCAAATGCAAGCAGATGGCAAAGGCATCGTATTGGATCAGTTTAATAACCCTGATAACAGTCAAGCCCATTACCTGACCACAGGGCCTGAACTATGGGCGCAAACCGAAGGTAAAATCACTCATTTTATTAGCTCAATGGGCACCACTGGTACTATTACCGGTGTATCGCAATACCTCAAAGAACAAAATCCAGATATCAAAATCATCGGACTACAGCCTGATGAAGAAGCTTCGATTGCTGGTATTCGCCGCTGGCCTGCAGATTACATGCCGGGTATCTTTAACGCAGATTTGGTTGATGAAATCATGGATGTGGATCAGCGTATCGCAGAAATTTATATGCGCAAACTGGCGAAAACTGAAGGTATTTTCGCGGGCGTTTCATCAGGTGCTGCAGCATGGGCTGCCGTACAAGTCGCTAAAGAAAACCCTGATGCCGTCATCGCCTTTATTGTCTGTGATCGCGGCGATCGTTATTTGTCGACGGGTTTATACAATATTAACGACGACAATATTGACGCCAGCAATGTCGATCGATAACCGCACATAAATTACCTAACGCACAGACAACCCTGCTCAGTTTAGTTGATTCAATCAGGATTTCTTATGTCACAAGCTCTACCATCCGACCCTATACTGGTCTTTGATATCGAAACTGTCGCTGATACCGATGCGGCGCGCCGTATCTATCCGCAATTGGCAGAGTTGAATGATGCAGATGCATTGAGCGCACTCACAGCGCTTCGAATACAAGAAGCTGGGCATGATTTTATGCGCTTGCCACTGCAGCGTATCGTCTGTATCTCAGCGTTATATATCAAAGATGGCAAGTTGTCGTTGTTCTCATTGACCGCTGATAAATTTAGTGAAAAAGATATTCTTGCCAAATTTTTTCGGGCATTTAGTGACCTTGAAAAACTGCCACAGCTTATTAGTTGGAATGGCTCAGGTTTTGATATTCCTGTACTGATATATCGGGCTATGCAATACGATTTATCAGCGCCATGGTTATTTGAAGAAGGCGAGCGCATCAAAAACATGCGCTTTGATAATTATGTCAATCGCTTCCACACCCGTCACCTTGATTTGATGGACAGATTTAGCCAGTACGGTGCCAGCCGCCGCGAAGCCATGGATATTGTCGCAAGCTTATATGGTCTACCGGGTAAAACAGCTGTCGACGGTAGTATGGTTGGTGAGCTTGTCAGCACTAATGACTGGCAAACGCTGTCTATTTATTGCGAGTCTGACGTCATGAATACATGGCTAATCTATTTGCGCTGGTTGCGTTTAACTGGGCAACTATCCTCACAAGATTTTGACGCTTGGCAGCAGCAGAGCTATGACTATTTAGTAAAATATACCCAAGCGGATGGTCATGCCCGCCATCAAGAGTTCATCGCTGATTGGTCATCTGCGCCCACATCATAACAAATGAAGTTATATGAAGGCGCGGTATAAGACATCGCGTTTATCCTCATTTTTTTAGTTATTTATCATTTATTATTAAGGCAGGTTTATGCAACCCACCGATTCAAAAACGTCTACAATCTCTGATGTTACGCCAGCAACGAGCGAGACCCAAACGATTACTATTCCGCCTAATAAGAAAAAATCTAAACCCTCATCAAAGACACGCCGCCGTCTAAAGGATGCAGAACCTCTGCCCTTCACCATTGATGGTTTGTCGCATGATGGTCGCGGCGTTGCCGTTTATGGTAATGGTTTTGGTATAGACGATGGCCATGTCGAAGACAAACATGGCAAAAAAATCTTTGTAAGCTTTGCATTGCCGGGTGAAAGTGCCTTGGTCAAAATAACCAATAGCCGTGCCAGCTTTGAAGAAGGCGAGGCTGTCAGTATTACTGCCAACCCAAATTCTGAACGTGCCGTACCGCCCTGCCCACATTTTGGCGTGTGTGGTGGCTGTAATTTGCAACACTGGCAGCCAGACGGTCAAATCAACTTTAAGCAATCTGTATTGGCTGAAATGCTGATACACCAAGCCAGTGTCAAGCCTGATAACTGGCTTGCTCCAGTGGTTGGTGATCGTCTTGGTTACCGTACCAAAGCACGATTAGGTGTGCGTTATGTCACCAAAAAAGAAACCGCGCTTGTCGGCTTTCGTGAGCGCTCAAGTAACTTTTTGGCAGAATTAAATGAGTGTCATATTTTAGATCCAAGAATTGGTTTTGAGATTGAAAACTTAAAAACACTGATTAGTACGCTAGAGAGCCGTAACAAGATTGCTCAGCTTGAGTTGGCCATGGGTGAGGAAATGCCTGAGCTGCCAGATGGCAATCAGCCCGTTGCCCTTATCGTACGCAACTTGGAGCCGTTATCAGACGCTGATATAGAAAAGCTAAAAGTGTTTTTTGCCGCACGCAACTGGCAGCTATATTTGCAGTCTAAAGGTGCGGACAGTATCCAGCGTATTGCATTGACTGAAGATGATGACATGAGCCAGCAATTTGGTCGTTTGTATTACCAATTGCCAGAATACGATTTGACTTTCGAGTTTATCCCGACAGATTTTACCCAAGTGAACCTGTCCGTAAATCGTCAAATGACCAAGCTTGCTTGCGATTTGTTAGACTTAAAAGTAGGTGAACGCGTACTTGATTTATTCAGTGGTCTAGGCAACTTTAGCTTGCCACTCGCGCGCCTCGTTGGTGAGACAGGTTCTGTGGTTGGTGTTGAAGGTAGCGAAGCGATGACCGCACGTGCAGCCGATAACGCACGTCGTAATGGCATCAATAATACAGAATTTTATAGCCAAGATTTGACGCAAGACTGTACTGATAAACCTTGGGCGAATCAGGGCTTTGATGCGCTATTGATCGATCCGCCGCGTTCTGGTGCTTGGGAAATTATGCAGTACTTGCCGAAATTTAACGCTGAGAGAATCGTTTATGTCTCTTGCAACCCTGCAACCCTCGCCCGTGATACAAAAGCATTGTTAGAGCAAGGCTATCGTCTGACTCATGCTGGCGTGATGGACATGTTCTGTCATACCGGTCATGTTGAGTCTATCGCTCGTTTTGAAAAAGTAGCGGTGTAATTCAATTTACGGTTAAGTGAGCGGTTCAGAATATTACATAGCCATCATAGAAGTCACCAGCACTGATATACCATTTAAATCAATCAGTGACAACAAATGATGGTTATTTATCCTGATTAACCGCAGACATTACATAGCCTCGCTTGATTTGTCTCTTTAAAGTGAGATAATAGTAAACAATATTCCTAGGCTGGTTTTTTCCATTCTTGTGAACGTTTGCACTCATAGCTTTATATATTTTACGCGCATTTTATGACTGCTAAAAAACAGATTTTTTAGCAGTTATATTGGTTTATAGCTGATACTTTATGAATCGTAAGTTCAACGTGTGTGCATAGTAGATGAGGTTATAATCAATTCAAAATAGCTAAGAGGAGTCGGCTATGGTAAAAATTCGTGAAGGATTACCGCTGGTGGATGGACAGACCACCCAAGCCGATAGTGCAGCACTTGCCGCTCAACTGGTCGCGAGCCAACGCTCGCACCAGTCTGCCAATAGCTATGCCCAAATCCCCCTCGATATCAAATACCAGCTGTCCACTCATAAGCTACACACCACTTTTGATCGCTCAGCACTACATGCCTTTCATAGTCATGATCCAAAGCTTGAAAACGAATATTCTGATAACCCGCTTTTAGATAAAAATAATGCTCTCTCAGATAAAGAGCTCGAAGCGATTGATTTAGATCAAGTCAATATTGATGTTCCCACTTGGTTAGACAACGTCGCCAAACGTATCGGACAAGAGTCTGTACCTCACTTGAGTGCTGCTTGTGAATTTATTCGCAGTCATATGAATACTAGCGAGTCTGAGCGTTCAGGCGCTTATGTCACTGGTATTGGCATGACAGACATATTAACTTATCTCTACCAAGACGAAGACGCTCTTGTGGCTGCAATGCTCTATCGTAGTGCGCGAAAATCAATCATAAGCCTCGCTGATATCGAGAAAAAATTCGGTGCAGACATATCGACCCTCGTCAAAGATACCTTGGCAATGGGTAAGCTGTCCGAGATTATTGAAAGCAATAAGCGTCTAGAAGATCACTTCGTAAACAATCAGCGCGACCAGCTATCTAATATTTATAGCATGCTAATCTCCGTCACCAATGATGTACGCGTCGTGCTTATCAAATTGGCTGAGCGTACTTTCGCCATGCGCGAATTGACCTTTTCTAATGAAGAGCGTCAGAATCGGGTGGCGCGTGAAGTCATGACCATTTATGCACCACTGGCGCATCGCTTGGGCATCGCGCAACTTAAATGGGAGCTAGAAGACTTAGCCTTTCGCTACCTTGCACCTGAACGCTATAAAGAGATTGCCAAACTGCTCTCCGAAAAACGCAGCGAACGTGAGTCCTATATTCAGCGCGTACAAGACAAGCTTAATGAAGCACTAGCAGAGGCCAATATCGAAGGTGAAGTCTCTGGACGTGTCAAGCATATCTACTCTATCTACCGAAAAATGAAGCTCAAAGGCTTATCGTTTGATCAGCTTTATGACATTCGCGCGCTGCGAGTATTGGTCACCAACCCGTCAGACTGTTACCACGTGCTTGGATTGGTACATGGCTTGTGGCGATATATTCCAGAACAATTCGATGACTATATTACCAACCCCAAGTCCAATGGTTATCGCTCACTACATACGGCAGTCATTGCTGAAAACAAGTCACTGGAAGTGCAAATTCGTACTCACGAAATGCACTTCGAAGCTGAGCTTGGTATGTGTGCTCATGTTAACTATAAAGAAGGTCTAAAGAATAAAAAAGACAATTATCTTAATCAAAGAATCAGCTCGCTGCGTCAGCTGTTATCGATCAATAATGAAACCCGTAACCAACCGCGCTCATCTTTACTAACAGGTGAAGAAATAGAGGGCATGGAGTTTGACGAAGAAGAGCAACTCGTTGACTTTGACGAGCTCGAACGCATCTATATCTTTAGCCGTGATGGTGACATTACTGAACTGCCAAAAGGGGCGACCGTTCTTGATTTTGCTTATTATGTACATACACAAGTCGGTAATCGTGCCCAAGCTGCGCGAGTCAATCAGCGCTATGTACCATTAACCTATCAACTCAAAACGGGTGAACAAGTTGAAATTATCACCAAAGCATCACGTGAGCCCAACCGTGATTGGCTAGTTGCTTCACTTGGATACATTCATACCAATCGTGCACGTTCAAAATTGCGTCAATGGTTCAATAAGCAAGACCGTGATAAGAACATTGAAATTGGTCGTCAAATGCTCAGTAAAGAGCTTGAACGATTATCGGTACATCCCAATAGCATCGATTTAAACGACTATATTCAGCATTTCCATGTCAATACGACTGATGATATTATCGTTGGCTTGGTCACAGGCGACATTGGTCTCAACCAACTCACCAGCCACATCTCTCGTCAGCTACATCTAGAACCTGAAAGACCGCCAGAAAATTTTGCGCCAAGTATAGATGCTAGAGAGGCAGGCAAAATCGATGCTTATAAAATTCGTATCGATGGGCTGGATAATATAGAAATCAATTTAGCAGGCTGTTGCCACCCTGTGCATGGCGAGCCAATTGCTGGTTACATCACCCTATCACGAGGTGTCAGTGTCCATAATCGAGGTTGCCCTGAATACTCACGCTTGATTGAACGCGATCCTGAGCGCGAAATAGAGGCTTCGTGGCGGGTACAAGCTGGTCGTTATCAACCCGTTGATATTCACGTAGAAGCCTATGATAGGCGTGGACTGTTGCGTGATTTGACGCAAATTATTGATAAAGAAAATGTCAATATCCGCCAAGTTGAGACGCTCAGTAATGATGATAACATCGCCTTTTTAAAATTTCATATTGAAGTCTCAGGATTGGCACACCTATCTAAGCTTTTAGCGAAACTAGAGCAACAGCATGGTATCTTGCATGCTCGCCGCGCCGTCGCTTAGATATAAAATCACAAAGTACGTCCACTGAATCATAAGGTTATTATAAAAACATCATGCCTGAACTGCCTGAAGTAGAAACAACCAAAACCAGCCTTGCACCGTTATTAGGGCAACGCATTATCGATATAAAAGTTTTTCAGCCAAAGCTGCGCTGGGCGATGCCAGATGATTTAGATAGCTTGATTGATTACACGCTAGATAGCGTTGAGCGCCGCGCAAAATATTTAATTCTTAACTTTTTACCTTTATTATCCAATGATGATAGCGCTGCAGCTCAAACTGATACGTTAGTACCGCGTCAACTTTTGGTTCATTTAGGCATGTCGGGCAGCCTGCAACAGCAGAGCTACGGTACTGAAAATCGCAAGCATGATCATCTCATCATTATTTTTAAGGGCGTTAATAATACAAAATCCCAACTACATTACTATGACCCAAGACGTTTTGGGTCCGTGTTATGGCACAAGGATTATAGTGCTAAGCTATTAGATCATTTAGGTCCTGAACCATTATCAGATGAATTTACTGCAGACTACCTGTATCAATTGATTCAACGGTCAAACTTGCTTGATCACAGTGCTGATAACGTAGCAATTGGCAACGCCAAATCAAAGAAGCAGCCCATTGCTCGCGCTATAAAATCAGTCATCATGGAACAACAGGTCGTCGTGGGTGTCGGTAATATCTATGCGACTGAAAGCCTATATTTATCAGCTATTCATCCAGCCACCCCCGCTCACCAACTGTCCCATGCTCAGATGATTATTTTGGTCGATCATATTAAAGGTATTTTACAAAAGGCGATAGCGCTTGGTGGTTCGACACTACGAGACTTCACCGTAGCAGATGGTCAAACCGGTTACTTCCAGCAGACATTAAATGTCTATGGTAGACAAGGGGAAACTTGTCCGCATTGTGATGCTGTACTTGAGAATATCAAAATTAATGGTCGCGCCAGTGTATTCTGTCCCAACTGTCAGCCAATCCTTTAAATATTATCTGAAACTATCACTATCTTTTTCGCCTTAAATACCAGAATAACTTAGGTATCAAGTAGTAGAATATGGCAGCACAATACTCTTGACTGAGTGTCCTATTATTTTGCACTAATATCATTATATCGCGCGCCATTTTTGTTGCTTATTGACACACATATTGCTTTAATAGTATGAGCACTTACATAAATAGTGCATAATGTTTATACATCTGTAATATATTTAGATTACTTATCGTTGCGCATTGTTTATATAGGGAAATTGTCTCTGTGTGGGAATAGCAGCAGCCATTAATCATACCAATTATGAATTTTAGGACATCGTTATGACTGTTAAAGCTAAAAACCAACGCACAGTTAAGCAAAAAGCCTTTACTATAGTCGCAAGCTTAAGTTTAATGGCTGCTACTATGCAGCCTGCCTTGGCAGCCATAGAAATTGATGAGACAGACTTTGGGCCTTCTTATGAGACAATGGTGGTTGATACGGTAGTGGGTAAACCTTTACAACTGGTCAGTGCCGTTGCTGGTACTGCCGCCTACCTAGTTAGTCTACCCTTCTCGCTTATCGGTGGTAATGCGGATCAGGCGCAGCAGAAACTTTTTGTTGAACCTTGGGATGCGATGGGACGTTGTTTAGGTTGTACTGTGGCTGAAGACAATTATTACAAATCACAAGTGACGAATGATAATGTTGTCCGTATTGTCGTTGACCAACCATCTGAGATTTTGATTAATACCAACGATTATGTCGTAGTTACGCCATAGTCTTTATATTAACAGCTGGTTAAATGATATATCTGTATTAAAGACAATGCATTTATAAATTATCCATCAAAAAGGCTAACGTCGTGTTAGCCTTTTTTTTAATCAAATCACCATATTTTATTTTGAAACAGTGGTGTTACTTAACTTAGCACTAATTTCACGAAGCAATTGCACCTCTTCTGAAGGTTGTTTTACCAACTCTTGTACTTCTTCTTTACGACGCATTTTATTAACCATTCTAACCATCATAAAAATAATAAATGCTAAAATTAAGAAATTAATCAGTACGGTAATGAAACTGCCGTAGGCTAATACAGGAACGCCAGCCGCTTTGAGGGCATCATAGGTCATGGCAACACCTTCAGGCGCATCACCCAACACTAAGAACATGTTTTTGAAATTAATCTCGCCACCTGCTATGAAGGCCACTATTGGCATAATAATATCTTCAACTAAGGACGTTGTGATAGTAGCAAATGCCCCACCGATAATGACACCGACCGCTAAGTCCATCACATTACCTTTTAGAGCGAATTCTTTAAACTCAGAAACCATACTCATTATTTTCTCCTCAAAATACCAATCTATAATCGAATAAGTATCTCAACAGTCGACCCAATCTTGAGCCTTAAGAGTAATAGTGAGAAACACTACTACTGTCAGTTATTCTGTCTATATTCTATGGAAATTACAACAAAAAAAAGCAGCATAAAATGAACCATATTCAGTTCACTCTATACTGCTAATTTTTTAGTTATCTTGATGCGCATTATTAAATAACAACAGCATCAAATGCTTCTATAAAACATCAATCCAATAAATTACTCAGTAATTCATGGCTCAATATTAAGCACCTTTTTTACCACGGCCGTGACGCTTACGCTCACTTTCAGTCAAATAACGCTTACGCAGACGAATCGCCTTAGGTGTTACTTCAACCAATTCATCATCTTGAATGAATTCAAGCGCTTGCTCAAGTGTGAACTTGACTGCTGGAGTCAACGTCAATGCTTCATCAGTACCACTCGCACGAACGTTGGTTAACTGCTTAGCAGTCGTTGGATTAACAGCCATATCATCGTTACGTGAGTTAAGACCAACAATCATACCTTCGTAAACTTCAAGCTGTGGCTCAGCAAATAACTTACCGCGTTTTTGCAGGTTAAATAGCGCGAAACCTAAGCAAACACCCTTCGCCATAGAAACCAAGACACCATTCGAGCGACCACCAACATCACCGATTTTTTGTGGACCGTAATGTGAGAAGCTTGACGTCATGATACCAGTTCCTGAGGTCAACGTTAAGAACTCTGAACGGAAACCGATCAAACCACGGGCAGGCATCGTCGCTTCGATACGCATACGACCTTTACCATCAAGCTCCATATTGGTCATCTCGCCTTTACGCAAGCCAACCTGCTCCATGATAGAACCTTGATGCTCATCTTCAATATCAAAAACAACGTTTTCATACGGCTCTTGTAATTTACCATCCACTTCTTTGACGATAACTTCTGGGCCTGAAACACCCATCTCAAAACCTTCACGGCGCATGTTTTCAATCAATACAGACAGATGCAGCTCACCGCGACCTGATACTTTGAATTTATCAGGAGATTCTGTATCTTCTACACGTAATGCTACGTTATGAATCAATTCACGCTCAAGACGCTCACGGATATTACGCGAGGTCACAAACTTGCCATCACGACCAGCAAAAGGTGAGTTATTTACTTGGAAGTTCATAGAAACGGTAGGTTCATCAACCGTTAATGCTGGTAATGCTTCGACAGCACTAGGATCACAAATCGTATCTGAGATATTAAGCGAATCAATACCAGTAATACAAACGATGTCACCAGCTTGTGCATCTTCAACATCAATACGATCAAGACCATGATAACCCATAATTTTTAAAATACGGCCATTACGGGTATTGCCATTTTTGTCGATTACAGTTACTTGAGTATTGGTTTTGACTTTACCACGCTGAATACGACCAATGCCGATAACACCAACAAAACTGTTGTAATCAAGGCTTGAGATTTGCATACGGAACGGTGCGTCAGCATCAACTTGAGGAGGCTGAACCACATCAACAATTGTTTTGAAAAGCGGTGTCATGTCATCAGCCAAATCGTCAGCTTCCAAACCTGCAATACCATTCAATGCTGAGGCATAAACAACTGGGAAATCAAGCTGTTCATCAGTTGCACCCAAGTTATCAAAAAGATCAAAGATTTGATCCATTACCCAGTCAGGGCGTGAGCCAGGACGGTCAATTTTATTGATGACAACGATAGGTTTTAGACCTTGCTCGAACGCTTTTTGCGTCACAAAACGGGTCTGTGGCATTGGGCCATCCACCGCATCAACGACTAGAAGCACGCAGTCAACCATAGACATTACACGCTCAACTTCACCACCAAAGTCGGCGTGACCTGGGGTGTCAACAATGTTGATACGATATTCAGTATCATCAGTCTTATCTGTCCAGCGGATGGCTGTATTTTTAGCCAAAATGGTAATACCACGTTCTTGCTCAATATCGCCTGAATCCATTGCACGTTCAGCAATGTTTGCACGGTCGCCAAAAGTACCAGACTGATGTAATAACTTATCAACCAAAGTTGTTTTACCGTGGTCAACGTGGGCAATAATTGCAATGTTACGCAGGTGTTTGATATCGTTCGCCATATAAAATGCTCGTTTCGTCTTAAAAAAATGCAGTAGCAATAAGCGCCGCTGGATAAACTTTTACCATCAACCAGATAGATATTGAGTACTTACTTTTGGAAGACTGCAAAATAGATGCGGTTAATCAAATAATTTCAATATAATCAAGTATCTACACTGATAAATTCATCATACAGATAGCTATGCTAATGTACATTCTGTCAATTTACAGAATGTTTGGGCAGCTAGTATAACATTATTGCTTCACAAATTTATGTAATAACTTGCTTTTCTCAATCCATAAATAAAAAAAAGCCACCCATTAGGTGACTTTTTTTGTAACTATATATTTAGTAAAACAATTGATCCAATACTATTTACTGAACAACCATATCTTTAGTTTGTTCAACAGTCATTGTTTTGTCACCAGTGATGATGGCATAAACACGACGGTTCATAGCACGACCTTCTTCAGTGTCGTTTGGAGCGATTGGTTGGTCATAACCATAGCCAACTGTTGATATACGGTTTGGAGCGATACCGAATTCGTTAGTCAACATAGATTTAACAGCAACGGCACGGGCTTCAGATAAACGTTGGTTATAACGTGCTGAAGGACCAGTTTTAGAAGCATGACCTTCGATACGTGCTGTAGAGTTAGGATACTCGCGCATCTTCTCTGCTACTTTAGCGATTTCAGGTTGATACTGAGATTTGATCGTTGATTTATCGTTATCAAAGAATACACGTAGTTCCATTTTCAGCTCATCAGTAATATCTACTGGTACTGGGCAACCGCGCTCATCTACTACGACATTCATAGGAGTGCCTGGGCATGCATCGATGCTATCAGGTACGCCATCGCCATCAGAATCAAGATCAGATTCAACTACGACTACTGGAGTAGTATCGATAACTGGCTCTTGCATTGGTGGTACTGCTACTGTAGGAGCTAAATGGCCACCAAGTACAACTTCTAGACCGGCCAAAGCCATGCCTTCCCACCAGTTGTTATCAAAGTTATGAATCGCACGAGCTTCACCACGTAGGCTTAAAGCGTCGTTGATACGATACATAGCACCTAGACCTAGGTTACCAATAGTATCTTTAGACTCTGCAACTTCAGTACCAGCAGTAGTAGGATTCGTCTCACCAGTTTTAGTGTAAGTTTCTTGGTTTTCTACTTTAATCTTAGATTGACCAGCACCAACCAATACATATGGCTTGAATGCGCTATCAGTATAACCAGTAAATTCTTCAGTACCGATTAAGAAGTTACCAGAAAGCATGGTTTGTTCTACGTCAAAGCGGTTAACGCCAGCTTTTGCAGAATCTTCAGAAGCTTCGCCGTTTGCATTTGATACACCATACTCTACTTGGAACTGAGTAGAAGGAGTTAGTTCAATACCTAGTGCAGCACCAGTGTATAAGCTGCTTTCTTTAGCTACGCCACCATTGTCATTACCACGACCATCAGCATTAGCCATAGGGTCGCCATTGACATTCTCATACAAATTTTTACCAGTTTTCAAAATTTCGCGTTGCTCGTCATGAGCTTCGCCAGTGTAATGATAACCTAGTAACAATGGGCTAATAGTTACGCCAGCATTAGCTGCTAAAGGTGCAGCTGCTACAGCAACCAGAGCTAGAGCAATTTTATTCAATTTCATGGACTTCCTCCAAAGGATAATTTGAGTGATGCATTAAGCAAAACCGCTTCTCAAGATGCTCTAAAATAGACATCTTTTACGAATTTTAAGTGACAAAGCAAAACCAATTAAGGAGTAGCTTAGCGATTATCAATTCAGTTTACAACTTTTTTCGTTAACGAGCTACACATTATTACACGATAATGTCGTAACTAAAACACAATAACCAGCTTAAGTTACCTAGAACTAACACACCTTACGCTTTTTATCTTTTGTATGTCAGTTCACAATAGATAGTAAACCTAACAGTATCTATTGTCTGGGCGTATTTTAGTACAGTTAGTATTTTTTCTCTATTATTAAAACCAGTCATTCACTAATTGAAACATTTTTTGACAGTAGACATATATTCTGTTTATATTATAGCACTCAACATTATTTCATACATCATAAATCTGATCATTACTCCAAAATTTCGCGCGCATATTGGCTCGATTTTACGCAATGATTGGATTGAATAACATTTAAAGAAGCGAGACTGTTTTATTGAACTAAACTACTTATTATAGGTAACAAGCCTCATGGCATTGCTGCATAAAACATTATCAAGTTATAAAAAGCTCTCAGCATTTATGTTATGGGTTTTTAATTCAAATAAGCACAGGCTAGCTCAAAGCCGATTGATTCTTTATGTGCATCACAGATATATAGTATCTCTCTATAAAAGAGCACCTAATACAAACACTAGAACAGACGCAAGCACTGTTAATAGACATAACAAGGGTTTTACGCTGGTTGAACTTATCGTCACTGTATGTGTATTAGCAATTATAGTGATGATCGTAGCCCCAGTCATACGAACACAATTAGCACGTATGGAAGCCAAACGGATTCAAAGTCAGTTAGAGAATTCTCTTGCCTTAGCCAAGGCTGAGAGTTACATCAGAAGACAGAATGTCATTGTTTGCTTGTCTGATACTGGAGGGCGCTGCCATAGAGACAGCGATAAGACGCTTTTGTTATTCATAGATAAAAATGACAATAATCACTTTGATGCTCAGGTAGATTCATTAGTCGTTCAGCAGTCTTTAAATCCTAAATACAGTAAGCTAAGTTTACGAGTTGGAAGTCGACGCCACTACACCAAATTTTGGGGTGATAGTGGCAAACCACGAGGACATTTTGGCCATATAAAATACTGTCCCATTGTCGCTTATAATGAAGCAATGTATCTAATATCATTTAACCAAGGAGGTATTGTTAAACAAAAACTTAATGAGGATCATCCCACTGAATGTGACGAATAAGAAATTACTAATGGCATAAGTTACCACTCACACAAATTACCAATGATATTTTTTGATAGCTCTATATACATTCCTTCTTTCATCATAATGACGGCCTGCTCGAGTCCTACAAATACAGCGCCTGCAATGAATGCACGACCAATATTCAACTCATAAATACCCTTAATTTGTGCGATAGCACTCACATTATCACGTGTCAGACCATAACCTGCGTTAATTAAAAGGTTATTATCACTGCGTCAAACAGTAGCAACAGCTTGCTTAATTCGTTTCAGCTCAGCATTTTGCATGTCCATATCGGCTACCAAGCTTGCCTCAGCATAAGCGCCTGTATATAACTCAATACCATCTGCTCCCGCCTTCTCGCATCAAAGAGCTTCGGCTAAAGGGCTTGGATAACTAACCCCACGCGCTTGACGTAAAGTTGCTATGTGATCAATGTTTACACCTAATAAAAGTTTTTGCAAAGGGTTGTTAGATGAAGCTAATGAAGCAGTGGTCATAAGAATTTTTTTTGATAACGAAAACCAATTGACTGATCAACGGTACAAGAATATGAAACTTTAGACAGTCTCAGCACCAATCAGATTGGTTATAGCACTTTGAGGATAGTACTATTATTTATTGGTAACGCTGTTGCTGCTGCCACAGTAGGCGGCTTTGCAATGGCTGATAATCCAGTAAATGGTCAATAAGCTGTCGATGCATTTTTGACCAATTATTTAAGGTTTTGTCAGTAATACCTAGCTGCGTCATCGCAATGATATCAGTACCTTTGAAAAAAAATTGCCCCATAGTATTGTCTAAATGCTCAGTCTGTATATCATTCTGCAAGACAGGCACTAAACCAACATCAGGTAAAAAACGATAAGAATCGTCAGGCTGAATGATGTTTTCAACACTATCGTGAGTCAACATTAAGCTAAAACCCAACTCATTGAATAAATGCTGCTCAAATTGGCGCAAGCACAAACGTAATTCGTTGGCGCTCAAAGGTCGCCTAAGCTGAGACAGACTGTCCTGATAATGTAGCCATAATACCGGCATTGGATCTTCAGTCGACAACAACCGCCATAGTATTTCGTTTAAATACAACGCCGCATATTGATGTTGACCTGTAATATTTTCGTAGGGCAGTGCTTCTAAAACAGTGGCAATGCCATCATCTTTTGCTATGCCTGTTTGAGTTGTGTGTTGCGATGCAATATTGATCTGACTAAACGTTTTTAAATCCCGTTTACCAGTGGCAAAGAGCTGCAATGGCATAAACAATGGCGCGCCTTTTTTCCCAATACCATGAATCACGCCATGTTGCTGAGAAAACAGATAATATAAGGCGCGCTTTTCTTGATAAGGACGCTGATGCAATAAATAACCGATTAACGCTTCGTTACGCATTTTTTATCACCTCAGCATCGAGCATATAGAAAAGTGATTAAAGCGCTATTCTTTAATCAATATCCTAAGCTAGTCAATGCACGTTCGTCATCAGACCAGCCACGTTTCACTTTCACCCACAGTGTCAGCATGATTTTTTTATCAAACAACTGCTCCATATCTTTACGAGCATCCATACCAACTTGCTTAATACGCTGACCCTTATCACCAATCACAATGGCTTTTTGACCACTACGTTCAACATAAATAGTTGCATCGATGAAAGTACAAGCCTTACGTGGACGCCCTGTCTTTGGATCAGTGTGCGCAGGCTCATCTTTGAACCCATCAATCTGTACAGTTAAGTCATATGGCACTTCGTCACCAGCGCTACGCATGATTTTTTCACGGATAATTTCACTGGCCAAAAATCGTTCTGAGCGGTCAGTAATTTGCTCGGTATCATAGATAGGGGCAGCAATGGGAAGATGCGAAGCAATCACTTCTTGTAGACGATCTAGGTTTTGGTTTTTTAAGGCAGATACTGGTACGATATCGGCAAAATCAAAACTGTCATTAAACGTCTCAATCAGCGGCAACACGCTACCTTTATCTTTTAAGGTATCAGATTTATTAATAACCAATACCACATTTAAATTGGTGTCGCCAAGCTTTTGTAGAACTAACAAATCATCATCACGCCATTGATCTGAATCAACAACGAATAATACCAAATCAACATCTACTAATGCAGATACCGCAGCTTTATTCATACGCTCATTAATAGCACGTACTTCATTGCGATGAATACCCGGCGTGTCAACGAACACTGCCTGCATCTCGTGATTTGACAAAATACCGTGGATACGGTGACGAGTCGTTTGCGGCTTACGTGATGTAATAGACAGCTTTTGACCCAATAAGTGATTCATCAGAGTCGATTTACCAACGTTTGGACGTCCAACGATCGCGACATAACCCGCTTTAAAATCATCAGCAATACCTGCATGACTAATAGGGGCAAAGAATTCTTCAATTGCCATATCGTTGTCTACAGTAGTATCTTCTGCTTGATTGATGCCATCGTTAGTAGTATCGATATTATCTTGGTTTTGATTCAATTCTGTGTTTTCGGTCATATTTTTGGCATTATCTTCATCATTGGATGGCAAGTCAGTACGATTGCTCATAGGTTAATCCTATAGAATTTATATCCAGTCAAATGGTGCTTAATGATGTATTGGCTGTATCAGCACTAAAAAAGCAAAACCATCATCGGCTGGGAAATATTTAAGGTTTTGAAATGTGTGACGTTTACGCTAATTCAAATAAACGATTCTTAAAACGTCACTTAACATATACTGTCAAAAAAATTGGTATGTGCTATCCATAGGTTAATCCTAGTTAGGATCGCTTTTTAGCTGAGCTCGGCAGTTTATGCAACTGGTTAATCATTAGTTCTGCTGCTTTTTGTTCAGCGATACGGCGGCTCTCACCAGATTCAGTAATATCAACACAGTTATTGATATTAACATGGCAACGTACAACAAAAATTTGATGCGGCGCGTTACCACGTGTTTCCATCAGCTCATAATGTGGCAGATCAAACTGCTTAGATTGTAGCCACTCTTGCAATCGACTCTTGGCATCTTTTAACGCTTTTTGGTCATTAACGTTGTCAATCAAATCACCATACCATGAGAGTACACAATCGCGAGTAATATCCAAATCTTGGCTGTCTAAATAAATAGCACCAATCAAAGACTCCACGGCATCAGCCAATATAGAAGCGCGATTGCGCCCACCACCTTTACGCTCACCTATCCCTAATATCAGATGATTAGAGAGCTCTAAGTTTTGCGCAATAATGACCAATGATTCTTGACGTACCAAGGTGGCACGCATACGAGTCAAGCGACCCTCATTTTGGCTAGGATAGCGATGATATAAAGCCTCACCCACAATCATTCCTAACAGAGCGTCTCCTAAAAACTCTAAACGCTCATAATTTTTTTTGCTATCAAATGAGCGGTGTGTCAACGCAAGTTTGGGGAGACTCAAGTCCTTAAACACATAGCCTAACTTGCGTGTTAATACGGCTAACTGCTGAATAAATTCTGAGCTAACAATCAGCGTGTCGACAGACGTGCTATTTTGTTGAGGAGTAGGAATCGCTTGGGAATGCTGCAAAGTTGGTTTCATGCGTGGCTTGTGGTTATCCCTTCTGTTTTACTGATTTGGTTAGTAATAGTATGGATTAATGAATATTATAAAGACATTCAGATATTAAAAAGTTTAAGAGTGATCTAACACTCTTTTTAGTTACTCTGCTGTTGTCATATCGATATCACCTTCAAAGCGATTGACAATATCTACATTACCAAAGAAATTGTTAGTGACTGCATATTCTTTACGAATAGCCAATTGTCCCGTCTTTTTATCAATAAAAGTAAATACGTCTTCCGCCTGAGTATCATAATCAGCATTAATAGATAGCTGTCTATTGACACGCTCGACAAACTGCTTGGCCGTCTCATTATTATTATTTGCCTCCTTAAGCTGTGCGCTTAAGGTCTTGGTCAATTGATAATCACCGATCTGAGCAGGTACGATAGCAACCATCAATTTGGCAGCAACTCCTAACACAAGAATAATTAAAACGATACTCGTTACGCTAGCACCACGCTGTGTGGCGATTCCAGATAATTGCTGCACTATGATATCCCTCTACTGGTAAACAACTATTTTTTAGGAGCTACCGAAATACTAGGTAGCCGTTTATTAGATAGCAACAATATTAGCATAAAACTATTATCGATAAATCAACCAATAGAGCGTCTCATAATCTTAATTACATAATCTTAATCAATAGTACCATTGCGTTCAAACGTTGGTAAATTAAGTCCGGGTGGCTTATGCATCCAGATATAAACCGCTTTACCCGCTAAATTCTCATCAGGAACAAATCCCCAAAACCGACCATCAGCACTACGATCGCGGTTATCGCCCATCACAAAATACTGACCTTCTGGAACGCTAATACGCCATTTGGTACCTGCTGAGCTAACCACTTCTGGCGATTGCTGCTGCAAAAATGGTGCATATTGAGAGCTATTCATACCATTTAAGTAACGAACAAGATGCTTGTTTTCACCTTGTGTTTCCTGAAAGTATTGCGCCTCACCTTCTTCTTGCTGACCCATCGCTGCCGCACTGTCTTCGGTCAGTACTTGCCCTGGACCAATTTGTCCTGGTAAATAAAGCTGTGAGGTCAACTCAGGGTTTGCCGCAAAATCGACAGGCTTAGTGTCAACTGGGACATCGTTGATAGAAAGTGTCCCTTGATCATAACTAACAGTATCACCAGGCAAACCAATAACACGCTTGATATAATAAATACTTGGGTTTTCAGGATAGCGGAATACCGCCACATCACCATGTTCAGGCGCGCCCGTATCCAGCACTTTATTATACGTCAGCGGTAGGCGCACCCCGTAGGCATACTTATTAACCGCAATAAAATCGCCCGTATATAATGTCGGCACCATAGAAGATGAGGGAATATTAAAAGGCTCAATCAAAAACGAGCGTACTATTAACACCACTGCCAATACGGGGAAAAAATCATAAGCCCAGCGTACCAAGAGACTTTCTTGACCACGCCCGCGAGTTTTACGCTGTTTCAGGGTCAGCTTATCTAATAGCCAAATAATACCCAAACCAATGGTTAATGGTACTAAAATTAAATTAAAATCAAAATCCATACTCAATTGCCTATTAACGAGCGACTTATCTGGCTATCTATACTATCAACTGCGCCACTAATGACACCAACAAAACTATCGTTGACCCGCAATTAGTAATGACTTACTCAACCTGCAATACCGCTAAGAAGGCTTCTTGTGGAATCTCCACATTACCGACTTGCTTCATACGTTTCTTGCCGGCTTTTTGCTTAGACAATAGCTTTTTCTTACGCGACACATCACCGCCATAACACTTAGCTAAGACGTCTTTACGCATGGCTTTCACTGTACTACGCCCAATAATCTGGCTACCAATCGCGGCCTGAATTGCCACATCAAACATCTGACGCGGAATCAATTCTTTCATCTTAGTCACTAGCGCATTACCACGATAGCGTGATTGGGTTTCATGCACAATCATAGCCAAAGCATCAACTTTTTCGCCGTTAATCAGTACATCCACTTTGACCAGCTTATCGACTTGGTACCGTTCAAAGTTATAATCCAGTGACGCAAATCCGCGTGATACCGATTTTAGACGATCAAAGAAGTCCATGACTACTTCGCCCATCGGAATATCAAAGATCAGCTGTACTTGACGACCCATAAAACGCATATCTACCTGTACGCCGCGGCGCTCGATACAAAGCGTCATGACATTACCTAAGTAATCTTGCGGTACTAAAATCTGACAGCGGGCAATGGGCTCACGGAACTCTTCAATATTATTCGGCTCAGGGAGTCTTGATGGGTTATCAACATACATGATATCGCCATTTTTCTTGACGATCTCGTAGATAACGGATGGCGCAGTAGTAATCAAATCCAAGTCATATTCACGCTCTAAACGCTCTTGGATAATCTCCATGTGCAGCATACCAAGGAAACCACAACGGAAACCAAAGCCTAGTGCATCTGAGGTATCAGGCTCGAAGAACAATGACGCATCGTTGATTTGTAGCTTTTGCAGCGCTTCACGGAATTTTTCAAAATCAGTAGAATCAACAGGGAACATACCGGCATAGACTTGCGGAGTAATCTGTTTAAAACCTGGAATACGCTCAACGTCTGGCGTTTTAGCGTGGGTAATCGTATCACCCACTGGCGCGCCAGCGATATCTTTGATACCAGCAATAATAAAACCGACTTCACCCGCCTCCAAGATACCCGTATCGACAGGCTTGGGCGTAAAGACACCGATCGAGCCGACTAAATGCGATTCTTTGGTTGATTTGATATAAAGTTTATCACCTTTTCGGATAGTACCTTCACGTACCCGAACTAAAGACACAACGCCTAGATAGTTATCAAACCAAGAGTCAATAATCAATGCTTGTAGTGGCGCCTCACGATCACCAGTCGGTGCAGGGATAAATTCAACCAATGCTTCTAGTAATTTATCAACGCCCAAACCCGATTTAGCAGAAACTCGTGGCGCATCAACTGCGTCAATACCAATGATGTCTTCAATCTCTTGAATGACACGCTCAGGCTCGACTTGTGGCAAATCAATTTTATTTAATACCGCCATGACTTCTAGACCCTGATCAACGGCAGTATAGCAGTTGGCCACGGACTGAGCTTCCACCCCTTGCGCGGCATCAACGACCAATAGCGCCCCTTCACAAGCGGCTAGTGAACGCGACACCTCATATGAGAAGTCAACGTGTCCTGGAGTATCGATAAAGTTGAGCTGATAGCGCTCACCATTAGGATGATCGTAGAATAAGGTTACCGACTGCGCTTTAATGGTGATACCGCGCTCACGCTCAATATCCATGGAGTCAAGTACTTGCGCCTGCATCTCGCGATCTTGCAAGGCACCGCACATTTGAATAAAACGATCAGCAAGCGTCGACTTGCCATGATCAATGTGGGCAATGATTGAAAAGTTACGAATATTTGCTAATGCAGTCACAAAGCGCCTACTAAATTAAGGGTGATAGAATAATAAAATTAAGAAATAAATGCTGTCAGGCGCAACCGCTAAAATAGCTGTCCATCGTTGAAGAGAAAATAATTAGAATCAGCTTATTTGCCAATATTATCATCTCCAATCAACCGCTCAGGACGTCAACTCTTATGCGCAGGCATGAAAGAGTATTCTAGCAGTTTTCTACCATAAAGTAAGGCGATTTTATTAGCAGAGGGATGATTTACAAGTGAAGTTACGAGCGGATAACTGTACAGATAGAAAGCGAGCGGCTTGATAGCACCTTATTCACTTCGACAAGACTCATGCTAACTGAATATGAACAATCAATAATCTACTGAGGGGTATTGGTTTTGGACAGATCGCTCTCTATGGGTTCACATCCTGCGCTATGCAGATATTTATGCATCCATGGTGACTTACCGTAAAAAGCCCCGTTGATTTGAGTTTGCTCTATCAAGTATTCACGGAATCTAAGATAAAACTCATTATCTGGGCGGTTAGGTTGTTGCCAAAACTCATTCAGTGGTTTTTGATCTATCAGTTTCGGCGTATCATAAATCGCACGACCCATGATCTTGGTAGGTTTTTTGTGATATACCGATTGCAAACCTGTCGTGCTATTAATGGTCACCATCCCAATACTGTGTTTCATCAAGGTTGGCAGGTGCATGTCGCAACCATAAAACACACGATCCGCCACTTGATAGCGTCTAGCCAAGCTAGATACCAGCTCGCGATAATCTCGATGACCACGATCTAACGGATGATGCTTAAATACCAGTAATTGCTGCTTATCAGCATACTCTGCAAAGCTGGCAATAGACTCATCAATAAACTGCACCACATCACGATAGTCACTATGATGGGTAATCTGCGAGTCATTATGCACTTGTAAACTAATCAAAAAATAATTATTGCTTTGTTCTTTGGTCAGCTTATTTTGCAATTTCTTATCAGGTAAATACCCTCGCAATTTACGCCATGGTGCTTTGAGCCAAGCGATTGCTTCTTGCCACGCTGTCATACCGCGATAGTGCGAATAGTGCGGATAGCGACTTTTGTATATCCAAACGATAATATAGTAGACAATCGCAGCGATACTCAAACGATAAAATCGATTGTGAGTATACAGTGGTTTATCATTGGCTTTTTTGAGCGCTTTAATATCTGCCGTATTTAAGCGCGAATAGCCATTAATGCCATATTCTTGCAATGTAATGTAATCGGGACGCAAGTAGCCTTCTTCAAATACAAAAAAAGAGGTGCCCAACTGCTCACTGATACAAGCAGCTTGGGTATGATGCGGACGACAATCACCAAAACAGACAATCGCATCAATGCTATTTTCTTCAATGAAAGCCTGCAACCAAGAAGAGAACTGCGCTAACGTATCGGTATATTCATAGGTATTATCATGATGATAAAAGAATGCATCACCTGCATTAAAGTTAATCTTACTAACCTTAATATTTTGAGTTTGCAGAAATGTCGAAAAACGGTTAAAGAATCCGCCCATCTTTCCTTGTAACAGCAAGACGTGTCGATGAGTAAGCAAGTGAGACATCGAAGCTGCCATAGTATTGAATTACCATTAATGAGAAGATGAAGGATAAAAGCGGGAGTATTTATTAAACAACTTGAATATTAAACCGTGTAAATACACACTAATCATCACTGATTATACCGAAAAAGCCCCTACTTGTCGCAATGGATTTACGTCATAAGTTTAGAATAAACTAACGAGATAGTTTACGCAGGCGCTGCTGCCATTGATGACGCTGCTGCATAAAACGAGTAGTCACTTGGCGTTTAAAATTTTCAGGTAGCGTGGATAAAACTGAAGTCGCATGGTTAATCGAGCTATTTATAATGCTAGATATTTGCGCTTGAGACGCTGTATTATGAATATCTTTAAGCAAAGGAGCGCTTTTAGGAGGGTATAAATAGTCAATCACTTGCTCTACTTGTGCAAGCCCATAGCCATTTGGCAAACGATATAAAGGATAGCGAATAAGCGCACAATATAATAATTGCTCAAGCGTTAATGCAATGTCGCGTTTTCGTCTCTCTAAATAGTCAGCTTTCGGTGATAACTGGGCATCAATATCTGCCGTTAACCCCCAACCAGCATAAAACGGTAAGCCGTAGCAAGTAACGTCTAAACCGCGCAGCAACGCCTCAAAGCCAGTCAATGAGCTAATCGTATGTACTTCATCGACACATTCTAAGCAATCAGGCATCGCAGTATCATAGGCGATGGCACTGACCTGTCGTAAAAACTCTGCGCTCACCTTACCAGCCCTTAGCCCTGCTTCAACGTCAGGATGCGGCTTATAAATAAGATAAGCGTCAGGATTGTCTTGGCATACACGCTCAATCAAGCCGCTGTTGGTTTTGATCGTTGAGCCGCAGTACTGCACCGATAAATCATCTTCGACTTGACCGATAATAAGCAGACGGCGCTTGCCAGATACCCTAGCCTCATGCATCCACGAAGTATGCTGGTTATTAGCACTGTCGACCTCAGCCCCAACATTGTATTTACTCACCCGTTGATTCAGCAATTTATCTTGCAGCTGTTGCACACGGACACTTTGCTGTGGGTTCAATGCCTGACAATGACGTAGCAACGTCTCTAAATCTGAGGGCTGGGTTGCATCATAATAAATACCTTGCTTATCTATAACGACCGACAACGGTGCTAACAACGTCGCGCCCAAACCATTTGAGCGGATAAACCCATCTTCCATACAGTATATAGACGGTAGGGATAAATGCGGCTGTTTCTCAAGCTTACGCTGTAATTTATTTTGTACTTGCTGGCGTTTGGCTAAACCCCACACTAATAGAGGCTGCTGATAATCAATACGAAAATGATCGGGATGCAGTAGATTCTTGAGACGTGGCTTGGGTTTGATAAATAATGTCGTACGCGGTAGATTCGTAAAAGCTTTTACAAATGGTAATTTCCAGCGACTAAATTCATATATCGTGAGATCCCCTTCAAGGCGCGCTTGCCAATACCGATTAGTCACTAGCCATTCTATCGCTGTATCAATATCACAGGCTTGCTTGGTGGCTGGATCTACATAACGACTATAATCTATATAGGCGCTATAAAATAACGTTTCTAACGTTGCAGATGTTTTTTTAGCAAATGATGTAGGAAACAACGCAGGATTTGAGTGTCCCCTAGACTCTAGCTGTTTGCTGACAAGTTTTTGACGACGTTTCTCGACCGCTTTAAGCAGCTTTTTGGGTGCGCCGCTGTCATCAGTTAGACCCCAGCCACTATACCAGTTGACCCCGAAGCAATGTACTGCTTTACCTAACATCAATGCTTCAAAGCCCATATGGGAGCTGACCGTATAAACATGGTCAACTTGCTCTAATAGCTGGATAGGATTGAGCGCTTGCGTTAATAACCGAACCTGCTTAGTTAGTTTTAAACGGGTCAGGTATCCTGATTTTGACGCAGGATGTGCCTTTATCCAGATATGGGCGTGAGGATGATTACGACACGCAGATTTTAACATCTTCTTAAATTGACGTTTATCCGCGCCCGCACCGGTGATAGAAGCATCACCAACCACTTGGTCAATCAATAAAACATGCGATTTCAAGGGATCTGCTGTTGTGTTAACACCGTCTTCACTCGTCAATTCATCCAAGGACGGACAATCGATCACTGTGTTATATTTACTGAGTTGCTCATTACAAATACGTGCCATCAATTGCCGTGCGCGCACTTCATTTATTTCGTAATTATTGGGCGTAGTAGCATTTTTAGTACGCTCAATAATCAGCCGCTCAAGGCGTGAGTCATGCGTCGTATCAAAATAAATACCAAGGTCATCGACGACGACACTCAGGCCATGACGGCTACTAACACCAGAATCTAATGAACGCAAAAAGCCATCTTCGACACTTAATGTCTCAAGCTTTTGCCGCTTAGCCACTTTATTAGCTCGTTGATAACTTTTTTTACGACCCCAACCGATAAAGGCATCGGGTTGCTGAAAAGAGAGAGAGGAATTAAACAAATGAGTTATCTGATTTTTTACAACATTAGGCAATGGCAATGCAGACAGTAAATGCGTTTTACCTGCATTGATACGTTGCGGTAGACCTGACCACGGATACCAGCGCTGAATATCTGCTTGCAATACCTGGGACAAAAGTACATTGTTTTGACGCATACCCTTACCAATGATCGCCAAATGCTGTGGCAATTGGTATGGGGATGATGGCAAAAGCAGCGTATTATCAGAGTGAGAGGTCACTGCCACATTGACATCATCTGCCGCACTTTTTGCCATTTTTAACACCCTTATTCATTACTTTTACATCAATCTATGCAGATGACTTGTTCTCTTGTTACACAACTTTTCAGTAATGGTTATAAATCGAGAACCACTTTAGCAGCGATGGCTAATTGATAAACAATTTGCGATAAGCCACGAGCAATTTCTACGCGCTTGGTTTTGACTTTTGGTAATACCATAATCTCATCGCCTTGCTGGATACGGTAAGCGGTATTGACCACCTCACTGGCGCCATTTTGATGGATAATCAAGATTTCTTTAACATCAGCATTGTCAGAGAAACCACCTGAATTGGCAACATAATCACCAACGGTATAATCTGGATTAAAGGTCAGTGCGCCTTGTGCTCGTACTTGACCATTAACGGTAATGACAGATGTTTGCGCAGGTATCTCAATGATATCACCTTGCTGCAGAATAATATCCTGCCACGAATTCGGGACGACAACAATTTGACCCGTCGTTTTAACATTACGTGCTTTGGCAACAAACTGCTTAACCAATGCTGCATCGTCTTGACGCAGTGCTGCTTCTTCACGAGTGGTCGACTGCGTGGCAAGCGTCAGCTCTTCTAGACGATCGAGCGACTCATTAATCATGCGTTTTTGTTGCTCAGCAACAGACTCACGATAAATGGTCAAATGAGTCAGTTTGGCGAGTGGGCTTGGCTGTAGCTGTGGCACGATGTCCTTTAAGCGTGCGCCATACGGCACAACCATGGCACCATTACCCGTATGCGCACCTTTTACTTGCACCGCGATTGTGCCCGCATAGCGATCGGAGGTAACTACCATCTTATCACCATTATAAACAGGCACGTTTTGAGCTTCTGCTAACGAGTAATATTCCGCCGTCTGCGCACGTCCTGCACTACGAGTGATACTAACGTTGGTCGCATTTGCTGCGGGATTGGCCACTTGCAACACATCACCAATGGTCAGATCGTTCACATCAAATTCAAAGGTATATTCGTTTTGGACTTGACCGCCTACTTCAAAGGTTTTTTTCTGCGGCGCGACCGTAATCACATCGCCATCACGAAAAGAGAATGCTTGTAATTTACCCGCTAGTAAAAAATCATACAGGTTGACTTGCTGTAGCATTTGCCCATTACGTTTGATTTGAATATCAATATAACTACCACGTGTTGGGTCAACGCCGCCTGCTCTATCCAAATAAGACAATACAGAGTCTGCTGCTAAACCGCCGTAATAACCTGGTTGTTTAACGAAACCTGTTACAAATACCTTCACTGGCTGTGCTTGCTCTAATGAAGCATAAACGCCAACGTTCGAGCGATAAATACGACTGACAGCACTTTTTACCACATTTTGCAGACTGCCATTTTGCACACCTGAGACACGTACTGGACCGATATTTGGCAAGAAAATATTGCCTTGTGGGTCGACGGTCATGGTAGCCGCATATTGATAAGCGCCCCACATCCGTACTTGGACGTTATCACCCGGGTTGATCACATAACTGTCATTAAAGGTAGAGCCAGAGGTGGTCGAAAATGCTCCACGAAACAGCTGCTCACCAAACATCATGTCTTGCGTGTTGATGTCTTGATAGGGGCGCGTGGTATTGATGACTGACTGACTTGGCAAGCTTGAGGCATTAACCGCTTCTTGCGCGGTCGCCTGTCCTGATACACCACCTGCAAATGCCTGTGTTGAGACATTGATGTTATTGCTGTTTTGGTCTTGACTCATGCTGTTATTGCTGGTGCCAAAGCTAGATCCTGAAATTTGATCAGCATAACTGCCTGCTGCTAGTGCTGATACACTGCTGGCTGCCATGGCCAAACTTAACACTTTTATCACGGTCACAATAGGACGTGGCTTCATATTCATGAGTGGTATTCCTTTGCTGATCTATCGATCATTACTGATATCTGGTGTGTTAAAACTAGCTACGATGATCACGAACAACTGCCATCACTAGGCGCACAAATCCATAAAGCATCAAAAGTAATGCTAGCGACGTCCAAATAATATAAGCACGGCGTGGATAAGTTGCTTCTTCAGCCTGATATGGTGTTGAGATAACAATCAAATTCTTCATCTTTTTAAAGGCTTCTAAACGTGACTTTTCAAGCGAAGATAAAGAAAGCTTATACAGCTCAGTGGCGAAATCGACATCAGCTTTGATGGTTTCAAACTGTACTGCTTGTCGATTTAGCTTAGTAGTATTTGGCGAGGTCAGTTTGGTTTGCTCTTGAAGAATTTGCTCTTCGACTGCTTTGATCTGGCTTCTTAGTGACACTACTTGCGGTGCGTCTGGGTTCAGATAGCTGAGTAATTGACGCTCTTCGGTACGTAATGAACTTAATTGCGCTTGCAAACTACCAATCACCTGATTCACAATTTGAGCATTGGATTGTGGATCGTAAATCTCATTTTCGTTCTGATAGTTTAACAATTTCTCTTTGGCATCATTCAAGCGATCTTGTGATTCATCCAATTGCGTCTCTGCAAATAACAACTGATCACGAGCCACCTCTTGTGAAATACGGTTGACGAACTGCTCAGACTCATTGAGGATCGTTTTATTCAGCTCAAAAGCATACTTTGGATCAAAGGCTTCCGTCGATACTGACAGCACATAGCTTTGCTCGTCCAGATTGATGTGTACACGCTTTTTGAAGTACTCAAGTAACTCTTCTTGTGTGGCATCAGGCTCAATTTCATTGAGCGGATCTGAGCCATCGACATGATACGCTTCGCGGAACTTGAACTTATTATCAAGGCGCTTCACCATATCATTGGATAGAATATACTCGGTCAGATAAGTCGCATCTTCTTTACTGGTACTGTTCACACCCAACAAGGCCGACAGTCCACCGCCAGAAGGCACACTGGTATCACTGACTTGTTTGACCACCACATCAGCCGTCGAAATAAACCGCGGATGAGCAATGGTCATGACATAAAATATCGCCAACGCCCAAGGGAGGACCACCAAGCCAATAAACAGCGAGAAGTCAATTATCTTATTTTTTCGCTTTGTGGACATGCTCTTCATATACCTCAATCGCTTCTGTTGTGTCTTCAAAGACGTGTGCTGTTTGATCCATTAGCACAATACCAATATCACAATTACGCTTAATATCACCGATGTTATGCGATACGATCAAAAACCCTGCTTGTTCACGGCGCGCGGCCAATATCTCTTCACTACGCTTACGAAAAGCCGCATCACCCACAGCGCCTGCTTCATCAAGCATATAATAATCAAAATCGAAGGCTAAGCTTAAGCCAAACGTTAAGCGTGCTTTCATCCCTGATGAATAACTTTTTACCGGCATATCGAAATAGTTTCCGATATCTGCGAACTCTTCCACAAAACGAATTTTTTCGTCAATATAGGGACCGCTTGAATAAAGACGGCAAACAAAGCGGACGTTTTGACGACCCGTCAAACTACCTTGGAAACCGCCGGCTACCCCTACTGGCCAAGAAATCGTCGAGTCGGTAATAATCTCTCCGTGATCAGGCTTATCTAGTCCGCAAATAATACGCAGCAAAGTCGATTTACCCGCCCCGTTACGACCGAGTAAACCCACACTTTTTTTATCACCAATGGTCAGATTCAAATCTTTAAATAGATAATGCCGACCCTGCTTGGTCATAAAGGACTTAGAAACATTTCTAATTTCAATCATTCACTTACCTGTCGTTATTTAGAACGTATTAAGTCTCTTTCAACTGCTTTATACATGAGCAGACCCAAGAAATTTACTGCAACCGTCCACTTTAAAAAGTACGTTATATCAATATGATAAGCGGGATAATTGGGCGCTAAAGCGTGTCGTATCAATTCAATATTATGGATGAAAGGGTTATAAAGTAAATAACTAAAGTACGGTTCTGGAATAATATGAATCGGATAAATGATACCTGAAGCAAAATACAATATGGTAAAGAGAATCGTAATTACCTTGGTGATTTCACCCCCATAATAACCAACAATCATCATGATTAGAGCGACACCGAAGCTGAACATAAACATCGTTATCCAGCAGAAAAGTACAATATGCAAATTTCCCAAACTGGCGTAATCATTAAAGAAAGCCAAGCCAACCAACAATATAATAAATGTTAAAAAATAAATAATAAGCTCTAAAGCTGATCTAGCAATAATGACGTCAATATGCCGTATTGAACGGTACATCAAAAGTCCCTGATTTGCCTCAACAGCTCCTAGTGCTCTAGTCGCAATGGTCTGAAACATGCGAAAAGGAACCATTCCAGCAACTAAAAACAATGGAAAGCTCATCCCTGGTAATGCACGTTCAATAATCACGCCAAAAATCACTAGAAATATAAGCATTTGAAAAATAATTTCTAATGGCGCCCACAGATAGCCCAAGCGATAACCACCAAAGCGCGTTTGCAGCTCACGCATCAGCAAAGCATGAAATGCGGCACCCATGACTTTTAGACCACTGCGGTGCTTAATAGGACGATAAGGAGGTAGTTGTACAGACATGGCGTTACAGGACTTTACCGAAAACAGCCCCTATGATAAGTAAGCGGGACATAAGTTACAACAATTAATCTGTACCTAAACAGATAAAGCTATGATTTAGCAAGAAATCAGTAGGTAATTATAATGTTTTATGGTGCGGCTTGAGCCATTCACCATATTCTTAAATAATTTATTTCAGGCAAAAAAAAACCAATCAAATAGTGATTGGCATTTTTTATATTACAGTTCTTACTAAAAATGGTGGCGATGAAGAGACTTGAACTCTTGACCTCACGATTATGAGTCATGCGCTCTAACCAGCTGAGCTACATCGCCATTTTAGGATGCACATTTTACCCAAGCTGTTGACTGTCGTCAACCCCTATAAGGGCATTTTTTGCAGAAAATATGAAATTTATTCAAATTAGCTGCATTTTTATCACGAACAATAAAAAAGGTTTGGTAAACCGATAAGCCGGGTTCTGTCGTGGACAATCATTCCTCTAGGCGTACAATCGCTCGTACGCTCAAGCAACCTACCCGCATCGAACGCGGGCCGCGCCATGCCGATGCCTATTTGGTCTTGCTACGCGTGGAGTTTACCATGCCGTGAACTGTTGCCAGACACGCGGTGCGCTCTTACCGCACCCTTTCACCCTTACCGATGACATGAACATCTTGCGATACTCATATAAGCCAAAGGCGGTCTACTCTCTGCTGCACTGGTCGTCAAGTTACCCTGCCCAGCCGTTAGCTGGCACGCTGCCCTATGTAGCCCGGACTTTCCTCCCCTGCTCAGTCTGTTGCCAGTGTGCAGCGGCGATTGCCTAGTCTACCAAGCGCGCTAGTATAGCAAAATTAATCTTGCTTTCGGAAAGTTTTTTAGCTTATTTTTAACGGTGATTTATATAAAGTTTTCAGGGAGTATAAAATCTGCATTATTACAGCTATCATTCCCATGCACAGGTAAAGATAACCAATTCGTATTTGGATAATTCTCCGCTAAATAATTTTGCAAAAATGCAACCGTACTGTTAGCAATCTCAGCATCCGTCTGAGCAGCATTATCATGAATATGATTATAAACAACACTATGAACTTCTAAACCGCGAAATTTTATCGCCTCCAAACTAAGCAAGGTATGGTTGATGCTACCAAGCCGACCAGAAGTAACCAAAATAATCGGATAACCTTGAGCAGTAATATAATCTAAAATTAATAACTGCTCCGTTATTGGCACGAGCAACCCACCAGCACCTTCTAGTAATACCAAGTCATACTCAGCTTGCAATCGTTTGGTGGCACTAGTGATCAGTTCAGGATCTAGCACTTCTCCTGATAACCGAGTCGCTAAGTGCGGTGATGCAGGCTTCTCATAACGATATGGACAAGTGGTGAAATTAAGGTCGCAAGGTTGCAACGGAAGGTTCATCAGCTGACGATGGATAATAATATCATCGGCAATGCCTATCACACCGCTATTTGGATTTATTGCTACCCCAGTTTGCACCAACTTTTGAGTAATGACATTGACACCTTGCTGCAATAACGCTTTAGCAATCATGCCAGTAGCATAAGTTTTGCCGATATCGGTATCAATTCCTGAAATAAAGAGCACGCTCATCATTAACCTTCTTCAGTCAAAGAAATTTACGTTAAATAAATTCTCAATACTGTTAATAGCGATTGGCATAAGGTAACAAGTTCGTCATCTGTAATCACATAAGGCGGCATGATATAGACTAACTTACCAAAGGGTCTAACCCAAATACCGTTTTTAATTAATAAAAACTGAAAGGTCGGCATATCAACCGCTTCATTTAGCTCAATGACGGCAACTGCGCCCAGACAGCGTACTTCCTTAACACCGTCTAGCTTTGCTGCTACAGCAAGTTGTTGCTCCATTATTGTTCGGATATTTGCTGTACGCGCTTCAATATCATAGGAGAGTATTAAATCAATTGAGGCACAAGCGACGGCACAAGCTAGCGGATTGCCCATAAAGGTCGGACCGTGCATCAGTGCCGGATAATCACTTTGGCTAATCGTTTCAGCAACTTTTCGAGTACATAGTGTTGCGGCAAAAGTCATATAGCCACCAGTCAGCGCTTTGCCAACGGTCATGATATCTGGGCTGATACCGGCATGCTCACAAGCGAATAGCTTACCACTACGTCCAAAGCCTGTGGCGATTTCATCAGCAATTAATACAACATCATATTCATCACAGAGCTTTCGCAACAGTTGTAAATATTGAGGACTATAAAAGCGCATCCCGCCTGCGCCTTGAATAATCGGCTCAATAATAAATCCAGCCAACTTATCGCTATTTTTATCAAAGAAATCCGTTAATTCATCATATTCCTGTTGGGTAATATCACGTTCAAAGCCCAGTGGCGGTGCTGCGACAAAATGCTGCATCGGTAATTGCTTACCATAGAGACTATGCATGCCATTGATAGGGTCGCAGACACTCATCGCATGCCATGTATCACCATAATAACCAGAATGGGTCGAGGCAAATTGGCACTTTTGCGGACGCTTAGCGGCAATTTGATATTGCAATGCCATCTTAAGCGCAACTTCTACCGCAATGCTACCGCTATCGGCATAAAATATCGCATCCAGTCCGGCAGGCACAATTGACAGCAGTTTTTTGCCCAAATCGATGGCGGGCTGATGGGTCAAACCACCAAACATGACATGCGCCATTTTACCCAACTGCTCAATAATTGCCGCGTTTAGTTTGGGGTGATTATAGCCATGGACACTCGCCCACCACGATGACATCCCATCGATCAGACGCGTACCATCTTGCGTGACGATATAAATACCATCAGCGTGATCAATCACAATATTAGGATAAGTCGGCGGTAAGCTGGCGTACGGATGCCAGAGATGTTGCTGGTCAAAGTCGTTCGTTGATTTCGTAGATGAGAGTGATTCTGTCATATTTTATTGACCAGTAATGCGTTTATATTTTGACAACAAATCGCTTTCGGTTTCGACATGATTGGGATCATGAGGAATACAATCGACAGGGCAAATGACTACGCATTGCGGCTCATCAAAATGACCGACGCATTCGGTGCATAAATCAGGGTCAATCACATAAATGTCATCGCCCTCTGAGATGGCTTCGTTTGGGCAGGCAGGCTCGCACACATCGCAGTTGATGCATTCATCAGTAATTAATAACGCCATAGACTGATCCTTATATTTTGCTTATAGCACTTGTATCGTTGGCTTTGACGATTTCGATGCGTTTAAATGTTCGACACATCTTCATTGTCAGCAGGTATTTTGCTATCTAAGATTGAGTTTTTCAGCAAAAGCTTGTGACACACATGGCGGGACAAATTTAGTCACATCACCACCGAGTTTGGCGATTTCTCGAATCATCGTCGAGGAGATGAATGAGTAATTCTGCGATGGCGTTAAAAACACCGCTTCAAAGTTTTCATCAAGCTCACGGTTCATATTGGCCAGCTGAAATTCATATTCGAAATCTGACATCGCCCGCAGACCTCGTAAGACAGCAGTGGCATTTTTTTCACGCATAAAATCAACGAGTAGACCTTCAAAACCCACCACCGATACTTGTGGTAAGTCAGCAAATACTGTCTCAACTAAGGCGACACGCTCCTCAAAGTTAAATAAAGGCTTTTTGTGATGTCCTGAGGCAACCGCAATAACGACCTCATCAAACAGTTTGGTGGCGCGTGTGACCAAGTCTACATGACCATTGGTAATAGGATCAAAGGTACCAGGATATAAAATTCTGGTGTGCAGCTTTGAGGAGTTAGCAGAAGTAGAGTGGCTCATAGCGTGGCTAATAGGGTCAGTAATAGTAGGCTATATGCTAGCAAATTTTGCTCAAACTTAATACTTATCGTCGATGCATTTGTAAATAGTTACCGCCTTAACCTCACTTAATGTACTCAGTCTTCTGTTTGCACTCGATTGCTGTGTACCCACCTTAAATGACTTCGACTATATTGGCTACATTTGTCCTAATAGCCGACTTACATTTTTGTTAGAGGCTTTGCTACAATAGGCGGTTCGACTCATCCATTTTATAAACCAAATAAAAGACAATGCCATTTATTGAGTTAGGATGAGGAATCAGTAGGACTAGTCATATAAGGACTTTGTATTTGTAGGCAGTCCTTATGGAGAAATTATGTCAAAAAAATCAAAAAAACCAGAGAATCAAATTTGTGCCAATAAAAAAGCTCGACACGAGTATTTTATTGAAGAAACGTTTGAGGCAGGATTGTCGTTACAAGGTTGGGAAGTCAAAGCCATTCGCGCGGGTAAAATGACCATCACCGAAGCTTATATTATCTTCCGTAATAATGAGGCCTTCCTATTTGGCGCCCATATTCAGCCGCTGCTATCCAGCTCGACGCATGTCAGTCCTGATAGTATCCGTACCCGTAAACTGCTGCTCAATCGCCGCGAAATCGAAAAGTTAATGGGTGCAGTCAACCAAAAAGGCTATGCCTGCGTGCCATTATCCTGCTATTGGAAAAACTCGTTGGTGAAATGTCAAATTGGCTTGGCACTGGGTAAAAAACAGCACGACAAACGCAAAACGCTTAAGGACCGTGATTGGGAACGTGATAAGCAGCGTGGTTTTAAGAAGGATTTAGATTAAAGCCATCTTTCAACAGATTGGTGTTAATCTTAAAAAAATGGACGATTCAACTTTATGCTGAATCGTCCGTTTTTATTTGTTCAATCAAGCTTACTTATTAACTTTCAAACAACTGGCGCAATCTTTATCGTTTGCGATTGTTTATGAGCGCTACGTAATTGGCGCACTCCATGAGCCACTAAAAATGCGATGCCTAACCAAATTAAGCCATAACTATAAATCATCGCTGACTCGAAAGGATTGCCTAGCACTGTCACGGCTAAGATAAACAATAATGCTGGCTCCAAATAGCTCATCATGCCATAGACGTTGACTGGTAGCATCTGACTGGCATCGACATTGGTTTTCATGGCTAATACGCTCATGACGCCTAGTCCTGCCAGCATCAGGATAAAAAAGCCAGAACCGCTCACTAAGCTTAAACTGCTCGGTGCGAATAAAAACAAATAAGCCACAGCAAATGGTGCGAATATCGTTAAATCAACCAATAATCCAGTCACCGCGCCAATACCTTGCAGACGACGCAAAATATAATACAGCGGATACGTGCCGCAGACCCAAAGCGTTGCCCAAGAGACACTTTGCGTACGGATAATTTCACTACCGACCCCTAATGCGGCAAATGCAACAGCCGACCATTGCAGACGGCTTAACTTTTCGCCAAAAAAGACGCAGCCAAATATAACCATCATCAGTGGGAATAAGAAATAACCCATCGCGGTTTGTACACCTTGCCCATTCACGGGTGCCCACATGAATAACCAAAACTGGCTTAAGAATATCGGTGTAGGCAATAGCAACCACGCCCACTGCTTAACTGTGCCTAGCGCTTTGAGTTTATCGATGTGAAAACCTAAGCGCCCACTGATCAGTAAATATCCCACCAATGCAATCCACATCGCTAGCATGCGCCAGATAAAGACTTGCGTACCTGACAATGGCGCTAGAAAGCTGCTGTAAGCATACAGTACGCCAAATAAAAGGTTCGACAAGATTGCTAGTATGACGCCCAACATTAATGTGCGTTGCTGTGCGCTACCCGCCGTCCAAATCGCTGGCAATGGCAAGCGCGAGACAGTCGTTGCGAGCGTATTTGCGAAGACAGTAGAAAGCATTGAAGTAGACATAAAAGCACCGTACATTTGAATAGATATTAGAAAACCAGCTGTGAGCTTTTACTTGTTAGGGTTAAGCTTTAGTTGCTAGGCTTTAATTGCTAAGTTTTAATTGTTAGACCTTAATTAATAGCACCTATTTTACTGAGTGTCGCTGAGATATTATTGCTATAAAAATCTGTTTATGAATAAATTTATCTTTTATAGCCTTTGAAAATAAATATTTTCTTATATTTTGATTTATAGTGATAATAATTATAAAAAATCCAGTGAATGAAATATTTTCTAAAAGAGAGAACACCATGAGCCAAGTTTTAGATGATATCGATAAAGCGATTTTAAATTTATTACAGGACGATGCGACCTTGCCATTAAAAACCATAGCAGAACAAGTGCATGTGTCTATCGCTACTGCCCAGCGCCGTATTCAAGCATTAATCAGCAACGGTGTCATTACCAAGCAAGTCGCTATCGTTGACCCAAACAAGGTGGGCTACGGACTGACTGCCGTGGTGATGATAGAGATGGCGCGCTCAAATACCTCGATGCAACATCGGTTTGAGCGCTTGATGAATACACAGCCACAGGTGATGAGCTGTTATGAGGTATCAGGTGATGCGGATTTTATGTTGATGGTCAATGCCAAAAATATGAGCGACTACCATCGATTCACGACTGGTTTGCTCACCTATGAGAATAATGTGCGCAACTTTAAAAGCCAATTTGTGATGAACTTTACTAAAAGTGGTACAAAGATTTTGCTCGATTAATTTGGTTATAAAAACTGCTTGGCTGTTTAATTAAAAGTAGATAAGTCGCGGTCAAACAAGGTACGATATCAATGAAAGTTTGGCAATAAATAATAGATGCCGCACCAGTAGTCCATCGCCTAGTAGACAAGGAAGCCTTAGCATGACTAAAAATACCCGTACCATTAGAAAAGAAGAAAGTAATAATCCAGTACTAAAAGCATTAAGCTTTAAAACAGTGATAGTCGGTACATCACTTGCGGCATTACTCGCCAGCTCTGGCTGTGCCACTAGCTCATTATTAGACAGTGACAATCGAGTCAACACCACAACGACTAAACACGTTTTGTCTGAAGATCAAATTGTGGCTTTTGGTCGCCCTGCACAAGCATTACCCAAAATGCCCAACGCGACCATGGTGATCGTCGGTGAAAAGAACAGCTATGTGCTGACCCAAGGTGGGACAGAGATGGTGAATTTACTGACCAATTTGACACCAAAAAATATCCAAGTTGATAATGAGATGAACTTTTATGTGCCCAATAACGATGGCTACTTTCAGGGAGAGATGAAGCTGTCTTATGCCAAACTAAAAGATGAATTTAAACGTTCTGACTATCAGTTCTTTTTGCAAAACAACGGCAAAGAATGTACCTCAGCCAGTGACCAGCGTATCAATGCTCAGCGCTTTTGCTTTAGCGTTCCTGTCAAAGGCGCTATCTATCCACAAGTCAGTAATTTAAGCATGATTCAGTCGAATTATCGTGCCTTAAGCAAACCTTATACGGTCAGTTTTTATACCCAAAGCCAGCAAAAACAAGTGTCTCGTAGTGGCGCTAATACGGCGCAAAAGCTGGTTTTATTGCCTTTTGCATTAGCTTTTGACGTAGTTACTTTCCCATTTCAGTTATTAGAGTAGTAAATCCTTACTATAAACGATGATTTGAAATAAAGATGCGCTTAGTTTCTACAAGCCTTTTTATTCATAGATTACTTAAACTATCAATAACTTATCGTCTATCCTTTGTCATCGTTTATCACATCATGAAGGCAATTCATGTTAAAATGAGCACTTTTAAATGAGCCGTTAATATTTTTAATGAATAACGGCTTTTTTTAGTGCCATTTTCTAATTAACAGGTCCGCTCATGTCTGCCGATACCATCGCCCGTACCGCCTTTAAACAAGGCACCAAACCACTTTACGACTACGACAAACATTGGGCGAGCTGCTACGAGCCTGCGCCTTATTTGCCAATGAGCCGCAAAGAAATGGACGATTTGGGCTGGGATGCCTGTGATGTCATCATCATTTCAGGCGATGCGTATGTCGATCATCCAAGCTTTGGTATGGCGATTATCGGTCGTCTACTAGAGTCACAAGGCTTTCGCGTGGGTATCATTGCTCAGCCAGATTGGAAGAGCAAAGACGCGTTTATGGAATTGGGCAAACCTGTCTATGCTTACGGCGTGACCGCAGGCAACATGGACAGCATGATCAACCGCTATACCGCCGATCGCAAGATTCGTAGCGATGATGCGTACTCGCCGGGCAACGTGGCAAATAAGCGCCCTGATCGCGCCGCTATCGTCTATAGCCAGCGCTGCCGCGAAGCATATCCTGACGTGCCAATTATCCTAGGCGGTATCGAAGGGAGTCTACGCCGTATCGCGCATTATGATTACTGGTCGGATAAAGTCCGCCGTAGTATCTTGATGGATGCCCGTGCCGATGTTTTATTGTACGGTAATGCTGAGCGCGCCATCGTCGATGTGGTACATGGTCTGTCTAAAGGCTATAGCTTTGAGCAAATGAGTAAATTGCGCGGTACCTCATATCTATTGACGCCAACGCGCCGCCATTGGCAAGACGATATGACCGAAGTTGCTAGTAATGACGTCGATACCGTTGGCCGTGTTGACCCGATTATCAATCCGTATGTGATGACCGAAGACGTGGATCAATGCTCCATCGAGCAAGACAAACCCAGCGATTCACCAGTTGGGCAAGCGCTCTCAGGAATGGCTTCACAGTATCCGGGCTTTGTGTCTGAACCAGTTGCCAATAAAATTCTAAATGCTGAGCAAGTTGACGAAGAAACGCAAGTGGTGCAAATGCGTGGTTTTGATAAGCCAATGACGGCGCGTAAGCATAAAATAAAAATGCCGCCACGTGAAAAGACGGTCATTCGTCTGCCTGATTATGAGCACGTCAAATCTGACCCTGTGCTCTATGCTCATGCCAGCCGTATCTTACATCTTGAGACCAATCCGGGTAATGCCCGTGCCCTCGTGCAACGTCATAGTAGCGGCGCTGGTAACTCACACACCTCCATCGATGTCTGGCTCAATCCCCCACCGATTCCGCTCTCGACCGAAGAGATGGATTATGTGTTTGACTTGCCGTACGCACGTTTGCCGCATCCAAGCTATGGCGATGCACGCATCCCTGCTTATGACATGATTAAATTCTCAGTCAATATCATGCGCGGCTGTTTTGGTGGTTGTACTTTCTGCTCGATCACTGAGCACGAAGGACGCATTATCCAAAACCGCTCGGAAGAATCTATCCTACGAGAAGTCGAAGCCATTCGTGATACCGCACCTAACTACACTGGCGTTATCTCTGACCTTGGCGGGCCAACGGCCAATATGTATCGTCTGAGCTGTAAAGACGAGACCATTGAAAAGAATTGCCGTAAGCCATCTTGTGTCTATCCTGACGTCTGCGAAAACTTGATTACCGATCACAGTAATTTGACTAAGTTGTATCGCAAAGCCCGTGATATCAAGGGCGTGAAAAAGATTCTTATCGCTTCTGGCTTACGCTATGACTTGGCGGTAAAAGACCCTGAGTATGTCAAAGAATTGGTCAGCCATCATGTCGGTGGTTATCTAAAAATTGCGCCTGAACATTCAGAAGAAAACGTCTTATCGAAAATGATGAAGCCGGGCATGGGCAGCTATGATAAATTCAAAGCCATGTTTGAGCAGTACAGCCAAGCAGCAGGTAAAGAGCAATATCTGATTCCTTACTTTATCGCCGCGCATCCGGGCACGAAAGATGAGGATATGATGAACCTTGCGCTGTGGCTAAAAAGCCACGGCTACCGCGCTGACCAAGTGCAAGCGTTTTATCCTAGCCCGATGGCGACAGCGACCACCATGTATCACACGCACAAAGATCCACTGCATAAGATCAGCCGTGATGAAGGTGACATGGATATCGTCAAATCTGGTAAGCAGCGCAAATTGCATAAAGCGTTCTTGCGCTATCACGATCCAAAAAACTGGGTATTATTGCGTAAAGCTCTGCAAGATATGGGTCGTGGCGATTTGATTGGTAAAAATCGTGGCTGCTTAATCCCGCCGTTCAACGCCAGTTTAGAAGGGCGCGATGCGGCACAAGACAGCTATCAATCGGCGCGTAAAAAGAACAGCCGCCTCGGTAATGATTCGGTGAAGCGTAATAATAATTCGTCAACCAATGGCGCATCCGCTAAAGGCGCTGCGGGTCAAAACACAGTCAGTAAAAACACCAAAAAGCGCGTGAGCAAAGGCAATTTCCAAACCCAGCATACTGGTCTGCCACCGCGTAAAACCAAGTAGTTAAAGCCCTGTATCTTATTGCTAAATACAGATCCTTAAATGAGTGGCAAACACTTATTTAAGCTCATAAAAAAGCGTCTATCGGTCAAAAAGTCGATAGGCGCTTTTTTATTTGAAGCAGCTTATTTTTAATAAATTCATAATCAAAGCTTAAATACCAATCAAAACGCGCCAAATGATGCGTTACATTAGTCAGTGATTAAGTAACTTAATGAACACGTAACAAACAATTTCTAACATTCTTCAAGCGCTGTTTTCGTTACCATATGCGCTATATGCTTAACGCATTATTAAAAATAAATACATTATGATTTTTATATCTTTGGAGAATGCCATGAACACCCTAACTAAAGTTGCTGTTGCCCTACCTACCCTTGCCCTATTAAGTGCTTGTGCGACCACGGCTCCTACTACGCCAAATGCATCAAACACGCCTGCATCAGAAAGCGTCACCGATGCCGCTTATGATCGTATGGCACCAGCACCTTATACCTGTACTGACGACAGCACTATCATGGCTAAACAATCTATCAATAAAAAACAAGTGATGCTCAATGCGACCTTGCCTAAAGTAAAATGGGCTGAGCAACCAATCATCTTAAATGGTGATGTGCAAGGTGATACCGCAAGCTACGTTAATGAGTCAAACCCAGAAGCTGTCTATGCATGGCACATGAAAGGCGACAAAGGTATTTTTGCCATCAAATGGGCAAACGGTAAAGAATATCAAGTAAACTGCCAAATCTAATTAGCTAGCTATAAACAGTCTGACAGTTTTAAAAAACTAGCTACTTATAAAAAACAGTCATCATAGGATGGCTATTTTTTTTGCGTGTTGATTGAACAATATTGCATTGAATATCTGTATAAAAACTGACATCAAAACCACAGATTCAGGTCAAGCATTGATTAGAATGAACGGTTTGCTGCTTTTGTCTAGAGAAGCAGCAAGAAACCTGTCAAAATAGCGCTGATAGGACATTGTCTATGATTAATAATACTGAGGATACGTCGATGGCTAAGCGCCTAATGAATATGATGATCATCGCTACTGCCAGCATGTGGGCACTGGCAGGCTGCGACAACAATGCTGAAACTGCCGCTCAAGCTTCTGAGCCAGTGGTGGCGACCGCAGACTCATCAAAGACAGCCACTAAGACTATTGATTGGTCAGTCATGGCGAGCGGTGAAAAGCCCGCTGACCCTGCCAATTATCAATATCCGTTTGCGCTTGATAGCCAAAATGTCCGTGATTATGCAGAGTATTTCAAGGTAGATAATGCCACCGCTCAGCATAATCTGACCGTGAGCATGGCAAGTAATGAGGCGCTATCAAAAGCCTTGGATCAGCTCAGTGAAAGCTATGTCTCACATGAGCTAACCGATGCCAATGAGATGACGCTTATTATTCATACCACGCCTGATGTCGCCGCTAGTCGCTATGATTATGTACTGTCCGATGACTTTGCCAAAGGATTGGTATTACCGATTGAGATTAAACCTGATGGTAAGAAGGGTGATGTGAAGGCTCATGGGGAAATGGTGGAATAAAACGGGATATACTCAACTCTTTTATTAAAATGAGATAAAAAATGATATTTGGAAATTCTGGCATTTATCATGAAGATGGTACATATAGCAATTTTGCTATCATCATTGAGCATCTAACAGCAGAATTTTATAGTCTTAATTTATGCGTTGATATGGAAATGATTCCACCTCATCTGGCTTACAACATGAAAAGCATGTTTGCGGCTCCTCTTACTAATAGAGATATTTTTGAGATCCAGTCACCTGCATTATTTCATTTAAGTCATAAAGAGTTGATGACTACCTTAGCAAAACAATACTTTTCTGAGTGGAAAGTGGAAGAGCGAATAAGATTAGGTCTTCAACCAACGTTATACACACTAGCTAAGATCGAAGAATACGAAGAAAGCTTATACGATGACAGCTGTTTTGATTTTGAAAATTTTGTAGATTATCTTTGGGACATAGAGCCACATGAATATGGGGACAAAGGGTGGTATCCGTTTATTATAAATCATAAAGGCGAAACCAAACTGGTCATCATTCACATACATCGTAACCCTAAAAATTTAGACAATTATCCTGAAGATTTAAAAGAGTATGAAAGGTTTTTTAATGCCGATCAGTCACCTAAACGACCCAAATATTTTGATGAACACTATTGGTCAGTAAAAGTCATAAAGATGAAAACAGCAGAAATGTTATCGGTACTGGATGAGGCTTATGAGTATTTATTTGGTGGCGATATAGATTGATAAAGCGTGCGCTAGGGTGGCGCACGCTTTTAATTTTAGTGGCTGGTGGGTAAGCGGTAAGGATTGTTTGAGAGTTCGATTTTTATTTTTTTTCCTAAACTATTCGTACCACATAATAGCTTCGCTAAGTAAGGCTGATATTGCGTTGCGGCTGGTGCGATGTAAATTTTGTCTAAATTCGCTTTTACCTCTGGTTCGTACTCTACGTATAGAAACTTGCCAAAATCCATTTTAACTTTAGGGTCATCAAGTGAGGTGATATATACCATACGGCATTCTTGCTCTTCTTGAAAAGCTGAATGTTTAACTATAGTTAAGTCTTTATAAAATCGATACAGCCCATATCATGAAACAGTTTAGGTAGATTATTCTCCATCCATCCTTGGCGTAGAAACTTAGCCTG
>NZ_JBJDPI010000012.1:0-93671 GCF_044901245.1 Psychrobacter sp. NPDC064578
TGATCCCTTCCCGAACTCAGAAGTGAAACATCATTGCGCCAATGGTAGTGTGGGTTCGCCCATGTGAGAGTAGGTCATCGTCAGCTCTCTATTCTAAAGAAAAACCCCCTCCGCTTTCGCGGAAGGGGTTTTTCTTTGTTTGGGATTTGGGAGATTAAGTGTAAAATTATACTTAATCTAACTTACTTTTATAATTCACACTCTATAAGTGTATTTTCTATTTGAATTGACGATTTTTTTGTTTAATTGCTATGCAATTTTATGAATATATTTTCTAGTCCTGCCATCAAAATGATTTGACTTATATCATTATAGCTGCTAATTTTAAACTATATTTTTATTACAGGTATGTAAAAGATATATTTAAAACTTGTAAATTATTACATCTGGTATAGATTGGATTATTTACCAGTGATGTATTACTCCTATTTTCACAATTATCAAAAGGAATTGATAATGAAGCTAGCTCCTCTTTTTTCAATTGGTGCCTTAGCGGCTGTTAGTCTTTTAGGCTGCTCTAACCAATCTGCTAACACGACTGATGGCTCATCAGCAAACTCTCAAGAAACGACCGTTTTACGCTTCTCCCACTTTTGGCCAGCAACCTCTTCTATTAGCACAGAGGTTTTTGAACCTTGGGCCAAGCAAATAGAGACAGATTCTAATGGTCGCTTAAAAGTAGAGTTGTATCCTTCCGCGGGTCTTGCCAAAGCAGATGTTACGTACGAATCTGCTGCTAAAGGTACGATAGATATCGGCTCACAAGCACATGGTTATACCAGTGGACGTTTTCCTTTAACTCAAATCACTGAACTTCCTGGTTTATCAAACTCAGCGACTCAAATGGGTTGTATGCTTCAGACGCTTTATGAGGATGGTACGCTTGCTAGTGAGTATGAAGACTCACATCTACTATTTATGTATGGCGCTGGGCCTGGCTCACTGCATACTACGGATAAGTTGATTCGGACTCCTGAAGACATGAAAGGCATGCGCATCCGCCGCCCTTCTGCGGTCGCGGGTGACATTATCGAAAGTGCTGGGGCGTCACCAGTAGGATTGCCTGCTAATGATATGTATACCTCGCTACAGCGCGGCGTCGTCGATGGGTTGAGTTTTCCCTGGGAGGCCGTAACAGCGTTCAAAATTGACGAAATCACCAAATATCATACCAATATTCCTTTTTATAGTTCGGCGCTGATGGTCACTATGAATAAGGATAAATATAACAACTTACCTGATGATTTAAAGCAAGTGTTGGATAAAAACTCAGGAATGGCATTGGCTAATAAAGTTGGTGAAGTGTTTGATAAGCATGATCAAATGGCCATTCAAGCTGCTAAAGCTAAAGGCGATGAGATCGTTGAAATTCCCGATCCATTGAATGATCCTGATTGGAAAGGACCACTTGAAAAGGGTACTAAAAAATATCTAAGTGATGTCAATGCTTTGGGTTTAGATGCTGATAGTGTCTATGAGAAAGCAAAAGCTGCCAGTGCTGCTTGTAAAGTGGTATAACCCATTGGAGGTGTCACATGGCATTTTTAGTAAAAATCAGTATTCTAATCTCTAGATTATGCCAGTTTATCGGTGGTATCAGTCTTATTATTATTGTTCTCACAACGATGCTCGATGTGACTGCTCGTTACATTTTCAAGCTGACTGGTGGCGAGTTTGGCTTTACCGTTAAAGGCAGTGTAGAGATCGTCTCTTACTTCATGCTCTTTGCTTTACTTTCTGCCTTTGGCGCTTTCGTCGAACGCTCACAAATCATCGTTGATGTCTTTACCCAAAAAATGCCGCAAGCCATTAAAGGTTATATGATGGGCGTCTTTATGATGGGCTTTTTTATCATCGGTATCGTTTTTGCTTGGGGGCTTTATGAGAGTGCTGTTGATGCCATAGAATACGGCAAAGTCACTCAAGATCTTAGATTGTCAATGATGCCCATCTATGCATTTAGTGCATTTTTAAGTCTCTTACTTGCCATTCGCTCATTAATCGAATCCATCAATATCTTTAAAACGGGCGAGTTCTTTGACGCCGAGGAGACAGGCGCATGAGTCCAGAAATTATTGGAGCTATCGGCTTAATCGTCATGATACTGCTTGTTGTCCTACGAGTGCCAGTGGCGCTTGCCATGTTAGGTGTTGGATTGGTTGGTTTTGGCGCAGTGACGGCGCCCAGTGGCGCACTGCAAATGCTTAAAGATATTCCGGTAGATGTGTTAGCCAAATATGACTTTAGTGCGATTCCCTTATTTATTTTAATGGGCGTTTTTGCCACTCATTCAGGGATGGCAGGGAAGTTATTTGAAGCTACCCGAACTATTTTTGGTGGAGTGAGGGGCAGTTTGGGTATTGCTGGTATAGGATCGTCTGGTATTTTTGCTTCTATTTCAGGCTCATCCTTAGCCACAGCATCCACTATGACCAAGGTTGCGCTGCCACAAATGGAGAAGTATGGTTATCAACCAGGTTTTGCCTGTGGTATTTTAGCAGCGGGTGGCACGTTAGGTATTATGATTCCGCCTAGCATTGCGCTACTGGTCTATGCCATCTTAACCCAGCAGTCGGTCGGTGACATGTTCATCGCTGGTTTCTTGCCTGGGATTTTGGGCATGGTGATGTATTCAATCACTGTTATGATTATGGTACGCTGGAAGCCGAATTTAGCGCGTCGCGGTGAGCCTACTTCTTGGAAAGCCAAGCTGCTGTCGTTGACGGGACTCATACCATTTAGCTTTATTTTTATTGTGATTATCGCTGGTATTTTCTTTGGGTTATTTACTCCGACAGAAGGAGCAGCAGTCGGTGCGTTTGTTTCTTGGGCTTATGCTTTTGCCAAAGGCATGCGTATAAAAGGTCTAAAGCAATCTTTGATTGAAACGCTTGCATTATCAGCGGTGGTGTTCTTTATGCTGCTGGGTGCAGAAGCCTTGGGTTACTTTATCTCTGTTTCACGTTTGTCTTATACGTTAGCGACTTGGATTGGTACATTAGCAGTTAGCCCGATGATTGTACTGATCTGTATCTTAATCATGTACTTCCTGTTAGGGTTGTTCATGGATGCTTTGGCGATGCTGGTCATTACCATTCCAGTGGTATATCCAATCATTGTGGCGTTAGGGTTTGATCCCGTATGGTTTGGTATCATCGCTGTATTGACAGTAGAGCTTGGACTGATTACGCCGCCGATGGGGATGAATATCTTTGTGATTAAGGCAATGGCACCGCATATTAAGCTGTCTGATATGTTTCGCGGGGTCGCACCGTTCATTGTCTCTGATCTGATTCGACTGGTTATTTTGGTCGCCTTTCCAGCGATATCTTTAGTGCTGCTAACGTAAGCGCTATTGATAAAAGTAAGCTTAGAAAATCATAGCTTCGTCGTTCATCTACACTGTTCATCTGTATTGTTCATTAATAGGGCCATATTGTTTTCATAGCAATATGGCTTTTTTATGATAAAAAAAAGTTGACGTGATAATTCTATAGATAAACTATTACACATAAAGTCACATTATGAGACACTTTCTGAGCGGTCATTTAATTACTTAAAAGGTGGTTTTTATATTAAGTGACATCGTACGTGGATAACTTTTCTTATCATTCTAAGGGCTTGTGAATGTAGTAAACTGTTGGCATTTCCGAATAGATAACTTTATAAGTAGAGAAAATCATGGCAGTCGATTTTAGTAATACGCTCATCGTCGCGATTTCTGCAACGGCACTTTTTGATTTAACAGAATCAGAAAATTATTTGCTAGAGCTGCTAGAGCAGAGACCTGTAAGCGCCATAAAAGAGTTTCGAGACTATATGACCAAGCGTGAAAACGATGCTCTCAGTATAGGTGCTGGTTACCCATTAATTAAAGCTCTATTAAATCTGAATAATTATTGCAATGATGGCATGCAAGATTTAGAGATTGAGACACCTTTGGTGGAAGTGGTCATTGTCTCAAAAAGTAGTCCAGATACGGGCATTCAAGTCCTCAATGCAATTCTTGAACATGAGCTGACTATCTCGCGCTCGGCTTTTATTTCAGGCAGTCCTGTTGCTCCTTATATTAAAGACTTCAACGTCGATCTATTTTTGACGACCAATCGCGAAGATGCTCAGCAAGTGGCTGATGCCAATATCTGCGCTTGTGCGATACTCGACGCAACCCCTGTCAATACCTATGAGTTAGATACTGATCAGCTACGTATTGCTTTTGATGGTGATGCGGTGCTGTTTGATGATTCAGGTGAACTGCTGTACAAGCAAAAAGGACTGCGTGCTTTTCACGATCGCGAAATACAGATGCGTGATTTACCGATTGAAAAAGGCCCCTATGCTGAACTGTTGATTAAACTATCAAATTTACAGGAACGTCTACCCGCTGGTCTCAAGTATTCTCCAATAAAGATTGCATTGGTGACAGCTCGCAACGCACCTGCTGATCTGCGTGCGATTAAGACATTACGAGAGTGGGGCGTCAATGTTGATATGGCGTTTTTCTTAGGAGGTTTAGAAAAAACAGCTGTACTTAGAACGTTTGCACCTCATATCTTTTTTGATGATTCTATCAAACATATCGATGCCGCTCGTCGTTTTGTGCCCACCGCTTTAGTGCCTTATCACTCGACGTCGTTATTACATAGTGACAGTTATTTGATGACTGACAAAGAGGCTGCATTGTTAGATTTTACACCTGTAACACGCTCCACTGCTACGCTGAGCCATTAAAATATTGCTAAAAACATAGATTAAAACATGAATTAAAAGAATAGGGCATTATATGAATTGGCAGCAACTGCTTAACTTGATTATGATACGAATAAAGCAGGTTATAGGCTTATATGCTTTTGTATTAATACCGATGTGGGGCATGTTTTTTTTAAATGAAGTGGCATTATTTGGCATGTGGAATATCTTTGGGATTGTGCCTCGTGCCTTAGATGTGGGCAGCATGATTGGAGTATTTGCATCATGGACGATGCATGGCAATTTTTCACACTTGCTTGGTAACACTTTGACGTTATTACAAATTTTATTTTTGTTTGGATTGTTTGAGAAGAATGCTTATCGAACAGTGATTAAGCTCATTATCGCATCTGGATTGGTCACTTGGATCATTGGCTCGCCATTGTCAATTCATGTTGGCGCATCAGGGCTATGCTTCGCGATGCTCGGCTATATGATAGGCGGTGCTGTATTTGCACGGCGTTGGGTTTATTTGATAGCCTGTATTATCATGGGTACTGGCTATTGGTTGACTATCAAGCAAGGATTGATGCCGCAACAAGGTATCTCGTTTGCGGCGCACTTCGGTGGTCTATGCGCTGGATTGCTGTTAGGCGCTAATTCTAAGCATACTTATACGGCAACTTCTCAGCGCAAATGAATACACGATTATAATATAAGCCGTCTTAAATCCCTTAATAATCAGATGTTTTAGCAGGGTTTTATTTGCATATTTATGAGGAGGTTAGCTTTTATCAGTACAAATACTAATGAACAACGGATCATCTGTTGCCAACTCTCGCCATGCTGTTGTTTGCTTGACATGTTCATCAATCGTTAGCTTACTGTCTTTTTCGGGTATGACATAATCGGCACGCGCAGGAATACGACAGTCTATAACTTGTGGTACTTTCTGCACACTTCTGCGTCTTTCAAAAAGATATAAATTAACCAAATATATATCTGGATTGTCTACCTGCACGCTAGCGTTGGCGGTATCGGCAGCGATAAAACGTAATATTTGCGGTTTGATATAAGACCATGGGCGAAACCACTCGGTGCTTTTTGCTACTTTGACGACTTGCACGCCTGCTGGTAACTTGCTCACTTGCTGACCATACCAGTTATACTCTTGGTGTATTTGAAAGGCAAACATACCAATCGCAGCAAACAAAGGAATAAGCCACTTTGGTGCGCGTTTGCCAGCCAGTTTACTGAGGTGAGTTATAATGAGTGCCAGACCAGCCATGCCAAATGCGGCAGCAATGGTAGCGATAAACTCAAAAAGCATAAAATCTTCCTTAATGCGTTAAGCACTTTTAATTGAGCGCTTTTAACTAGGGCGTGTCCTCATTTTAAAAACGGTCATAAAAATGAGATAAATTGCCATCAAACAAGGAAAGTAGCGAAAATAATATCGAGATATTGATAAGCTATTGACGATGTTTGGCAAAATTTAGCCATTTTTAGCCCATTTAGAGGGTAATCGATCTAATTGAGGACACGCCCTAAGCATAGTTAATAAAGTATATTCAATAAAGCAAAAATCTAGCATTTTTTATAATAAATAAGAGATAAAAAATCACTCACAAGCAGCTACTGCCTGTGAGTGATATATAGTAACTGAAAATATATTCTCATTTATACACTTAGTGGTCGACTGCACCGCCTGCGCCACGTGGAGAGCGGACACTTTCAACCAACTCTTGAATGTGTAATGGTGGGGGAGCAGTAGCATAAGAGACAGCAAACGCTACGATAAAGTTAAGCAATGCCCCAATCGCACCAAATGATAGTGGTGAGATACCAAACAACCAATACTCTGCCGTATCAGGGAAGTTCGCTGTACCGCTAATGAAGAACCAACCTTTAAAGACAAAGATATAAACAAGGATACTAATCAGACCTGTTAGCATACCAGCGATGGCACCAACATTATTGATCCGTTTAGAGAAAATACCCATCATCAGTGCCGGGAAGAGCGATGCACCAGCGATACCGAATGCTAATGCGACTACCTGTGCGGCAAACCCTGGTGGATTTATTCCTAACCAAGTAGCAACTACAATCGCAACACCCATCGTAATACGTGCAACTCTCAATTCGCCTTTATCAGTAATATTTGGATTAAGATTTCGTTTAATCAAGTCATGACTGATCGCTGACGAAATAGCGAGTAGTAGGCCTGCTGCTGTTGAGAGCGCTGCTGCCAAACCACCTGCGGCGATAAGACCAATAACCCATGGTGGAAGATTCGCAATCTCTGGGTTAGCCAATACTAAGATATCGGCATTGACATCAAGCTCATTGCCCTTCCAGCCTGCTGCGGTGAAGCGTCCATCAAGTTCTAGATCCTGTGCGACACGCGCAGTTTCTACGGCTGCAGTGGCAGCGGCTACATCGCCACCATCCGCTTGTGCAGCACTCAAGGCAAGCTCAGCGGCACCAAGCCCACTGTCGTTGTACATTTGGATACGACCATCATTATTAAGATCATTATACTTAATAAGACCGGTATCTTCCCATGTCTTCATCCAGTCTGGACGTTGATCATAGTTTATAGGTGCTTCTGCCACCCCTTGTGGATAAATCGTATCAATCAGGTTTAAACGTGCCATTGCACCTACTGCAGGCGCAGTGAAGTATAATAGCGAGATAAATACTAACGTCCAACCAGCTGTCCAACGCGCATCAGCAACTTTAGGTACGGTGAAGAAACGGATGATAACGTGTGGTAGGCCTGCTGTACCGATCATGAGTGATAAGGTAAATAGCACCATGTTTAGTTTGTTAGGGACATCAGCAGTATAAGCCGTGAAACCCAAATCAGTAACCACCTGATCTAGCTTGGTTAAGATAGGAACGCCTGCTTCCACATGGTTTGAAAACAAGCCCAAACCTGGAATTGGATTGCCTGTTAATTCAAGTGAGATGAAAACAGCAGGAATGGTATATGCAATCATTAGAACGACATACTGCGCTACCTGCGTATAAGTAATCCCTTTCATACCACCAAGTACAGCATAGAAGAAGACAACAACCGCAGCAATCAGTAGACCAGTAGTGTTTTCAACTTCCAAGAAGCGTGAGAAAGCGACACCGGCACCTGTCATCTGACCGATAACGTATGTGGTTGAGGCGATAATCAAACAAATTACGGCAATCATTGCTGCCGTTTTTGAATAAAAACGGTCACCGATGAAGTCAGGTACCGTAAACTTACCAAATTTACGTAAATAAGGCGCTAGGAGCATTGCCAGTAGTACATAACCACCTGTCCAACCCATCAAATAAGTTGATGCGCCATAACCGCCAGCGGCAAGAATACCTGCCATCGAAATAAATGACGCAGCACTCATCCAGTCAGCAGCCGTTGCCATACCGTTGACGACAGGGTGAACACCGCCGCCTGCTACGTAGAATTCACTCGTTGTGCCAGCACGTGCCCAAATTGCAATACCGAAGTATAGAGCGAAAGATAGACCTACAAAAATAATATTAATCGTAAATTGACTCATGGGGCTATTCCTCGTCTACGCCGTATTGTTTATCTAACTTATTCATACGCCAAGCGTAGAAGAAAATTAAAACGATAAATACCCCAATGGATCCTTGCTGAGCAAACCAAAAGCCCAAGTCGGTACCACCGATTTTAATACCTGCTAAGAGAGGACGTAACAAAATCCCAAACCCGTATGAGCATAGCGCCCAAATAAATAGGCTACCTAAAATGAGACGGACATTGGCACGCCAATAACCGGATGGATCGTTGTGGTTTTCCATAGGACAACTCCTTTTGCCTAACATAAAAACAAGATTACTGATCTGAGCCTGACAAGTTATTTTGCTTTAGCATGTATCACATGATGGAAGACAGTTCGATACGTTGTCTATAAACGGATCCTAAAATCAGTTTATAGGCTGATAAAGCAGAATGACCAACCAGTAATAAGTAACCCGATATTATCGAAAAAAAAGCAGATTTCTATCAATCAAAGCACTACGAAAAATACTTTTCTGTGGTTCGATTTTGCTAAAGATTACATTGTAAAATATGGCTGTGGGTCGACTATAACCTAAACATCTAACAAGATTTATGGGCTATAGAATGACTGGATTTATAGTATATAGAGATGAGGATTTATGGAGGAAGGTCGTTATTGGTTGACAGTCCTCTGTCTTATTATGCTCATCATCCCTGATGATATTGTCTTAATATTTCAACTTATTATTCATGCCAATAAGTATTGCAAGAAATATTTATGAACTTATTGGGAATATATACAATATTGACTTAATTAACAATAAATAAATTTTATTTACTTTATGTAACTAAATGTTTGCTTTGTGGAAACCCTGGTCAACTTATGTTAGAAAGAGTAGCTAAAAAAACTGGCGTTGCTCAGGTGCTGTGCTAAAACCTTATTTATACTAAGGATGTAATTTTATAGAGGTGTTAGAGCATTATTAGTAATAAAAGTCATTCATTCTGTAAATACAGACGTTACCTTACAAAAGTTTATATTTATTTAATTTTTATAATATAGGTTTGAAATAGTTAAATAATCTCTAGTCAGTTAAAATGTAGCGACAGGATGTTAGTGATTTACTTTGCCAGTATATTGAGCAGATGTTTACTGTTTCATAAGTAGGCAGAGAGATTAGTAAGCATTTTTAAATATCATTAACCACATCAATCCATAAAATATACTAGCAGTATAAAATGTAAGTGAGAGGATAGCAGTATGGGTGAAGGGATAGCAGGTTGGTTTAATAGCATCGTCAATTATGGTGTAAGCATTATTTGGGGCAACAATGATTGGTTGATTGCGAGTAACCCTTGGTATGGATTACTGATGTTCGTACTGATTGGTGCGGGTTTGTATTTTACCATTGCCACACGTTTTATTCAGTTTCGCCACTTTGGGCATATGTGGCAGCTATTGCGCGTGTCCAATCAAGGGCGTAAAGATGGCGGTATCAGCTCATTTGAGGCGCTGATGACCTCATTAGCGGCGCGGGTCGGTACGGGTAACTTGGCAGGGGTCGCAATCGCGATTTACCTTGGCGGTCCGGGTGCAGTGTTTTGGATGTGGATGACTGCGATCGTCGGTATGTCGACCAGTTTTATCGAATCAACATTAGCACAAGCCTATAAAGTGCCGCACAATGACAATGTTTACCGCGGTGGACCGGCTTATTATATCGAAAAAGGTCTCGGTCAGCGCTGGCTAGCGATATTTTTCTCATTATGCTTATTAGTAGCATTCGGTTTAGCCTTTAATGGCGTGCAGTCAAATACCATCGCACAAGCGACCAACGAAGCATTTGGTGTTCCAACGTGGATGACAGGTTTGGTATTGGTCGTATTAGTTGCGCCAGTGGTATTCGGTGGTTTGCGCTCGGTTGCTCGTATCGCGGGTAAAATCGTACCCGTGATGGCGATTCTCTATATCCTATTAGCCTTGTTCATTATCGTGACGAATTTTAGTCAATTCCCAGCGGCGATTGTGTTAATTGTTAAATCAGCATTTGGTTTTGAGCAAGCAGCAGGCGGGGTGATTGGTTATGGTATTGCTCAGGCAATGATTAACGGTATCAAGCGTGGTCTGTTTTCAAATGAGGCGGGTATGGGTTCAGCGCCTAATGCGGCGGCAACGGCGAAGAGTCATCCCGATCATCCAGCGGTGCAAGGATTTATGCAAATGCTGGGTGTATTTATGGATACGCTTGTCATTTGTACGGCAACGGCGTCGATTATTATTTTGTCCGGTGTGGTCGATCCTAGTGTTGAGCAAGAAGGTATTCAGCTGACTCAGTTGGCACTGTCGCAGTATGTGGGTGATATGGGCGTGATTTTCGTTGCGATTGCTATTTTCTTCTTCTCTTTCACCTCTATCATTGCCAATTATAGCTATGGTGAGTCAAATCTTGAATTCATCTCTGGTGCCAAAAATGCTAAAGTCATGATCATGATATTCCGCTTTATGGTACTTGGCATGGTATTTGTGGGTGCTATTGCCAGTCTTCCTGCCATATGGAACTTCGCTGACTTATCAATGGGTCTAATGGCACTCGTTAACTTAGTGGCTATTTTAATCTTGTCACCCGTAGCACTGCGCATATTGCGTGATTACGAGCGTCAGATTAAAGAAGGTAAAACTGGCGATCAAATCAAGTTTAATCCTGATGACTTTGTAAAGCTTAAAGACGAAGCCAATCGTGATGCATGGACAGATTAATCTCACCTGATTAAAGATAAACTTGTCTCATGTGTCGAAGTTAAAAAAACCGCCCTTATGAATTCATAAGGGCGATTTTTAGTATCAGCGATTAATCCTAATATTGTTTATATTTACATATTAGGATAGTTAGGGCCACCGCCACCTTCTGGCGTTACCCAAGTGATATTCTGCGAAGGATCTTTGATATCACAAGTTTTACAATGCACACAGTTTTGCGCATTGATCACAAACTTAGCTCCTTCCGCATCTTTTACTATTTCATATACACCAGCTGGGCAGTATAAACGAGCAGGCTCAGCATATAGCGGTAAGTTAATTGAAACAGGTACCGTTGGATCAGTCAGTCTCAAATGTACCGGCTGGTCTTCTGCATGGTTAGTATTAGAGATAAATACCGATGACAGCTTGTCAAATACCAGTTTGCCATCAGGCTTGAGGTAGGTTGGCTGAAAAGCATGATTGGCACGCTCTAACTGATCATAATCTGGCAAGCTGTCATGTAAGGTAAGCGGCATTTTACCTTTTAATAAGTTGTGCTCGATAAAGGTAAAAGCACCGCCCATAAACAGACCCATGCGATGTATTGCAGGCGAGAAGTTGCGCGATTCATAGTTGTCTTGATACAACCACGACTCTTTATACATGGTGGTATAGGCAACCACTTCATCATGCTGACGCTCGGCTTGTAGTGCCTCAAAGATGGCTTCGGCGGCTAGCATGCCTGACTTCATCGATGTGTGTGTGCCTTTGATTTTAGCAGGGTTCAAGAATCCAGCATCATCACCGACCAATACACCACCTGGGAAAGTGAATTTCGGTAGAGAGTTTAAGCCACCTTTGGTTAAAGCACGTGCGCCATAAGAGATACGCTTGCCGCCTTCCAATACGTTTTTGATGACGGGATGGGTTTTTAGGCGCTGCATCTCATCGAATGGCGACATGTATGGGTTGTGGTAAGACAAGTCAGCGACAAGACCAAAGCTTACTTGGTTGTTTTCATCGAAGTATAACCACCAGCCACCAGTAGATCCTGTTTCGGTCAATGGCCAGCCAAGACCGTGCATGACCACGCCTTGCTCGTGTTTCTCAGGGGCTACGTCCCACAGCTCTTTTAGACCGATACCATAATGCTGAGGATCTGAGTCTTTATCAAGATCAAAACGGCTGATTAAGCGCTTACCTAAATGACCACGGCTGCCTTCGGCAAAAATAGTGTATTTAGCAAGTAGCTCATAACCTGGCTCAAAGCTAGGCTTGGCTTCGCCATTGGCAGCCACGCCCATATCGCCCGTCAAGACACCACGTACAGAACCGTCATCGTTATATAAAATATCATCTGCAGGGAAGCCTGGGAACATCATGACTTCAAGTTCTTCAGCTTGTACCGCCAACCAGCGCACCACATTGCCCAATGAGACAATATAGTTGCCATTGTTGTGCATCGGTCCTGGAATCAACGAGTCAGGTACTTTAGTAGAGCGCGTGGCTGAGTTTAGATAATAAAAGCGATCTTCGGTCGCTGGCACATTAAGCGGCGCGCCTTTTTCTTTCCAGTCTGGTATCAGCTCGTTCAAAGCGCGTGGTTCGATGACAGCACCTGATAAGGTATGCGCACCAAACTCAGAACCTTTTTCGACCACACAAACCATAAACTCATCATTACCAGCAGCGATAGCGAGCTGACGCAGGCGGATAGCAGCAGATAGCCCAGCAGGTCCACCACCAACGATGATAACGTCAAATTCCATGGATTCACGTTCAATCTCAGGCTCTGCCGCGACAGCTTCTACTACTGGCTCTGGCGCTTTGTCGATAGCGACTGTTTCAGCTGGCGCTTCTTGGGTCACAACGGCTGACTCTGCTTTATCTAGATTTGCCGTCTCTGTCGCTACTGATGGGTCAGTATTCACAGTGTCACTATCAATGACTGGCTTTTGATTGTCTTGCTCTTGCATACCTACTCCTAAACTTTTAGTGGCTTATCTCAGGGCATCATTAGCTTAACCATTGAATAATAGACTTGCGGCGCTAACATTACTCAGACATATGGCTGCCCGATAAAAACTGTCTTTGCGACATCAATTGACCATGTTACTGTCGAGATCCATGTATTTAAGGATATCAACACATCACGTAAAATGTGTCATTAACACAACACCCACTTGACCATTTCAATAAAAAATCGTTACTCATTATAAAAGAAAAGTCCTACAAACACGATACGCATTTATGAGTATCGATGTTAAGGTAAGATTGAACTAATGAGGGTGCTAAGATGATATGTTTTCATCATACCCGAAACTAAAATTTATAGTAATAATAGATTTGCCAAACTTTGAATGCTAAGTAAAGGATTACACGATGAATAACAATAATGAAGACATAATTCAAAACGATGAATCGGCAGCTAAACCGCCAAAAGACGTGCCATCTGAGCTAAGTAATATGGATTCTCTCAGTCAGTATCTAAAGTCTACTGTAGGCAAACGTGAAGGACGTGCCATCCCACCATTGGATAAATGGCACCCAAAAGATGTGGCCGATATGGATCTGGTCATAAAGGCAAATGGCGAGTGGTGGCATGAAGGAGGGCAAATGACCAGAGAGTCATTGGTGAGCTTATTTGCGACTATTTTATGGAAAGAAGATAATAATGGTGTCATTGAATATTTTTTAAAGACGCCAGTACAGAAAATCCGTATCCAAGTTGAAGATGCCCCTTTATTAATCAATGACGTCGGTATCGTCAACGAAGGCAATAACCGTTGGCTAGAATTTACCACGACGACTGGCGATGTGGTGCGTTTAGATGATGAGCACACCATCACATTAAAAGCGTATAATCCTACAGACAATGATACGATTGATCAGCAGGCAGCAATGGATATGCAGGTACGTCCTTATATGCCCGTTAGAAATGGTTTGGACGCACTTATTGGGCGTAATACTTTTTATCACTTGACCGAAATTGGCGAATTGACAGAGCAAAATGGTGAGACGATACTGACGTTACAAAGTGGCGGAAAATCCTATGAGCTGTCGATGCCAGCCAGTTAACGCAAGGGCTCAAAGCTATGTATCTGTCAAATGATTTACTGCTTAGATAGCGATAAATCACCAGATAATTACTGTATTATGCCAAACAGCAAACAGCAAACAGCAAACAGCAAACAGCATAAAGATGACGATATGTATATAAAAATGGCAGTAGAGTAGTGATGGATATTACTACAGGTAATAGCTTAAATAGGGTGAAAATGCGCTCAGATAGCTTTGATGGTAAACATGTTGAGCATGTCGAGAGTGCAACTAATGCTAAAGCTGACATCCATAAAACGAATATTGGCACAGTTATAAATAATAAAAAGCGCAATGCGCCAATCGGATTGTTTGACTCTGGTGTAGGTGGACTGTCAGTTTATCTACATTTGGCACAGCAGTTGCCTGCTGAGCGTTATGTCTATTATGCAGACACCTTAAATGTGCCTTATGGTAATCGTGATAGCGCCGATATTGAATCGTTGACTTTAACAGCCGTTGATTGGTTGTATGAGCAGGGCTGCAAGCTCATTGTTATTGCTTGTAATAGCGCCTCAGCCTATGCTTTGGAAACAGCCAGACGGCGTTATCCGCAGCTGCCTATCGTCGGATTAGTCCCGGCGCTAAAGCCCGCCATATCGGCGAGCAAAACTGGTCGCGTGGTCGTTTTAGCGACTAAGGCTACCTTGAATGGCACATTGCTTAATGAGGTCATCGATCACTTTGCTAAACCCAACAATACGGTAGTGACCAAATATTTTGATCCGCAATTGGTACCTTGGGTAGAGGCGGGAATGCCAGAGCAGGATGATACTGCTTTAAGATTACGCCAGCAGCTCACATTATTTGCTCATGATGGCGTTGATCAATTGGTACTAGGCTGTACGCACTATCCATTTTTCAAAACGTTTTTGTTAGATGAGATTGCTCAGCAGCAATTGGCGATGCAGGTCGTTGATTCTGGACAAGCCATTGCTGAGCGAGTTAAGCAGCTATTGGCTGCAAACCAGCTGTCTGCATTGGTTGACAATACCCCAGATGATCATTGTTTAGAAACAACTGACAAAACAAAAGTTGTCATTCGACCGCCATTAACTTTCCATGCTACCAAATATAGTGATAGACTAGGCGCCTTGATTGAGCGCTTACTTGGTAAAGAGACCGTATTGCAATACTATCCTGAGTAATTGCTAGCAAAGCTATTTACGCCAATCCCTTGCCTGTAGTATTGATTTAGTTAAAATAAATTGAGTGTATTTCTGCAAGAGTATGCTCGGCTGTGCAGAACAAAATATTTGTGCTCTATTTTACATCATATTATTTTATGTCACGACCTAAGCTTAGAGGTGATTGTGCCAAACCGTCGCTATCATATTCATATCATATGCGCTGACAATGATCAATTGTTGGTCTTGGACAGCTTGGCGATATTTTTCCAGTCGCGAGCCTTCTTGACCTATGATGTGTCGAGCCAATTGCCAAAAGCCTCGCTATATGGTCGACAATGTATCGACTCCTGCGATTATGCACTGATGCTCATAGGGGATAGTTATGGCACCGTGCAAAGGAATGGCGTTAGCCAAATGCATTTGAGCTATTTGAATGCCAAAGCCAAGCTCAAACCGTTATTAATCTTAATCAAAAATCATCATCCAGATGCGAGTATCAGTCGTCAACTGCAAGAATTTATTAAGTCGGTAACTCGGCAGGACAATACGATATATTATTATGATACAGAAACGGATATTGAGCCATTACTTGTACAAGCTTACTATAACGCAGTGACCAATCATCAGGTCGTTGGTGGATGGCTGAGAGCTAATGAAGAGATGATCAAATTTAGCAAACAAACAGTAGCGGAACGGTTTGCAGATTTATTGTCTACTGACAAAACGCTAAAGGAAAATAGCCCACCTGCTGATGAATTCGTCTCTGATGATGTGAGTAAGCCAATTGTATTGTTAGAAGCTTTTGATATTCAATATAGTGCTCAAGCTTATGCAGGTGGCAACCTGACCGATGTTACCAGACCCATGACCTTAACATGGCAAGAGATATTGATCGCCTTGATGAAAATACCAGCGACCTTTTCGAGCTATGGCTTGCAAAATGCTATGAACCGCTTGATAGCGTCAAAAGCTGAGCAAGACATCAAAAAAGAGATGCCGAATGTCCATGCGGTCTCGCGCTGCCAAATTTCTCAAGATGATTTGAACCAGCTACAACGTCAGCTAGTGGGTGCAAACTGGATACAGCTCACAACCTATGGCACTCGCGTCTCGCAAGAACTTTGGAAGTTGACCTTTCATGCAAAAAATCTCTTGAACGAAGTCCATCATAACTCCCAATGATTCGCACTCTGCACTAATAATATTCCTGCCTTCCTTATTTCAAAATAGTCATAGCCTATCTGCTGTAAAGAGTACACGTGTGGCTGTGACTACGTTTTGTAATACAAAGCATACGCGTCAACGGTTGTGAATCCATTTAAGACTGGTAATATTGAGACTAATCAGAGACTAATCAGAGACTAATCAGAGACTGATAATAAATATATTGTATACATATAAATCGCATAATAATACTGACTAAGGAGAGCACCTGATGAGTAACGCTAAAAACGATGCATTAAAAAAAGAGCTTGATGGCTTAGAAGAATCTATGCATGCTGCCGAGCAGTTTCATACCTTAGAAGAGCAAGTAGCGGACATGAAACGCCGCGGTATCGACCCTAGCCAAGCTTACAAAGACTTAGACAGAAAAGAAGAAGACGCTGATTGGGGCGATGCCACGTGGAAAGAAAATGGCAAGTGGGAGCCAAAAACGCCTGCTGATCTAGATGAAAAAGCACGTGAGAACTGGGATGGTGACAATGGTAAACCGAACCCACCACCGATCGTTTAAGTTAAAAATTGACTAAAAACTAAAGAATGAACCCCATGGAAAAGCCACGTTATTATTAACGTGGCTTTTTTTATGTGCTTTAACCTAAGATACATCCGCGGAATACTAAGAACCTTCGTCAACACGAACGAGCTTCACCACACCGTCGCTACCGATGACACGGCGATAGCGTGTGTTACCAGAGTTAGGTGATTGCGCAGAAGGCTGCGTCGAGTAAGTATTAGGAGTACTCGTTTGCTGCTGAATCAGCTGTCCCATACGATCAGCAGAGGCAGGGTTTAAAGGCTGGCTATTCGGTGGCTGCCCGTATTGATTGCTGTATTGCGTGCTTTTAGGGGCTGTATTTCCAGCATCTCCAATGATTGCGCGGTAGAATTTTTGTCCTGCGCGGCCATCCGCTGGCAAGATACCACGACTAGATTGGTATTGCTGAATCGCGATACGGGTGTTATCGCCAATAATGCCATCAACACCACCAATATCGTAACCCGCATTCAATAACGCCTGCTGGATATCTTTGGCTTGCTGGCGACTGATACCAGGGTCATCGGTAGGCCATGCCGTGACAAAGTCAGTTTTGCTGCTGTCCTCTTTGGTGATTAAGTCTGATAAATGGGCGATTGCCAATGCATAATTTTCTGACGCATTATAAGAGTAAAACGTATCAAAGTTTTTACCGACTAAGAAAGCAGGACCATCTTTGCCAGCGGGTAATAATAGACCAGCACTACTCAAATCGTTTGGCAATGGACTGCCATTGGCGAGCGTGATACCTTGATTGCGCCAGTGGCTGATAGACTTCTTGTTTTTACGGTCAGACGCTGCCCAAAATCCACTGGGTAGCTTGACTTCGTAACCCCAAGGCTCGCCCGTGCGATAGCCTCGCTTATCTAAGAAGTTGGCGGTAGAGGCTAGCGCGTCAGGCACACTATTGACCAAATCACGGCGACCATCGCCATCAAAATCGACTGCCAGCTCTAAAAAGGTACTTGGCATAAATTGCGTTTGACCAAAAGCGCCTGCCCATGAGCCGGTCATATCACTTGGCGCGATATCACCGTTTTGGACGATTTTTAGTGCATTGGCGTATTCGCCTTGGAAATAGCTTTGACGGCGATCAAAACAAGACAGCGTCGCTAGAGACTCAAACAAAGGTTTTTTGCCCAATGTCTGCCCAAAGTTTGACTCAACGCCCCATACACCTAGTACGTGCTCGGCTTTGACGCCATAGCGTGATTCAATCTGACGTAGCGTATCCGCCCATTGACGCTTGGCGCGGATGCCATCTTCTACACGCTCTTTATCGACCAGTGAAGATAAATAGTCCCAAACGTCTTTTTGAAATTCTGGCTGATAATTCAATGACTGAATCACGCTAGGATCAGGCTGGCTAGGGCGATAGTTATTAAAAGTAGAGCTATCAACCCCTCGAAATTTGCTAGAGTTTTTCAAACCGTCTAAGCATTGTTGAAACTCGGCATTAGATAAGTTTGGTGCTGGTGGTTTGGCTGCTTGAGCAGTGCTAGCAAAACTCAGCCCAACAGCAAGGCTAAGTAATGATAAAGTAGAAACTGGAGTCAAACGCATGAAAATATCCTATAAACGTTGAAATAGTTATTAAAAGAGAAAGCAAAGCTGATTGGTGCAGTATGGACTTAGAGTAACCAATCTTATAGGTAAAGAAAAGGTGTCGAAGTAAGCTGTTACTATAAATTGACGGTGGCGTGAGGTTGAGAGAGGGTTTAAGCAAGTTGAGGCTTTTTTCCCAAAACAATAGCATTCATTACTTGTCTTTTAAGTTGTTATACTGATGGGTAAGAATTACCACAGAAATTGATAAAATACCTAAATATTTACTACCTATAAAAATAAGGTAAACAATGAAAGTCAAACGCTTACACCTACAAAACTATGGTCGCTTTGAAGACTTAAAAATAGACTTTGCGCCAACTTCTGAAAAGATGGGTAATGTCACTGTTATTGTGGGTAATAACGGTGCAGGAAAATCGCAAGTTTTGCAAGCACTGGCGACAAATTTGAGTTGGTTTGTAGCAAAACTTGCTAGTGATGAAGATGGTTTTAATATTGATAAAACTTATATAAATAATGGTAAGAACGAGGTCAAAGCTAGTATAAGGGTTGATTTTAACGAGAACAATCCAATGCCTTATGGATTAGAAGAAGATGCAGACTGGAGTATTACTTCTGTTAAAGATGGACGTCTTAAATCTTCGAGTAATTATATGAAATTGTTAAGTAAAACTGTCAGAAGTTTTCGCTCAAACCTAACTAAAGAAGATAAGTATTCTTTACCTCTTATAACTTTCTATTCAGTCAATAGGACAATATCAGTTGAAATTCAGAAGGATATCTTTTCATACCAATATGATCAGTTGGATGCTTATAAAAACTGTTTAAACTCAAACTCTATAGTTTTCTCGAATTTCCTAGATTGGTTTAGAAATTCAGAAGATATTGAAAATGAAAGGAAAGTATCAACTGAAAGTATTTTGGGAGGATTAAATAGTGAAAATGAAAAAGTTTTGAATGAAGTTAAGAAAATTTTAAGTCAGCTTAAGTCTTCTAAAGAAGACAAAGTAAATATTGGTCTAGAGATGTTAGAGGAATCTAAATATAAGATAGAAAAAGAAATACATGAAGTGCAAAAGCTACAAAAGCATAGCGAGGACATTTCTAGAGACTTACCTTTATTCTTTGTGAAAAGCGCACTGAAGTATTTTACTGGGTTCACTGATTTTTATATCCGTCGTAAAGGTACTGCTACCATGATAGTGGAAAAGGATGGCGAAAAGTTAGATGTTAATCAGTTATCCCAAGGAGAGAAATCACTTCTAGCTTTAGTAGGTGATATAGCTCGCCGTCTAGCAATCCTTAATCCAAGCCTAGCGAATCCATTAGAAGGTGAAGGCGTAGTGATGATTGATGAGGTGGATTTGCATCTTCATCCAAAGTGGCAACATGATTTGATTGATAAGTTGGTCGCTACTTTCCCAAACGTTCAGTTTATCTTAACCACACATTCGCCACATGTTATCAGTGATCGTAATGATATTTTGTTGTATTCATTGGATGATGGTGAATTAACAGAAATGCCTAATGTCTATGGTGAAGATGCCAATACAGTGCTTACCAAAATATTTGATGTGGATATCCGAGACAGTAAAGTCGAAGAGCAGTTTACAGTTATTCGCCGCGCTATCAGTAAGCATGATTATGTGACAGCAGATACTCGTATAACAGAGCTAGCTAAAAAACTGCCGTCTGACCATTTAGAACTATTAAAGTGTCGTCTATTATTGGCTCAAGCGAAATTGGCAAAATCTAATAAAGATGAGTCGAATCATGCAAAAGATTGATAAGTTAGGATCAATGCCTCTTGAGACAGCAAAGAGTTTTAAAAAGTATCAAACTAAGAATTGGGGCGAAATTCCAGAAACTATTAAAGCGCCTTTGCGTCAGCAGTTGTATGATGAACAGCGTGGAGTTTGCTGTTACTGCTGTAAAAGTCTTGGCAATGGAAACACGACTATTGAACATTTAAAAAGCCGTAACGACTATCCACATAAGTGCTTTGACTATGATAATTTATTATTAAGTTGTAGAACTGCTAAGCAGTGTGACAACGCAAAAGGCAGCCAAGAACTGCTTTTAACACCGCTTATGGATGAATGTGAAGATGAGATAAAACTAAATCTTGCAGGAGAGTTAGAGTCTGATAGTAAACGTGGTAGTGAAGCTATTCAAATGTTGAATCTAAATAGTCGTAAAGCCTGTAGACACCGCAAAGATTTGTTCACTATGATGAGTGAGGTTTTTGGTTATGACTTACCGTATAAGCCTCCCTTAGAAATAGCAAATGAATACGCTCTTGAAATGCTTTTAACATGTCTACCTGATGAAGGGCAAAGAAGTGAGCTTCAATATATTGTCAAAAAACTGACTAAATAAGTTATAGGAGGTTTCGAGGTTTCAAAACCTAATCACGCCCCCAAAATCCTATCCAACTCTTCAACCAACGTATGAATACGCGCCGCATTTTTGCCCAAATCGCTCCCACCAACCCGTGACTTACTGCGAATATCTACTAGACGTTCACTACTGTTATCCGTGATACGCACGACAACATCATCTTTAAAACCGAACCAAGCAGTCGTATCTGTCGCTTCAATGACACCTTTGTCAGCATCGATATTGACAAGCTCCCAACCTAAATTATCGATGGCTTGTCTGGTTGCCTCAACCAACTCAGATTTTGACTGGCTATAGCGTAATGTTTGTAATTCAGGGTAGGCGGCGCGCTGCTGCGTTGCAGTCTCTACACCTGCATACTCAACTGGGTTTGGTGCATCAGCGCGCAGTGGGGCAATGGCCACAAATTCAGGTGGATTCACTAGGTCGGTTGAAATATCGTGAATGGGCGGTACGTTTTTGGCGCTATTCATCATGCTTAGTGGAATAGCAATGGCAATGATAGCAAGCGCTGCTGATGTTAATACGCTACCAATGCTAGCCGTGTCTCGTTTAAATAAAAGCTGTATGACTAATAGTACCAATGCTGCGATACCAGTAAATACACCAAACTTAAACCCTGCAAACGCAGTCGCTAAATCGATTAAGCCAAACTTGTACAGCGGACCTGCGAGCGTGACTAGTAAAATAGAGATTAAACTTATCAGCCCAACTAATATTTTCATTCAATTTCTCCATCATAATTTAGTACTGATTAATCGCTACGCAAACGGCTTTATTAACGACTTATTTCATTTTTTAACCACTCATTTCAATAGCCAAACATGCTCAGAGGCTGTTAGCTCAGGTGCCGATCCTATAGAAGTAAGTTCACTCGTCAGTTCGCTGATATGATAGTTATCGCCATAATATTGCTGTATTTGCTCGCTACTGATCGAGAACGGCGGTCCCGCTTTTTTGCTTTGGTCATAAGTGAGAGTGATGATAAATTGTGGTGCATGACCACTTATTTTACGTATATGCTCGCTATACTTCGTACGCATGTTTTCTGGCAGCGCAATCAATGCGGCTTTGTCATACACCGCCTTTACAGATCCGATATCCTCAGTCGTTAGTGCAAAAATATCAGCAACCCATAGGGTAATGGTTTGTCCTGACAACTGACCTTGATAGTATTTAATCGCTGGATTGTCTACATGCTGGTGCACAGTAGGGGAGATATTCTGCTCAGCAAAGAATTCTTGTATCGCTGTTTCCACCAATTCAACGCCTACGACGTCGTAGCCTTGCGCCGCCAGCCAAGCCATATCAATCGATTTACCACATAAAGGAACAAAGACACGGCTACCAGCTGGCAGGTTTAACTGCTTAAAGTAATTTATTAATAAGGGGTTCACTGCAGACTGATTAAAGCCAATGCGTTTCTCTTGCCAGCGGCTGTGCCAAAATTCAGCGTTCATACCTTCGCCTTTATTCGTTGAGGGTTATATTTGAGTTGTTTCTATCATAACTGTTTGAGTGAGAATGCTAAAGATGTTAAAAAGCCAAACGCTCATACAATAAGCGTTTGGCTATAATGAAATGCTTAGATAATCTTTTTTCAAATGAATAAATATCTTTATTCTGTCGTTTAGCTCACCATATATTGACTAAACTCTTTACGCAATTTGGCAAGCTTTGGAGGTATGGCAAAGTTGCAATACCCTTGTCCTGGATTCTTATTAAAGAAATCCTGATGGGTCTCTTCTGCTTGATAAAACTCAACAGCTGGATGTACTTCAGTGACCACATTAACGCCCATATCGCGCAGTTTGTTGATAGTGCGGTCAATCGTTGGTTTCTGATTTTCTTCGGTATAAAAAACCACGCTGCGGTACTGGCTGCCGACGTCATTGCCTTGACGATCCATTGTGGTGGGATCATGGGTGGCAAAGAAAACATCAAGTATCACTTCTAACGGGACGATAGAGTCATCGAACTCGACTTTAATGACTTCAACGTGCCCTGTATTGCCACCACAAACCGCTTCGTAATTGGCAGAAACAGCGTCACCGCCCATGTAGCCTGAAACGACAGATTGCACACCTTTTACGGATAAAAATACCGATTCGGTGCACCAAAAACAGCCACCGCCCAAAATAATGGTTTGCATAATTTTTCCTATTTTTATAAATATAAAATATGAGCCAAGTGTTACTTACTTAGCAATACGTATTTAGCTTAGCAGGGCATCTGACTGCGATAAGTAACAAACAGTAATGTTATAATGGGCTTTTGCTACGTCGTGCCGCTTTCAGCTAATAATGACAAGCAAGACCATCAATTATCTCCTAATTTAAGTTCTATTATCACAAAATGAGTCGCACCATGAGTCAATCTAAGCCTGCTATTAAACATGACACCCTATTTGACAAACCGTTTACCACGCCACTTGATAAAGCAGCGCGCTTCTCCTTTGATGAGCAAGTGGTGGCTTGCTTCCCTGATATGATTCGCCGCAGTGTGCCCGGTTATGGTCAGGTGCTAGCGATGTTGCCCATATTTGCCCGACGTCATTGTAAGTATCGTCAACAGAGCGATAGTGGTCAGCGCGTCAGTCGCATTTATGATTTGGGCTGTTCACTTGGCGCAGCAAGCATGACGTTGGCGGGTGAGTTTGAGCCACAAGACTTGCAGATTAAAGCGATTGATATCTCACCAGCGATGACGACCGAGGCGACCACGTTACTGAGTGAAAATTATCCTGAGCATGACATCGAAGTGATTACCGCTGATATTCGCGATGTCGAGCTTGAACCGTGCGATATGGTGATTTTGAATTTAACGCTACAGTTTTTGCCCGCTGCCGATAGAGTCGCAGTCTTAGAGAAGATTTATGCAGCATTAAGCGAAGGCGGCATACTGGTATTAACTGAAAAAACCCATGCTTTTGATGAGCAATATGATGCGTGGTTGGTTGAGCGTTATTATGACTTTAAACGCGCCAATGGTTATAGCGAGATGGAAATCAGCGGCAAGCGTAATGCGTTAGAAAACGTGCTTATTACTGATACCTTAGACGAGCATCATGCGCGCTTGAGTGATGTTGGATTCGAGCGTCATCTGACGTGGTTTCAGTTTTTGAACTTCGTCTCTATTGTGGCGTTTAAATAATTCTTATTTTTAACACAGTTGTTTTTTGATCAATACGGTAACCTGCTTTTATGCTTAACGAAACTATCACCCACGCCGAACGCGAATTATATTTAACCTTGTTTGAGTTAGCCCAGCAGCAGCCGCGTGCTTATGAATGGCTTACGCGCTTGCCAACATGGTTAAATGATATCAAGGACAAAGCCAACTACGCGCATGCACCTGCTTATCAAGCGTCAGTCGCTCGTTTGCCAACATTAACCGTCAATAATGTCGATCTAAACAGTGATGTTCTAACGATTGAGGCAAATCTTAGTGAGTCTCAGCGCAAACAAACAATGGCATTATTAAAACAGCTGATGCCGTGGCGCAAAGGGCCTTTTCAAATTGGTGGTCAGCTCGAAAATCAAATAGATAGTGGTCAGAATGAAGACCAACAAGCCGCGCCAATATTGATTGATACCGAATGGCACAGTGATTGGAAGTGGCAGCGAGTCGCACCGCATTTGGGTAATTTAAAAGGTCGTCGCGTATTGGATGTGGGCGGTGGCTCTGGCTATCACGGCTGGCGTATGGCTGGCGCTGGCGCGGATACGGTCATTATCATTGATCCGTCTTGCTTGTTTTATCATCAGTTTATGGCGATTCGGCATTTTGTCGGGGCTGCTGATAGCTATAAAACGCATTATATCCCCGTACCACTTGAAGCCTTGCCCGAGCATAGTCAACTGTTTGATACCGTATTTAGCATGGGGGTGCTCTATCATCGCCAATCGCCGTTTGAGCATTTACAACAGCTTAAAGGACAGTTGGTCAAAGGCGGTGAGTTGGTGCTTGAAACCTTGGTTATCGAAGGTGATGCCAATACCGTACTGGTGCCACACGACCGCTATGCCCAGATGAATAACGTGTATTTTTTACCATCAGTCGCGGCATTGATAGGCTGGCTAGAAAAAGCAGGATTCTCAGACGTACGTTGCGTGGATGTAGCAGTGACTTCGATTGAGGAACAACGTAAAACGGAATGGATGACTTATCATTCGCTAGCCGACTTCTTGGATCCTAATGACTCGACTAAAACCATGGAAGGGTATCCTGCGCCGATGCGTGCAACTTTGATTGCCAAAAAGTAGCGCGTGCGCACTGTATCACTCATAGGGAATATGGACAGTGAAAAAATTAACGATTTTGCTCAGCGCTATGATGGGCTTGCTGCCATTGACGTCCATATCAGCTCATGCTGCCTATGGTACGCCATTTGAAGGGTGGGGCTTTGTGCAGGATGATTGGCAAGTGGTTTGTGATAATACATTGACTTGTCGCGCAGCAGGTTATGCAGAAGAGGATCAATTAGATACGTCTGCCTCAATATTGCTCACAGTATTACCTAAAGTTTCTTTACAAAGTGCCACAGTACAGTTTTTACCAGAGGTTCCAAAGCAGAATAATACCGAGGCTGAGCTTTGGTTAAATGGCAAAAACCAAGGCATGCTACAACCAGATGCTGATGGTTCTGCGTACGATTTAACCGCCAAGCAAACTCAGCAACTTCTGAGTCATTCGCGTCAAAATACTAAGATAGAGATAAGAGCGGGTGATAAAAATTGGTCTATTAGCGACAAAGGTATGAGTGCGGTATTGCTCAAACTTGATGAGGTGCAAGGCAGAGTAGGCACGCCAATAGCATTGGTGAGTAAAAACCACACAAGTAAGCAAACACCGAAATCCGCTAAGCCAAAGCCAATCATCAAAAAGGCATTCTCGTATTCAGAAAAAGACAATAAGACACTATCTGCATCAAAACAGGCGTACTTTCAGGTCAATATAAACAAGTGGGTGAATATTGATGACGAGCAGTTAATGGGCTCAGATGAGGTGATGGGAGACTGTGAGCTGGTTAATCCAAAGACCGACGCGTACCAACGAATGCAAGAGTATGGTTCTGATAGACTGGATTGGGAATTTACAGCCGTGGATGCCAAGCATACGCTTGCCAGTCATCTTTGTTGGCAAGGTGCCTATAATGAAAGCTATGGATATTGGCTTATAGACAACGCAAACCCTCGTAGTTCGCAGCTAATCACCACCGCAGGCAATGACTATTCTGATGGCGAGATTTGGGCGATGCATAAAGACCGTGGGATTGGTGATTGCTGGAATCATGCGATATGGGTTTGGAATGGTCAAACATTTGCCAAATCAGAAGATTCCAGCTCAGGAATGTGTCGCGGTTTTGCTGGTGGTGCGTGGGATTTACCAACTTACGTGAGTGAAGTCATAAAAAATGATAGCAAAGCTCAGTGAGTGATACTTTGGTAGGAATGATTGACACACTATAAAGTGAAGCCGTCATGAGCCATGTATTTTTTAATTGATTATTTAACCGCTTATTTATCAGTGATAGGCGAGTTATTTATTACCTATCATTGACAGTTAGGATACTGCTTAATTATATAAAAATTATATCAACCACCTTTTAAAAGCGACTTCCAATAATAGCTTGAGTAAGAAGCCCACAAACCCTGCGCCTAGTGCTAAGAAAATCCAAAATGTACCCGCGCGCCCAGCTTGAGATTCTTTAGAGATATCCCACATAATAAAAAATAAGAAGGCGATAAATATGGGTAGTAAAACATACAATCCCCAACTGGTAACCGTACTGGCAGCAATAGCAAACATGGCATAATCCTATAAAGTAGTAACGCCGCCTTTATTTATATTGTTTTATGGATCTTTTGATAATAACTGCCTTCAAAATGAAGTATCACCATTCATGATATAAGCAGTAATCCATAAAATAAGTCAGAAAAAAGCAGGCAGCAATACAAACTGTTATTATAACGCGGAAGCGAGCAGGTATAAACTGCTGCTAAGTATGAGACAACAGTAACGCTACAATTTGCAGGGTTGACTGATCGGTAACAGCGCTAAATCCTGATCTATTTAAAGCATTTCAATCTGACTTATCGTGAATGAAAGCACAGACAACGCCTGTTAGGGCGTGTCTTCAATTCAATCAATCATCCTCTAAATGGGCTAAAAATGGCCAAATTTTGCCAAACATAGTCAAATAGCTTATCAATATCTCGATATTATTTGCGCTACTTTTCTTGCTTGACGGCAATTTATCTCATGTTTATCACCATTTTTACAATGAGGACAAGCCCTAGTCACCTAAATTATCAGTGTTAACTGTCATAACCGTAAGATTTTAGTGCTAATTTTGGTGCAAATGGTGCAATGCAGGGCAAAGATTGTTATATTTACAGGTTACTTATCTTTTTTGTATTATTTTATCCCCTGCAATGTCGGTCGCTATTATAATAGGCAGTTATTGGCTGCTCGCATTCGCCACATTTTTATACCGTTTTTGTTGTTTATTTAACTGAGTTCAAATCCTTATGTCACAAGCCCAAATTGATACACTTGCATCACTATTTAACGATGCGATTCAAACCCTACAAGCAGATGGCACGCTACCAAGCGATTGGCAAAATAATAGCCAAATCACCCGTACTAAAGACTTAAGCCATGGTGATTTCGCCAGTAATATCGCGCTGACAGCGGCCAAAGCTGCCAAGGTCAATCCGCGACAGCTTGCCGAAAAAATCGTCAATGCGCTGCCTGAAAACCAAGACATTCGCCAAGTAGAAATCGCAGGTCCAGGCTTTATTAACGTGTTCTTAAATGCGGAAGCCAAATTTGCGGTATTAGATGATATCTTTGCCTTGCAAGATCGCTTTGGTTTAAGCGATCAGTTTGACGGGCAAAAAATTCAGGTTGAGTTTGTCTCTGCCAATCCAACGTCAAGTTTGCACGTTGGGCATGGTCGCGGTGCAGCGTTCGGTATGAGCGTGGCAAACCTGCTGGAAGCGATTGGTTATGACGTCACGCGTGAATATTATGTCAATGACGCCGGTCGTCAAATGGATATCTTGGCGACCAGTACCTATTTGCGTTATCTGGAAACCAACGGTGAGCAAATAATCTTCCCAGTCAACGGTTATCAAGGTGATTATGTCAGTGACATCGCCCAAATGTTAAAAGCGCAACATGGTGATCATTACGTTCATAGCTTTGCAGTAATCGCTAAAGATGTGCCAGCAGATGCTGAGTTTGAGATCAATGCGGACGGCGAAAAAACACTGCTATCAGGTGACAAAGAAGCGCATATTGATGGCTTGATTGCCAACAGTAAAGCCTTGCTTGGTGAGGGCTATGAGCTGTTTTTAAATGCGGCATTGAGCAGTATTTTAGCCGATATCAAAGATGACTTAAATGACTTTGGTGTGCGTTACGAGTGCTGGTTTAGCGAAAGATCGATCGATAGCGAGATTGAGCCAGTCTTGCAAACCTTAGATGAAAAAGGCTATCTATACGAAAAAGACGGTAATATTTGGTTTAAATCAACCGATTTTGGTGATGAAAAAGACCGTGTTGTGCGCCGTGCCAATGGTCAATCTACTTATTTTGCTTCTGATATTGCGTATCACAAAAATAAATTTGATCGTGGTTTTGATAAAGTGGTCAATGTTTGGGGTGCCGATCACCATGGTTATGTGCCACGCGTAAAAGCCGCTTTATTGGCGCTTGGTATTGATGCCGAGCGTTTAGATGTGGTGCTTGTGCAATTTGTTGCACTATGGCGTGGCAGTGAAAAAGTGCAAATGTCCTCGCGTTCAGGTCAATTTGTCACCCTGCGTGATTTACGTACCGAAGTTGGTAACGACGCCGCGCGTTTTTATTATGTCGCCCGTAAGCCTGAAGTGCATATTGATTTTGATTTGGAGCTGGCTAAATCACAAAGCAAAGACAATCAAGTGTATTACATTCAATACGCGCATGCTCGTGTTTGCCGAGTATTAGAAAAGCTACAAAATAGTGGTCTTGTGGTAGACGATGCGATTGGTTTAGAACATCAAAACTTACTTAGCGCACCAAACGAAGACGAGCTGATTAAATTATTAGCAGGATATCCAGCGACATTATTACGCGCCGCGACGGGTTATGAGCCACATGTCTTGACCAACTATCTTAAAGAGTTGGCAGCGCTATTTCATGGTTGGTATGACAGCAATCGCATTCTGCCAGTGAGTTTGACGTCAGGTGAGACACCAAGTTCGGATGAGATGGATTTGATGCAAGCCCGTTTGCGTTTGTCTAAAGCCGTGCGCCAAGTATTGGCCAATGGTCTTAGTTTGTTAGGGTTGTCGGCACCATCTAGCATGTAGTTTTTTTCTAGTATATAGTAACTTTCTAACATGTAGTATGAGTATAGATGACTGCCAGCCATAATTTGATGATAGTTAGATTCAGTAGGGAGAACCAGATCCATGCTAGCCAAAAAACCTAAAGGTGCGACTGAAAAACGCAAAACAAGTAGCGTATCAGGCTTATTGTGGATGTTTGTAGGGGCTGTATTGACCCTTATGATAGGGGTGTTTATATACTTGTCACCATTATTTGATTTCAGTCCTGCTGACAGCACCGCTGGTAATGATCCTGATCGTCAGGTACAGCCACGTGTCGACACTGATACTGATAATGGTGATTATGAGTTCTATGATATTTTGCCCAATCAAGAGATGGCGACTATTCCTGATGAAGATATTGCTGAGACAGGCAATGATCGCATAGGGGATATCAGTGCCTTTGAGCCTGATGTGGTGGTGACTCAACCTGAAGATGGTTCAGCCAGTCGCAATGATGATACTGGTAACTTTGGTATCTCTGAAAATACAGTGATTGCGCCCAGTCGTGGCAATAGCGCTGCTACCAGTAATAGCGGCGATGACATTGTGATCGTTGAAGAAGATGCGACCTATGATGGATCGACGCCTGCTAGTAGCAATAATACGTCCACCAATAATGCAGGCGCAGGTACTGCTAGCGTCCAGGCTGCAAAACCTGCGGCAACATATATTTTGCAGATCAACAGCTTCGGTGATGCGGATGAAGCAGATCGCCGCCGTGCTCAAGTGTTGATGGCAGGTGTAGACGCTCGCGTGGTCAAGAATACGACGGGTAATGGTTTGCCAATCTATCAAGTTATTTCTCGCCCGATGAATAACCGCCAAGCAGTAACCACTGCTCAGCAGCGTTTACAAAATAACGGTATTGACTCCATTATTGTTGAACAGCGTCGTTAAGTTATGCTGTTTAATGACAGTTATAGTTCTTTATGAATAATAAAAAAAGCGTCGCAATGACGTTTTTTTTATCTCTGATTTTTAGCAAAGTTATTTTTCTGTTGGTTTATTACCTTTCATCAAAAATTTTATAAAGAGCATGGCTATGACAGTCTCTCATTTAGCAACACCGCCTACCGGCTTCATGAAAGCATTTTTCCAAAAGTATTTTATTGATGCGTTTACTGGCATGGCTTTAGGGCTATTTGTCACATTGATTGCTGGTCTAATCATCTCGCAAATCGGTGGCTGGTTAGATTTGCCCGCATTGGTTGCGGTGGGCAAGCTTGCCTCAGTACTAATGGGTGCGGGTATCGGAGTAGGTATCGCCTATTACCTTAAAGCACCGACGCTCGTCATGCTCAGCTGCTTGGTGGCGGGTATGCTTGGCGCACACTCTGAAGCATTAATGGCAGGGACGTTATTTACGCCCCAAGTAGGCGGACCTGCGACCTTTGCTGCGTTACCGGGTAATCCGATAGGGGCGTATTTGACCTCGGTATTTGCTTATCGTGCTGGTACTTGGGTCGCTGGCAAAACCAAGCTTGATATTCTATTGGTTCCTTTATTGGTATGCGCGGTAGCATTAGCAGTTTGCGCCCTATTGAATCCACCTATCGTCGCTGCGGTTGCTGCCATTGGTCAAGGTATTCAAGCGGCCACTGAGTTACAGCCTCTGTTAATGGGTATTGTGATTGCAGTGGTGGTGGGTATTTTATTGACATTGCCAACGTCCAGCGCTGCTATTTGTATCGCAATTGGGCTTGGTGGCGTAGCAGGCGGGGCAGCCGTGGTAGGCTGTGCGGCACACATGATTGGTTTTGCCGTTGCAAGCTTTAAAGACAACGGCGTCAGTGGCGTAATATCTCAAGGTCTGGGCACCAGTATGCTACAGATTCCTAATGTGTTAAAAAAACCGCTGGTGTTGTTGCCTGCTGTGATTGCCAGTGCCATCGTTGGTCCTATTGCGACAGTAGGTTTTGGACTGGCATGTACGGCAACGGGTGCGGGTATGGGTACCGCCGGATTGGTCGGTGTATTTGGAGTGATTGAGGCGTCACAAGACATCATGAGTACGGGTCAATTATGGACAGCGATTATCCTGTTGATGTTTGTATTACCTGCCCTAATTGCAGGGGTGGTCGCTCATGTGATGCGCCGTGTGGGCTGGCTGGTTGATGGTGATATGAAATTGCCTTAAATTAAAGATAAAGGACGCAAATTGTCCTAACTATCAATAATAAAAAAGCCCAGCTACTTAAATAGCTGGGCTTTTTTACTATATAAATTATGAGCTTGTTTTAATTAGCGGCGTACATCTTTAGGGGCATCACCATTTGGCCAGTCTTTGTCTTTGTTGGCTTTGATAGGTCGCGGCAGATGGGTAAAGTAAGCGGCAATATCGACCGCTTCTTGGTCACTAAGCGAGTTACCTTGACCAAACGGCATTTTGCCCTTGATAAAGGCTGCTGCTGTATAAGTTCGCGCCATACCTGCGCCATCGTTGAAGGACTTGTCTCCAGCTACTGCTGGATAGATATAAGTGCCATCGTCGTTATATTGACCTTCGCTGTTTTCACCATGGCAAACGCTACATTTTTCAGCAAACAGCTTTTTACCATTGTCCGTATTTGGCTCTAAAGTTTTGTCTACCTTAACAAAACCGCGACCTTCAGGCGAGACACCGTAGGGCAAGCCCTGTGATAGCCAGCTCATATAAGACACCATCGCATTCATATCATCTGAACCTAGGTCAAGCGCTTTGCCATTCATTGAGCGTTCAAAACAGCCATTGATGCGCTCTTGTATTGAATTAACGCGACCAGCACGTGAACGATAAATAGGATAAATGCCCGGCATACCATTCCAAGGCGCTGCGTAGGCCTCTGAGCCATTACCCAAGTGACAGCTGGTACAGTTCAACTGGTTGCCGACATTGTCAGGCATCTCTTTATAAGTATGATTGGCGATTTGTAAGCCGCGACGTACTGCTGCGCCGAACTCATCATCTGGAATAGTGGATTCATCTGGCATGCTAACGGTCAGTTTGGCGCTTGGATTTGCAGCCATCTCGTCTTTGATTTCTGCGGCACGTGCCTCAAGTGACTTAACGCGGGCTAATGCTTCAGCTTCTTCGACACGGTCGACAGCCTTGGTATCTGATTCACTACAGCCTGACAGGTTAACCGCACCAATAGCAAAGATAGCAGCCAGTAAAACGGAGGAAGAGGGTTTGACCCTTAAAAGTATTTTCATTGGAATATCCTTATTATCAAAAATAATATATAATAATATATTTTTATGATAATTTAGCTGTCAAAATGACAGAAGTAATCTTAATTTTTGTGCAAAAAATCTGAATGAGTCATCAATCTGTAAGTTGCTAGAAACATAATTGTATCAAATATTAAATAATTAAAGTATATAAATAGATAAAGTGTTTTGGCTTTAGAGGGATATGAATTAATTTCATACCGTATGAAGAACCATATTGAAAGACAGTGTTGACATTCTATCGATCAAAAAAGCGCTTAAATATTATCAATATTTAAGCGCTTTTTTGTGGGCAAATACTCTTAGAATATATTATTTTGGTGTGCTTGGTTTTTTATGGCGGCGTGGTTTGAGCTTACGAGAGAGCTTATGGACATCGTTCAATATTTGACTGTATGTCGCTGGAAAGACACGCTGTACCGCGTCGATTATCTTGGCATCATTGCCAATAAGACAGCGCGGTTGATTGGTCGCGGCAGCCTGCAAAATAATCCAAGCGGCATTGCTTGCATCAAATTTCAGGAATTTATTAAAGCTCTGAATGGCTTTGGGGCCAGTACGCATGCCAATATCATTGATACTGTCATTGCCACGGGCACTATTGGCAATATTGGTTTTAATCCCGCCGGGATGGATGCAGGTCGCTGACACACCGCAGCGCTGAATATCTAGCTCTTGACGCAAGCTTTCGGTAAAGCCGCGTACAGCAAATTTACTGGCGTTATACGCAGATTGTGACGGCTGCGCGGTCAAGCCAAACAGGCTTGAGATATTAATGATGTGACCATGCTCGTTAAGTTGGCGCGATCTGCTTTTTTTGCTGCCATTCGTCGATTCGCTTTGTTTGACACTATTTTTAATCAATGGCAAAAATGCCTTGGTGCCATAGACCACACCCCAAAAATTGATGTCCATCACCCATTCAAGTTCGCTAATACTACTGCCTTCCACGGTCGAATATAGCGCCACGCCTGCATTATTAAAGATGAAGTTCACTTTGCCATGGTCTGCCATGACGCTATCTGCCCACGCTTCCACGGCTTTATAGTCTGAGACATCAAGCACCGTCATAGTCGCTTTGATATCATAACCGACGAGCAATTCTTTGGTCTGTGCCAGTTGCGCCGCGTTGATATCAGAGAGCGCCACGTGGCAGCCCATCTTTGCCAAATGAATGGCCAGCTCGCGACCCATACCAGAGCCTGCACCCGTAATAGCCGCGACATGATTATGATAATAAGGGGTAATAACTTGGTCTGTCGTGGTATGAAAAGGCAAGTGTTGACGTAATGAGGTTGCGATAGAAGTAACATTGTTAAGCATGATAAACAGTCCTTTGTTTCATCAGTGATAGGTGTTGGTAGCACATTTACCTTAGCATGCTTTGTGGTTTTAGCTATGAAGGATTGATAGACGCCGCTGTCACTTTACTCATACATTGGCTGTCATAAAAAAATCATAAGTGAGCAGCCATAAAAAAACGTCTAGCATAAGATATGCTAGACGCCTTTACTTCAATGACAGTTTTAATAAAGCTGATAACAACCGCTAAGCATCTACCGCTATTTGCTCTGAGTCGTCGGTAGAAAAGATGATTTCAGGTGTTTTACCTTCATTAATCACTTGCTCATCGACGATGACAGTCTTGGCATTTTTCATCGAAGGCAACTCGTACATAGTCTCAAGGAGCGCATTTTCAACGATAGAACGCAAACCACGAGCACCAGTCTTACGCGCCATGGCTTTTTTGGCAATTGCATCGAGCGCTTCTTTGGTAAAAGTAATGTCAGCGCCTTCCATATCGAATAGATACTTATATTGCTTAACCAAGGCGTTTTTTGGTTCCGTCAATATCTGCACCAATGCGTCCTCGTCCAGCTCTGTGAGTGCAGCGAGAACAGGAAGACGACCGATGAGCTCAGGAATAAGACCAAATTTGATCAAATCTTCAGGCTCTACTTGTTGCAGTAATTCTGAACTGCGTTTGCTATCATCTTTTGAGCTGACATCTGCATTAAAGCCGATACCGCCTTTTTCTGTACGCTGCTGAATAACCGCATCAAGACCGGCAAACGCCCCACCGACGATGATTAAGATGTTACTCGTATCAACTTGGATCAGCTCTTGCTGTGGATGCTTACGGCCACCGTGCGGCGGAATGGCAGCAACCGTACCTTCGATAAGCTTTAGCAATGCTTGCTGTACGCCTTCGCCTGACACATCACGCGTGATAGACGGGTTGTCGCCTTTCTTACTGATTTTATCAATCTCATCGATATAGATGATGCCTTGCTCTGCTTTACTGACATCATAATCTGATGCTTGCAAGAGCTTTTGCACGATGTTTTCGACATCTTCGCCGACATAACCTGCTTCGGTCAAGGTCGTCGCATCGGCCATCGCAAAAGGCACATCCAGTAGACGCGCCAAGGTTTGCGCCAGCAAGGTCTTACCAGAACCCGTTGGGCCAATCAACAAGATATTGCTCTTAGCCAATTCAACCATGGCATCGTCAGCGCCAATCTTCGCTTTTTTGCTGTCATTGGCTAAGGTTTGGCTAACTTTTAGACGCTTATAGTGGTTATAGACGGCAACTGCTAGTGCTTTTTTAGCAGCGTCTTGTCCAATGACGTATTCATCAAGCTTGGCACGCAGCTCTTTTGGCGTTGGTAGCTTTTTATTGACCCAAGACGTATCAATGTCGCTGTCATCATCGCCATCTTCAGCGCTATCAGCGATTAAATCGGTACATAGCTCAATACATTCATTACAGATATTGGCATCGTCAGCGGCAATCAGCTGCTGTACATCGCTTTTGGCTTTGCCGCAAAACGAGCAATGCGGGGTGTTATCTTCTGCCATAAAAGGCGCTCCTAAAATTTAAAACTTACAAATATTTTGATTTTTTACATCAAAGCCAAAACGTATAACGCTCAGGCTTTTGATGCCCATCAAAGCTTTTGCTCTTATGCGGTAATTATAAAGAAGTAGGGCGGCGCTCTAATACTTCATCAACCAGACCGTATTCTTTGGCTTCTTTCGCATCTAACCAAAAGTCACGCTCAACGTCTTTTTCAATTTTCTCTAATGGTTGACCAGTACGTTCTGCCAAAATCTCATTTAAACGGGCACGCGTTTTTAGAATTTCACGCGCATTAATTTCGATATCGGTTGCTTGACCTTGCGCGCCGCCTGAAGGCTGATGAATCATGACACGAGCATTGGCAAGAGAGTAACGCTTGCCTTTTTGACCAGCCGCTAATAAGAATGAACCCATGCTATAAGCGCCGCCCATACAGATGGTCGATACTTCAGGTTTGATGAAGTTCATGGTATCAAAGATTGCCAAGCCTGCACTCACTGAGCCGCCTGGTGAATTGATATACAAATGAATGTCTTTGTCTGGGTTTTCTGCTTCTAAAAATAGCAACTGTGCGACAATTAGATTGGCCATATGGTCTTCGACTTGACCTGTCAAAAAGATAACGCGCTCACGCAATAGACGAGAGAAAATATCAAACGAGCGTTCACCACGAGAGGATTGTTCAACGACCATTGGCACTAATGCTGCATGCGCAGCTTGAGGGGCGCTTTTGGTATATTGCATGCCTTGTGCGTCATTGTGCGCACTCATCAGCATATCAAAATGTGGGTTGGCAGTGATGCGATCATAATCTGTCATAAAGATGTCCTGTTTATAAGTACATAAAATAAAGGGATTGAAGCTAGCGAGCGGCTACGCTTGTATGGCTGCTCATCATGCTAAATGTTGCCGCTTTTTAATAATATTCGCTGGCTGAAATAATAAGCGCCAGATATCGCTAAAAATAATTGAGCTAATGGTAACTTTTTTATTGAGGCAATAGTAACTTTTTCATGTGAAAAATAATTTTCTATTTATAACATGAGTGCTATTAATAAAATGATTGACTCACTATTAATAAGGCGTCTGTAACCATTTATCAAGGGGCTTGGTTATAAACTGTCCATAAAGATAGCATATAAATCCCCAATAAAAATGCCCTAACACATATGTTAGAGCATTGCGTTAGAGCATTATGTTAGAGCATGTTTAGATTGAGATTAGCAATTTGCCATTGAATGGCAAATTGCTAAGTTATCTCACTAAATTACATGCCTTGCTGCTGTGCAGCTAATAGGTCTTGGTAGCTAACTTCTTTGTCAGTTACTTTACCTTGCTCGATTAAATAATCAACCACTTGGTCTTCTAGTACTACAGACTCAATGTTCGCGCGCTGCTGCTTGTCATTGGTGTAATACTCGATTACTTCGCTTGGATCTTCGTAATTTTCAGCTGCTTCTTTGATGAAGGTTTCAACGCGTTCTTGATCGACTTCTAAGCCTTTGGTATCGATAACGCGAGCAACGATGATGCCAAGACGGGCAGCACGTAGCGCTTGCTCTTCAAATAGCTCATTTGGTAGCATGTCTTTATCGAAGCTATCAGCATTGGCACCGAACTGCTGAGAAAAACGTTGCATCATCATGTTGCGTTGACGCTCGATTTCTTGCTCTAGCATAGCATTTGGTACATCAAACTCGTTCTTTTCTAGCAATGCGTCAAAAGTCGCTTGCTTAACTTGGCTACGAGCCGCGTTTTTGATTTCGCGTTCCATGTTTTTGCGAACGTCTTCTTTTAACTTCTCAATGCCGCCTTCTTTCACGCCGAATAGCTCAAGGAACTCTTCGTTGATTTCTGGTAGCTTAGATTTTTCAACCAATTTTACATTGATTTTGAACTGAGCTTCTTTACCCGCTAAGTTTTCAGCTTGGTAGTCTTCTGGGAAAGTCACGTCGATAACTTTCTCTTCGCCAGCTTTCATGCCTTTGATACCCGCTTCAAAACCAGGAATCATCTGGTTGCTACCGATAACCAGTTTGAAATCTTCAGCAGAACCGCCTTCGAATTTTTCGCCATCGATAGAGCCTTCAAAGTCAAAAGTTACTTGATTGCCTTTGTCCGCTTTACCTTTTTTCTCAACGAATTCTTCACGTTGCTTTTGAAGGTTTTCGATCATAGTGTCGACGTCTTCTTCGCTTACTTTAGCCGTGTGACGCTCAACTTCGATCTCATTGATACCTTGCACGTCTACTTCTGGGAAGATTTCAACAGTGGCTTGATAAACCAAGAAATCGTCTTCAAGTTTTACGTCGTCGATGTTAGGCATGCCAACCGCGCGGATGTCTTCAGATTTGATCGCTTCAAAAACGGTATCACGGATCACATCGTTTATGACTTCTTGTTGAATGCCAGCACCGTACTGTGAACGGATGTGTGACATAGGGACGTTACCTTTACGGAAACCGTCAATCTTGGCAGTTTTCGCAACTTGGCGAATACGACCTTCGACTTTGTTTTGAATTTTTTCGACAGGTACTTTAACTGTCAATTGGGTTTCTTTATTAGATAGCTTGTTGGTTGTGACTTGTAAATCTGTAGCCATGTTAATTACACCTTTAGGATTAAATAGTACGTTTGATTAAATAGTACTTAGGGTTAAATGGTAATAGACAAACCGCGCCTCAAATTACGGGCGTGTACCATGGGTTGCCGTTGGAATAAATAGGGGATAGCGATAGCGCGCAATGTCAAAGTCAGTACCTTGAGCAATCGCCTTTGGTCACCACTGGCGCTGACTGATACTAAAATGTGGAACGGTTATCTTAGTAATAGGCGCTATCAGATATCAATCATAAACCGTTAATGCACCGCATAATAACGCTTTTTGGTGAATTATACAGACAAATAACGGCTTTCAACAAAATTTTAAAAGTAGAACAGTATAATCTATCTGTTTATTAAAGTAAAAATTATCTCTTTATCGTCAATTCCCTTTGAATCCGCTACATCATCAATCTCGCTTAAACTACGATTTGTACCTCTGCGCTAGACTTTCTTGTATCAGCATTAATAGCTAAAGGAATAAATTGAATCGACTATAGGTTTTAAGGTTATCTACAACGGCAACTGCGCCAATAATTGCTGAATCGCCTGACCACGATGACTGATGATATTTTTATCAGCAGCACTTAAGCTTGCGGCGCTAGCTTGTAACTCTGGCAACCAAAACAGCGGATCGTAACCAAAACCGCCGTCACCATGCGCTGTCTCTAATATCTCACCCTGCCATAGACCTTGCGCGATAATCGGTAGCGGATCATCAGCATGGCGCACCATCGCCAGTACGCAAACAAATAACCCTTTAATAGGCTCGTTCGCGTGTTCAGTACGAATAGGTTGCAAGTCAGCGATGAGCTTGGCGTTATTTTTAGCATCGTTACCGTGTTCGCCAGCATAGCGAGCAGAGTAGATACCCGGTGCGTTACCGAGTGCAGGCACACATAGTCCTGAATCATCAGCAATCGCAGGCATTCCGCTGATACGGCTGGCATGTCGCGCTTTGATAATGGCGTTTTCTACGAAGCTTAGCCCGTCTTCGATTGCATCTTCGATATCAAGCTGTCCTTGCGGGATGATCGTCACATCCAAATCTGCCTCGGCAAACAGCCTTTTAAACTCAGCCAGTTTGCCTTTATTATTACTGGCAAGCACCCATTGATTATCAGGGGTTGATTGGGTAGAGGATCGTGAAGTATTCGTGGTGCTCATAGGGTTATTCCGTTATGTCATTATTAAGAATATGGTTAGTGAAAGTATCATTATTGAAAGTATGGTCAGTTTTTAAATTATAGCTGTCTCTTAATGCCAATTTCATCAGTTTATCAGTCAGCTAAGTGCCTAGCACGATTGGCATGGTAAGGCATTCTGCGCTTAGTCTATAGACAACCAAAGGCTATACTAACAGTGTTATCCATAACATTTGGTAACTGATATTTGTCGCCACTGTTGCTATAATAGCCGCCAAGCTACCGTGAATGATATCTTATGGCTTGTGAATATTAAGTTAATAAATGCTTATGAAGTCAAGCACTTGGCTTTTGAGCAAACTGTAACAAAAGTAAGTTGATTTTGGATTCATAATAATACGTGATACTGTGTTAAACAATAAATGGTATTAAGCAATAACATTCATTTCAAACAATAAACTCAGCCAATTTAGTTCGTTATTTTATAGTGTTTTTTATGATGTAAAAATAGCGTAAAATTCAGTTTCTATAATGAGTTTTTATCAAATGACGGCTAAAAAAAGCAAGGATAAAATAACTATGTCAAACATTACTTTACCAGAGCTACCATACGCAAAAGACGCACTAGAGCCACATATCAGTGCCGAGACGCTAGAGTATCATCACGACAAGCATCATAATGCCTACGTGACTAAGCTCAACGAATTGCTACCAGGTTCTGGTCTAGAAGACAAAACATTGCCAGAAATCATCGTAGCGACTGCTAAAGATGACAGTAAGCAAGGTATGTTTAACCAAGCAGCCCAAGTATGGAACCATACGTTCTATTGGAACTGCATGACGCCAACCAATGGTGGCGGCGAACCTACTGGTGATTTGAAAGCTAAAATCGAAGAAGACTTCGGTAGCTATGATAAGTTCCGTGAAGAGTTCAAAAACGCAGCATTGACTCAGTTTGGCTCAGGTTGGGCATGGCTAGTTGCTGATAAAGTCGGTGGCAAACTGTCTATCGCCAAAACGGCTAACGCTGACACACCACTTGCACATGACCAAATCGCAGTATTGACTTGTGACGTATGGGAACATGCGTACTACATCGATTATCGAAACCGTCGTCCTGACTATGTTGACACGTTCCTAGACAAGCTAGTGAACTGGGACTACGCAAACGCTAAATATAAAGGTCAAGATGCTGGTGTTGAAGAGTAATCTTTAACCACTAAGTATTTGATTGATAAAAAAGGACGCTGCGAGGCGTCCTTTTTTTGGTTTAGATCTGGCAAAGATATGAGGCGAAATTTTGGACGATTCTTAATTTTGGCTATAGCTCGATTCTTTACGAAAAATATCAAAAAAATCAAATTCATCATCTCTAGTAACTTTCTCTAAATGGGATAAGTTTCTTGTATATATATCACCGTCATATCTTTCAGGCTTGTTATTAGTAGAACCTCTAGAAGCTTTAAACAGCAATATTTCTCTATTGTTATATGTAAAAGTAACAAGATTAGTTTTTATTATTTTCTTGAATGTATCAGTAATTGGTTGACGTTCTATCAATTGGAGAATTTTTTTCTCATAGTTTTCGATTGTAGTATGATAAGTTTTTGCTTCCCCATCTATCCCAACTATACAAAATTCATTATATTTGATGTATTCAGATCCAAAGTGTGTCCTATGTGTTATTGCATCGTTTTCCTTATCAGCAACCCCTAGGATTACATAGCAATCGCCAACTTTAGTATTAGTCATAGCGGTTAAAGTTTTTATTATTTTATCAAATGTTCTCTGATTGAAGTCTCCACTTCCGTTGTTTATCTGGTGTAGACCTAATTTAAAGTCGTAGCAAACCTGTTCCGTTTTAGATTCATTTAAGATATTTTCTAAATTTGCAACCCACGAACTTAAGTTTCTGTCAGTTCCAGACCTTGGCTTAAAATGTTTTCGTATTACACCATATATAGATTCAGATAAGCTCTCTCTATCACTTTTGTGCCATTTGCTATTATTGTTGAGAGCTTTAAGGTGCTTGTCATATACGTCATTCAAAGAGTTAGCTAAATTCTTATAGTTTCCTACCTCTAAATTATGAACTATAAGTGCCTTGTAGAAAGCAATAAATATAACTTGGAATACAATAGAAACTTTGCTAGGTCGTTCCTTAAAAATAATATTTTTGAAAATAAGATTATTACTTTCAAATGTTTTTTTGACTATATCAAAAACATGATGGAATTTTCTATAAATTGTTTCGGATCCAGTCTTATTTATTGCTAAGTTAAGTGTTTCACATTCATCCGAGTTAGAATCATAGATGTAGTCCAGATAAGTAGAGGTTGTTCCTGCGTTTTCCGAATCAGCTATATATGAAACTAAATGTGAAACTAGCTCTTCATCACGAGACATCCTGATATTTTCATATGTAATTATTCCATGTTTTGCCCAAAACACTTCGTTCAAGTCAATACCATAGCCTAAGCCTTTAGTGCTAAGGCTTATATTTTTCATATTTTTAAGTTCAACAATATTAGAATGAGAGCTATCTCCGCGTACATATATCGAACAATCACGTATTAAGTCTGGAATTTTTCCAAGTGCACCTGCTTGTCTCAAATCCTGCTTTGATAAAGTTCTACCACCAGTATTTATCCTTCTAAAGCTTTCATCCACTTTTGTAATGTCATTATTATCACATATTGAAAATGGAACTGGGTAGTCTAAAATTATTGAACATAAACTGTTTTCTAAGACTGGATTTTTTTGAGAAAGTGTACCGTTTTCTTTACAAACTTTAGTTTGAGCTACTGATTCTAGGTTATAATATTTTCCATTTACTGGAAACTCTCCTTCAATAAATGAAGTGATTGCATTTAGCCTTTGCATTCCATCTAAGACTTCGAAAGCGCTATCACCATTTGCTTTTGTATGATTTGCAACTATAATCATAGGTATTGGAAAGCCTTGGAGTAAGGAGTCAATGAATTTTTTCTTTTCTTCAACACCCCATACTAACTTGCGTTGATAACGTCTATTAATAATATATTTTCCAGATGAATATTGAGAGTAAATATTCTGAACTGATATTCCTTTGATGCTTAAATTTCCTTGCATATTCCTAATCTCCTAATTGTATTAAAATCGATAATAAATATTACAACACCTCAAACCCAAACTTACCCAACGCTTCCCGCAACATCACAATATTATAATAAGCATGCGCATTAACGGTATTTTGAAAGAAGATATACAGCGTATCAAAATGCTGACGCTGATTGGCAATTGCTTGCGCCCAGTCGTTCATCTCTGCTTTACTATAGCGATAATCATGACGGTCAGCGGCGCTCATCGCATCCCACCAGTTTAGATTATTACCATGCATACGCAGGTAACCAGTTCGCTCGGTAAATATCAATCGTGATGGCGGCAGTCCGCTGACTTTGGGGTAATCGACACTACACCAAATGAGACCTTGCTCGCTAAAGCTATCGACCACTTGCGGGGTATGCCAGCCATTATGACGAAACTCAACGGCTAATGGATAATCCTTAAACCAACTGACGAGATTTGCCAGGTAGAGCCGATGCTCACGAGTACGATCAAAGCCATGTGGGAATTGTAATAATAATGGCGCTAGAGCATTGGCTTCGATAAGCGGGGATAGGGCATTTAAAAATGCTTGCGCATGTTCAGCAGTGCCCTTACGCGCATGAGTGAAGTCCTGATGCAGCTTGACGGCGAACTTCAATTCACTATTTGCTTCGGCATAGGCTTTATTAACCATACCTGCAAAAGCTTTCTGTCCGATAGGCGCATAAAAGGTACTATTAATTTCTACTGCGCCATATTGCTTGGCGTACTCACGTAAGAAGTCCGTTTTCTTTGTGCCAGTTGGATACAGCGTACCGAGCAAATCGGTATCGCTATAACCGCCAGTGCCAAGGTAAATACGCGGGGTAGGGTTACTATCCATGTTGACCACTCATTACCGTTCTTTGATGGTTAAATTTTTGGCTATTTTTTACGTGCCCATAGCCATTCTATTAATGCCAGTAAAGCATCGTTGTTTGCGTCATTGCCAAGCTCGCTACCGCTTGATTCATAAAGACTCAGTTCACGAATGATGGCTGCACGTCCGTCATTAAATAGCGATTGCGCATAGCTGGTCGCGTCTTCGACACCCATCAATTTCACATAGGTAGATTTATCTAGTTTCTCATCGCTGCCAGCAGGTTTGCCAAGGGTATCGGTGCTAGTCGTCACATCTAAGATATCGTCTTGTACTTGAAAGGCGAGACCAATATGCTGGGCGCACTCTTGTAATGCCATACGCTGCGGAGCGGTCGCACCAGCACAGATGCCGCCCATAAGCATAGCGGCTTCAATCAATGCACCTGTTTTATCACGGTGGATAGCTTCTAGATCGCTTTGTGAAATATTAGCACTAGCCTCAGCATTCAGGTCAAGCATTTGACCTGACACCATACGTCTGGCACGCGGCGCAAATATTGCGATAAGCTGGCTAGCGATGGCTGAATCAAAAGGTGCAAAGGTTGGCAGCTCTGCAGTCAATACTTCAAAGGCGAGCGTCTGTAGCACGTCGCCAGCGAGTAGGGCGGTCGATTCTTCAAAGACGATATGAGCGGTCGGCTGACCACGGCGCAGCTCATCATCGTCCATACAGGGCAAGTCATCATGTACCAATGAATAGGTATGCAGCAGCTCCACCGCCAATGCCGCACGGCGCGCCATATCATAATCGGAGTCGTTTTCTAACAGAGCTTCCAAACCATCAGCGTTAGCCATGCTGTTTTTATTGTCAGTGCTTTTATCTGTATTTTCATTGTCATTAGCATTGCTTTGATTAACACTATCAAAGGCACTGGCAACCAATAACGGACGCACCAATTTACCTTGACCGGTCATCACATAACGACAGGCATCAAGCAGCGGGCTTGGCAGGTTGGCAAAAGCAAACAGCACGTCGATATCTTGTGACAGTTGCGCCCGTACGGCGCTGTGAAATTGCTCGGTGTTGTTATTAAAGCTAGTAAAAGATACAAGTCTTGAAGGCATAAGGCTTTCAGGTATAAAGCTTGGCGTAGAGGAAACAGTCATAACCCAACCATTTATCAGGTGAATAATAAAAATATCGCTAGTGTAGCATGATAGATTATATAGCTTATGGGCTGAGCATCATCAATGCCATATTTTTGGCAGCTTACTATTAAAAATTCGATTAAGCACACCGAAATAATGCAACAAGCCCTCGTTACGTATTGGTGATTTAACTTAGTCAGTGGATATGTTTTGATAAAGAATCACGTTAAGCGTGTGACGGCGGGTGACGATAAGCATCTGTCATTATAATCTTTAAAAGACGAATTTTTAGTATACAATTTCAGTATACAAACCGTCACTTAAAGCACATTACTAGTCAGGTAAAGGGCTGCTGCTGATTTAAGAGTGACTTGTGAGTATGGTATTAGCTTGTGACAGTTAGGGGCATAATCCCCTACACTAATTGGCGTAAAAATGATCTGATGATTTAGGGCTGGAGGTTTGCGTGCTTATTTCAGCGAAAAATTTGCTCAACTCTCAGTCCATATTTTTAATGTTAGTATGTTCAATATCAGTACTGGTCACAATATATATAAATGAAGCGCCGTATTCACTTGTGCTAACGCGGTAATATTAAGCATAAAAAATGAATATATAACCATGAGCGCTGGATAATAAAGACATCTTCACTGCTTACTCTATACTGACTTTATAACACAGTATATTGGCAGTGTTATTACTCGTTTTTCTAACAATAACTGGCTATGACCTTTAATTTTAAAACTTTTAATTTTAAAACTAGCTTTCGTTATATAGCAAGGAGTTCCAAATGGTATACCAAGGAAATCGCATCACGGTGACAATGCTAGAAGATGGCATCGCCAACATGCAGTACAACGCCGAAAATGAGAGCGTGAATAAGTTTGATGCTGAAACCAATAAGCAATTTGGTGAAGCGGTTACTGCTTTAGAAAAAGCCGACGACGTCAAAGGTTTAATCGTGACCTCAGGCAAAGGCGTCTTTATCGCTGGTGCTGATATCACAGAATTCGTTGGCTCTTTTAAAAAGCCAGAAAGCGAGATTAAAGATTGGGTCGTAGGTATCAATGACGCCTTTAACCGCTTTGAAGACCTACCTTTCCCGAAAGTAGCGGCTATCAATGGCGCGGCGCTTGGCGGTGGTTGTGAGATGACTTTGGTTTGTGAATACCGCGTCATGAGCGACAAAGCCATCATCGGTCTACCAGAAACCCAACTGGGTATCTTCCCAGGTTTTGGTGGTACGGTTCGTAGTACGCGTGTGATTGGTATCGATAATGCGCTTGAGCTGATTGCGACTGGTACACCAAAGAAACCACTTGATGCCCTAAAACTGGGCTTGGTTGATGCGACTGTTGCTGCTGATGATTTGCAAGATGCTGCTATTGATTTGGTCAAAAAATGTATCTCAGGTGAGCTTGATTGGAAAGCGAAGCGTGAAGAGAAGCTGAATCCAGTTAAATTAAATCAGCTTGAGCAAGCGATGGCGTTTAACAGCGCTAAAGGTATGATCTTTGCCAAAGCCAATCCTAAACAATATCCTGCGCCAGCACTGGCTATCGCTGCGATGGAAAAACACGTTAACTTACCACGTGATAAAGCAATCGAAGTAGAAGCGGCTGGTTTTGCAAAAGCGGCGAAAACCCCACAAGCAGAAAGCTTGGTCGGTTTATTCTTAAGCGATCAGTTGGTTAAAAAATTAGCCAAACAGCACAGCAAAAAAGCACATGAAATCAATGAAGCGGCCGTACTAGGCGCAGGCATCATGGGCGGCGGTATCGCTTATCAAGCAGCCAGCAAAGGCTTGCCAATCATCATGAAAGACATCAAGTCTGAGCAATTAGACCTTGGTATGGGCGAAGCCAGCAAATTACTGGGTAAAATGGTCGATCGCGGCAAAATGACCCCAGCAAAAATGGGTGAAACCTTAAGCCGTATCCGTCCTACTTTGAATTACGGCGATTTTGCTGAGACTGATATCGTTATCGAAGCAGTGGTAGAAAATCCAAATGTGAAGCGTGCGGTACTAAAAGAAGTTGAAGGCTTAGTAAAAGACGATTGTATCCTAGCGTCAAATACCTCAACCATCTCTATTACTTTCTTGGCTGAAGCACTTGAGCGTCCAGAAAACTTCGTTGGTATGCATTTCTTTAACCCAGTACACCGTATGCCATTGGTTGAAGTTATCCGCGGTGAGAAATCCTCTGAAGAAGCGATTGCGACTACCGTTGCGCTAGCGTCTAAAATGGGTAAAGTACCTGTTGTGGTTAATGACTGCCCAGGTTTCTTAGTGAACCGTGTGTTGTTCCCATACTTTGGTGCATTTGATTTGCTCCTCAAGCAAGGTGCTGATTTTGCTCATGTCGATAAAGTCATGGAAAAATTCGGCTGGCCGATGGGTCCTGCGTATCTAATCGACGTGGTTGGTTTAGATACGGGTGTTCATGGCGCAGAAGTCATGGCTGAAGGTTTCCCTGACCGCATGAAGCCTGATTATAAAGGTGCAATTGAGCTTTTATATGAAAACAAACGCCTAGGTCAGAAAAACGGCGTTGGTTTCTACAAGTATGAAATGGACAAACGTGGCAAGCCAAAGAAAGTTGCTGATGAAGCCACTTATGAGCTATTAAAAACCACCACTGATAGCGACAAACAAACGTTTGAAGATCAAGCAATTATTGATCGCACCATGCTAGCGTTCTGTAATGAAACTGTACGCTGCTTAGAAGATAACATCGTCAGCACGCCATCAGAAGCTGATATGGCGATGATTATGGGCGTTGGTTTCCCGCCATTCCGCGGTGGACCTTGCCGTTATATCGACCAAATGGGTCTAGATAACTACTTGGCACTGTGTGAAAAATACGCGTACCTTGGCAAAGCCTATGAAGCCCCGCAAAAGATTCGCGATATGGCAGCAGCAGGCGAGACCTTTTACGCCACAGCGTAATGGGTAGTCATTACTAGGATGAAGTGCCGTACGTTTGCTGTTTAGGCTGAGAAAAATTAATTTATCACTACTCTTTAGTAGCAAGGTTCTTTAATGGCAAGCGTACGATTATAGTTAGTTTTATTTAGGGCTAGTACAAGGAAATCGAGCGCAGAGGTACGTATTGTACTTCAAGTGAGATTGACGAAGTAATAGCATTGAAATGGGCTGACTACACTGACAATAAAAATTGAAAAGGAAGATAGTATGACAATTTTAAGTCCAAAAGACGTGGTCATCGTAGATGGCGTACGCTCAGCGATGGGTAAAACCAAAAACGGTATGTTCCGCCATGTCCGCGCTGATAGCATGTCTGCTGAATTGGTTCGTGCATTGGTTGAGCGTAATGACTTTGACCCACGTGACGTCGAAGATATCATCTGGGGCTGTGTCAATCAGACACTAGAGCAAGGCTTGAACATCGGTCGTAACATCGGCTTGCTAGCTGGTATTCCAAAGACTGCTGGCGGTCAAACCGTTAACCGTCTATGCGGTTCATCTATGCAGGCGCTACATACTGCTGCGGCGCAGATCATGACCAACCAAGGTGATGTGTTCATCATCGGTGGTGTAGAGCACATGGGTCACGTCGGCATGATGCATGGCGTTGATCTCAATCCTGAAGCATCAAAGCATTATGCAAAAGCGTCAAACATGATGGGCTTAACTGCTGAAATGCTGGGTCGCATGAATAATATCACCCGAGAAGAGCAAGATGCCTTTGGTCTTGAGTCGCATCGCCGTGCATGGGCTGCGACCACCGAAGGTCGTTTTGATAATGAAATCATCGGTATCGAAGGTCATGACGAAGCGGGTCGCCTGCAACTATGTACTGTCGATGAAGTGATTCGTCCTGATGCCACGATGGATCAAATGCAAAAGCTACGTCCAGCCTTTGATCCAGTAGGCGGTACAGTAACTGCTGCGACCTCATCTGCATTATCTGATGGTGCATCAGCGATGCTAGTCATGAGCGCGCAAAAAGCCAAAGAGCTAGGTCTTAAACCTCGCGCTCGTATTCGTAGCATGGCGGTTGCTGGTTGTGACGCCGCTATCATGGGTTATGGTCCTGTACCTGCGACGCAAAAAGCACTTAAGCGTGCTGGCATGAGCATCGATGATATGCAAACCATCGAGCTAAACGAAGCCTTTGCAGCGCAAGGTTTGTCAGTACTAAAAGCCTTGAACTTGACGGACAAGCAAGACATCGTCAACATCAATGGTGGCGCGATTGCATTAGGTCATCCACTAGGTTGTTCAGGTGCGCGTATCACGGTTACGTTGCTTAACGCCATGGAGCAGTCAGATACTGAAATCGGTCTAGCGACGATGTGTATCGGTCTTGGTCAAGGTATCGCGACGATTATTGAGCGTGTGTAATTTTTATCTAATCTCCAAATAGCAGTAAATATTAATAAAGCTGATATTTGTTGATTAAACTTGTACTAATGCCTTGTAAAATGAGCGTCTCTCACTTAATGTTGGAGGCGCTTTTTTTTGGTTTAAGTCATAGTAATGAAAGGTAGAGTATAAATGGCACATCATAAATCGTCAGATAAGAGGCGCTTAGATTTAGAGGTGTTTAAGTTAAAAATGCGCTATGTTTTCCTTCCTTTTTTAGGTTTTAGTATTGGCGCCATTTTATTCTACAACATCATAAGATGGATGTTAGACATCTGTCTAGGGATATGGCCTCTAAAAGATACGGTCTGGAATTTAATTCTTCCAATAATTATCAGTGTTATTTTAGTGCTTGTCATAATGCGATCAAGGATTCGACTGCTACGATTTGAATTATTTGATGATAATAGCGCTAATGTATTTTACTTGGTGATGATACTTGCTTTATTTCCGCCTATATCAATCAGTCAAGCTTACTTATATGAAGCAGCATATGACATTATTGATATAAGTAATATAAGTGATATTAAATTATATCCAAAACAAAAATACTTCCAATTTGATAATAAAAGTATTGAGAAACAAGGGGTTGTTTCTTACTTCAATACTAGGGAGATGGGGAAATCTAGACAAGAGTTAAAAATATACTTATATTTTGCCACTCCTTTTTATGGAGATAAAGATATCTGGTGGGGACAGGCTTTTACTAAGGTTATTGATAATAACCTCAACGAAAAAGAGAAAGTTCAACAAATAGAAAATTTTAAAAGGATTTCTAGACAACAATATGCAAATGAAGAGATATCTACTGCTGATTATTTTGAAAAATTGCAAAACTCAGATACTAAGTATGGTTATTTAGAAGCGATTAGATTGTCAGGTCAGCAACATATTAATGACCCAATAATACTTGTATCTCAGTTGAGCACACTTAACGAAAAAACATATAAAGAGTTAGCAAAATTCTTTAGGTTTTTTATCATTGGCATGTTTATTTGCTTACTATTAGTCTTAAAAGCAACGATTGATAAAAAAGCATTTCAACAGTTTAAGGTACGCTAGATTAGTGGTGATAGTGCATGGATGATAATAATAAGCAAAGCCAGTATAGGTATAAGGATAAAAATAGAAGCAGAAACAAAAAAAGAGTAAGCAAAAGGGATAAACAGAAGCGAATACAAAGCCTAAGCGCTAAAGAATCGATCAAACTAAAACTAAAGCAAGTATTCTTGCCATATTTAGGTCTTAGTGTCCTGACCATTCTGCTTTTTGGGGCTTTACGCTGGTTGCTAGATATTTATCTAGATATTCTACCTTTAAAGGAGGGCTATTGGGATTTTGGTATTCCTTTTCTGTTATCTGTTTTAGGCGTTAGTATTTGGATGTGGCCGAGGTATGAGCTTTTAACCTTAAAATGGGTTAAGCGCAGTAGTTCAGGCTACTTTTTTATAACGATGGTTCTAGCATTAGTGATACCGCTCGTTCTCAGCCAAAACTATTTGTCTAAAGCGGCTTACGAGGTCATTGAAGTAAATAGCTTGAATGATATTCGTCATTATCCAAAGCAAAAGTATTTCAGAGTAAATGATTTTGAGCCACTCAAATTAGAGAGCGTTTCTTATATAGAAACACAAGTAATCAGTGGACGAAATTTTGACTCAACATTGCATATTGATTATTACATTGCGACGCCATTTATAGCCGCTGAGAATATTTGGCTAGGTTCTAGCTACCACACGAAATACGATAATCGTGCAGACCAAAGTATTAAAGACAGTCAATATTCAGCATTTATTAACGACTCGCGCCATAAGTACGAAGCCAAAGACCTCTCTACTATCAGCTACTTTAAGAAACTTAAATCATCAAATAGCAGAAATGCTTACTTACACACGATTTCTACGGCTAATAGGCAATCTAATTTGCCACCCTTGATATTGAAGCCAGAAACAGGATTACTTGCTGATAGCTTAGATCGTGATTTTGTTTGGGGATTTGGTTCGTTTTTTATTGGTATGGTGCTGTGCTTGTTGCTCGTTCTCGCAGCAGAGTTTGATAGTCAAGAAAAGAAAAGTACGCAAAAACATATACAAAAGCGAAAGCATATACAAAAGCAAAAGCCTGTGAAAAAACGAGCACCAGTAAGTGATGTATCAAAGAGCCTAGTAGTTTGGTTTAAAAATAATAAAGAGCGACCTGCGACGTTGGTGTTAATACTGACCTGTATAGGTGCATTTATACTGACCGTATTCATGGGTATGGATATCATTGATCCTTTATCTAGACAGGTAAATAGTGTAGGTGGGTTGACGATGGACGCGCTGCAAGCAGGTAAGCATTGGCGGGTAGTGACATCGCTTTTTGTACATGCAGGAATTATGCATTTAGTAATGAGTCTGGGGATGCTTTTTGCGACAGGTTATATTTTGGAAAAAGTATTGGGTCCTATACGTTTTATGATTGCGTTTTTTATATGTGGTATTTTCGCTAATGTTTTAGGGGTGCTATATTTTGATATGGACATGGCAGGTATTTGGGGTGCTACATTTGGCTTGTTTGGTATCGCGATACCGTTGGTGGCCTTTAAGATTTTTAATAAAAAATATCGAGAGCTATTCGGCGGTACTATCGCTGCGATATTAATCATTACTTTAACCAGCATGTTCTTTGCATTTATAAACACGCTCATTTATATGGTGTATTATCTTTTAACCTTGTGTTTTGGTATTGTTTTCGGTGTGGTCATAGTCATGACTCAAAAACAGTCGTTATTAAGGAATGCTAGACGCCATAATATATAGTTATTGGCTACTCTTCATTAAGAAACTATATCAAGCAGTATGAATCAAACGTGATGAATTGTTATTAATCATTATTAGAGACTATCTCCATTGACGCCCTCAGCAAACTATGACTAAATAAGAGTAAGGCTAATAAAGACAATATCAATGATAAAATTAACATAGCCTTTAACAATAAAGTCAGCCGTACAAGGAGTGTGCCATGTCTACTATGATTACCGATCGTACCTATCGAATCGCTCGCGAAAATACCCAAGCGATGATAATCGATGTTCAAGAACGCTTAACACCGCATATTTATGACCATGAAAATATCGTCAAAAAAACAGTGACGCTTATTAAAGGTCTACAAGCACTGAATATTCCTATCATGCTCAATGAACAGTATAAAAAAGGGCTCGGCGATACGCTACCTGAAATACGCGAGGTGTTAGAAGGCGATAACGCCAAAAGCTTTGAAAAGGTCACTTTTAGCGCTTGTGATAATGATGATTCGTGGCATTATTTAGCGCAGCAAAATCGAAGTATTGTTTTGCTATTTGGCGTAGAGACACATGTCTGTGTACTACAAACAGCGCTTGATTTGCTAGATAATGGTATGCAGCCGGTTATTATTGGTGATGCGGTCGGCTCACGCTTTCCGTATGATAAAAAGCAAGCAATACGCCGTATTCGCCGTGCTGGTGGCGTGATTACCACGGTTGAAACCATTCTGTTTGAGCTGTGCCGCAGTAGTCAAGACCCTGCTTTTAAAACCATCAGTAACTTGATTAAATAGTTATTTTATTCAAGATAGAACCGATAGCGCTTACTCACATAAGCGCTATTTTCTTTTTTATAGTGGTGCTAACTAGCTATAGGTTGGCATGCTCTTTCATAGCGCTCATAAAATGTATAATACTTGCTTATGCGTAAAGGTAAAATGAAGCGCTATATCTTCGTAGAAAAATTAAGAGAAAATTTATGCCATCAACCAAACCCCTTTTATTAACCAACCCAACGCTTGCCTCAAACATTGATATAGATCATGTCACTCATTTCTTATTAGAGCTTGATGCGCTTAAACGTATCAATCGTCATAGCTATGTGACGCATACCACACGCAAAGAAAACTCTGCCGAACATTCATGGCATTTAGCCATGGCGTGCTGGTCTATCGCTGAACAGTTCGAGCTAGATGTCAATCATGAAAAACTACTCAAGATGGCATTGGTACATGACTTGGGTGAGATTGACGCAGGCGATACGTTTTTATTCGCAAACAGTCGTAGCGAGGCGCACATTGAAGAACGTGCTGGTATTGCTCGATTGCAAGCTGAGCGTGGCAATGGCATCATGGATTTAAATGAGATTTGGGAAGAGCAGGAGACGGGTAGTAGTAAAGAAACCCAGCTGCTTAAAGTGGTTGATCGCTTATTGCCTTTTTTATTGAATTTAAATACCAATGGAAAAACGTGGATTGATGCTAACGTCACGTGCTCGCAAGTGACTGCGGCACTTGCTTTTATCAAAGACAGCTTTCCTCCCATTTATGATTGGCTATCAAAAAATATCGACTATGCGACTCGGCAAGGGTGGTTGATTGATGCTTAAGTAAAGCCATTATTTTGCCGTTTACATGTTTGCAAATATTCATCTTTTTCAACTAGTAAAGCATTTAGAATTAGCTAAATGAGCGATTAAGTACATCATATAGAGAGATTATTAAATGAGAGTCACTGGCACTTATAAGGTTTTTGCTAAATCGCTCGTCTTTGTTAGCCTATTAACTTTGGCGCAACTAACGCAGGCCGCCGCACCTATTAGTAATGGTGATAAACTGGCGCACGATGCCAAAAAACAGATCGGTATTACCACCAGCTATGATCCTGCTTACCGCAAGTTGGATTTTCCGCGTGGCGATGTACCGATAGAAACTGGCGTCTGTACCGATGTCATTATTCGCGCTTATCGCTTGCAAAATATAGATCTACAGCAATTAGTCAACCATGATATGAAGTCAAATTGGTCGGCTTATCCAAAGACTTGGGGGCTCAAATCAACCGATAAGAATATCGATCATCGCCGAGTGCCCAATCTTGAAGTGTTTTTTGCGCGTCACGCAAAGACATTATCGACGACTGATAAAGCCAGTTTTCAAGCAGGCGATGTAGTGACGTGGCGACTACCGAATGGTAATTTGCCGCATACAGGTATCGTCTCCGATAAAGTCGCTGCGGATGGTACACCGCTGATTATTCACAATATCGGACGCGGTACGCAAGAAGAAAACATCTTATTTGCTTATCCTATTCTCAAGCACTTTCGTTATTAACTACTTTTTTTATTAACTAGGGTGTGTCATCAATTAGATTGTGAGGCTTAAAATGAGAAAAATTGTAGATAAACAAGGAAGAAATTGTCGTTAATATGAACATATTGACAAAATTTCTGACGATGTTTAGCAAAATTTAGCCATTTTAAGACCACTAAATGTATTCATGTGCTAATTGATGACACGCCCTAATATGTTGCGATAAGATAATTACCCACAATAAAAGGCTCAGTTCAGCATAAATTAGGATGCTGAACTGAGCTTTTTTTAATTCATTAAATCGCTTGTCTAAGGAGTGTTAGCGACACCCAATAACTGTCCCATTTTTACCACACTATCGGCTTGCATACTATCTTGCCAATCTGCTTTTGCGCCTTTTGGTAGAATGACAATTGCGGTTGAGCCTAAATAAAAACGCCCCAACTCATCGCCTTTTTCAAAGCTCATATTGTGCTCAGCTTCTTGAATATCATCAGTGCGGGAAATTTTACCAGTTGCCACCGTTTCGATACCAGCGACAATTATCGCCCCAACCATCACCACCGCTGCTTTGCCATATGCTGTATCAAACAGACAAACCAAGCGTTCATTACGCGCAAATAAGTCCGGCACGTTCGCCGCCGTAGTATTGTTGACCGAAAACAGCGTGCCCGGTACATAACGGGTTTTGGTTAGAGTACCGGCGAAGGGCATATGTACACGGTGATAGTTACTGGGCGCAAGATAAACCGTCGCAAAACTGCCATCCGCAAAATAGCGGCCATCTTCGCTGTCAGCAAGCAGTTGACCAACGTCATAATAGCGACCTTTTGCTTGGAGCAATTTATGGTCGTCAATTTGACCCAACTGCGAGATAATACCATCGGCAGGACTGACGATACCATGAGGCGTCATGTCGATAGGGCGCGCGTCTTCTTTTAGCTCACGAGTAAAAAAATCATTAAAGCTCTCATAGGCGTTGAGACTTTGGCGCTCATACTCGTCCAAGCTGACGTTGTAGGCTTTAGCAAAGCTACGGATAAACGTGCGTTTAACATAAGGATGGCGGCTAGCGGCTAGACGCCCAGCAACTTTACTCAGTTGCTGCTGCGGGACAAACTGTTGTAAAGTAGTGAATACATTCATAATGAGGCTACCAAAATAGGGTGTGATGTAATAATTAATAAGCAAGAGAATGGCCGTATTTTATCATGGACGGCGTATTATTGTATGGGCATAATTGGTAAGGAATCTATAAATGAAAGCACTTATACAGCGCGTACGCCATGCTAGTGTCACCGTCGATGCGCAGTGTGTTGGTACGATTGAGCAAGGCATATTGGCTTATATTGGTTTAGGGCCTGATGACGACATAACAAGCGCACAGCGAATGGTGGATAAAATCCTCACCTATCGTATTTTTGACAATGATGATGATCCTGCCAAGTACGGCAAACTGGATAAAAATGTCCAGCAAGTTGGTGGCGGACTGTTATTGGTATCACAGTTTACGCTAATGGCAAAAACAGACAAGGGTCGTCGCCCTGACTTTGGTGGTGCGATGGCACCTGATGCGGCGCAAGCGTTGTTTGCGCAATTGGTCGCTTATGCCAACACGCAATATCCAAACGTGGCAACTGGTCAATTTGGTGCCAATATGCAAGTGTCGAGCGTCAATGATGGGCCATTGAATTTCTTGTTAGAAGTAAATTGAGTAAACCAAGCATTAGCCGTCACGAGACTTATGAACCGCTTAAAAGTCGAATGTCATTAAACTGTCATAATTACCCCGTTTAATAGGGAGCAGCAGGCGAGCATTTATCGCCTTTTTTGTCAGCTAAATGTTGTCCTCTAACACTGAGAATGCCGTATGTATAATGAGCAAATTTTGATTGTTGAAGATGAACCTGCGATTCGTGAAATGATCGTCATGACGCTAGAGATGGCGGGATTTGATAGTCTGCAGGCAGCGGATGTATCTGAGGCGCACCAACAAGTGGTCGATCACCGCCCTGCGCTGATTTTGCTAGATTGGATGCTGCCCGGTGATAAAAGTGGCATTGATTTTTGCCGATTACTCAAAAACGATGAGCTACTCGCTGAGATACCAGTCATTATGTTGACAGCTAAAAGTGAAGAGGACAGCAAGGTGCATGGCCTTGATGCTGGTGCTGATGATTATATGACCAAGCCTTTTTCGACACGTGAGTTGATATCCAGAATCAAAGCAGTATTGCGGCGTAGTAACGCGCTCAATAGTGATAAACCTATCGAAATCGGCAATTTGAGCCTTGATCCCAAAAGTCAGCGAGTGACAGCGGCTGGTAAAGTGGTTGATGTCGGGCCTACGGAATATCGATTATTGGCATTTTTTATGAGTCATCCAGAGCGTGCCTATACGCGGACGCAGCTGCTAGACCAAGTATGGGGCGGTAATGTATATATCGAAGATAGAACCATTGATGTGCATATCAAACGTTTGCGGACATTACTACGACCACATCAATGTGATACGTTGATACAGACAGTACGCGGGACAGGCTATCGATTTTCTAGCTTTATTGAACCAATTTAACGGACGGTTTTTATTCGCTATAAAAGCAGTATGTTAATCGTAGCACAGTGAAAAACGGCGAATAGTGATAAGGATGATGGATGAACACCCTAATATCGGCTCAAGGCGACCAACAAAATAAGTCACTGCTAGCAACTCAGCAGAATACAACGGATCAACTCAAAAAAATTAGAAGCGCACTACGCGCATTGCGTGATGCGGTGGTTTTGCTCAATGACGATGATGGGCTTGAATGGTGGAATCAGGCTGCCGAAGATTTAATGTTGTTACAGTTGTCAGATAAAGGTAAGTGCATTTTTGACTTTATTAGTGCGCCTGAATTTCGTCAGTATTATCAGGCGACGACCAACCCTATCGATGGTGCTCAGGATGGTGTGCACATTGTCTCGTGGCGCGCGCCCAAGCGTTATCTAAAGTGTGAGCTCACGCCTTTTGGCGATGAGAAGCTGCTCATCATTTATGATGTGACGCGCTTGCATCATTTAGAAGAGATGCGCCGCGATTTTGTGGCGAATGTCTCGCATGAGTTACGCACACCGTTGACCGTCATGATGGGTTATCTAGAAAATTTTTCGGATCAGCCAGATATGCCGCCGCATTGGAAGCGCGGGTTTGAGCTGATGAGCCAACAGACTGCGCGTATGAATAGAATTGTAAATGACTTATTGCTGTTATCTCGCATCGAAATCGAAGAAACCCATGAGCTCAGCTATATTGATATGACCAAGCTGCTGACCCATGTTTATGATGATGCGCAAGCGTACAATCAAGAATATGGGCATACCATTCACTTGCAAATAGACACTTATGACGGACTGTATGGCTCAGAGATGTATCTAAATAGCGCGCTTTCTAATCTGGTGATTAATGCCATCAAATACACGCCCAAGGGCGGTAATATCGCCATTAGCTGGACAAAAACGTCAGAAGGTTGCCGATTTGCCGTCGAAGACAACGGTATTGGTATTGCACCTGAGCATATCGCACGGTTGACGGAGCGTTTTTATCGTATTGATAAAGGTCGTAGTCGGGCGACTGGCGGCACAGGGCTAGGTTTGGCAATCGTTAAACACGTTTTATATCAGCATGAGGCTAATTTACAAATTGAATCAGTAGAAGGGGTAGGCTCGACGTTCAGCATGGTATTTCCAGCTGCCCACATTAGATCAGCTGCGATGCCCTAATCTTTTTGTAAAAGTGGATAGGGGTTCACTGCACTGCCGCTGATATAAATACCGTAATGTACATGTGGCGGCGTACCTTTTGCATTGCCACTGTCGCCGACGTAGCCGATGATATCGCCGGCATCAACCCAGTCGTTTGGACTAATATCTGCATAATCTTCTAAATGCGCATAATAATGCCCTGCGCCGCCTGGTCCAACCACGACCACCACACGACCGCCTAACGTATTTTCACCAACTTTGCTGACGATGCCTTGTGTCGTGGCTCGTATTGGTGTGTCTCTTGCAGCAAAGATATCGATACCTTCATGACTGCGACCTTGACTGCGTGCAGCGCCCCATGTATCTGTTAGATGTTGTTCTGGAAGTGGACTGGGTAAGCTGTTTTCCGTCGGTAGTTCCTGCTGTAATAAACTGAGCTGTTGCCATTTTGCCATCACAAATGACTGAGTTTGTTCGCTGATACTGGGTAAGAGCCTATCAAATACAAATAATAGCATCAACAATACGATCGCTTTAATAAGCACACTGAGTACACGGCTTAAAAAAGTTAGCCTTTTCTTTGGCTTTGATTGCGGGTTACTGCTATCTGCTGGCATCTATCTCTCTTTATTTTTTTAAATGGACTTCAATTGATATTATATAAGTGAAGTTATCTATTCTTTGTATGCCATTGTTATCTTAGGTTTTTATCCCCATAAATATAACGTTTCTTTTAAAGTTTACGTATTTTTAAAACGTTACATAAAATACCAATGTTGCTATCTATTATTGTTATCTATGGCTGAATCTTTATGACTGACACTGCGCTGATTATCGATACCGAAACCGACCAAGGTCGTGATCCGCGTCCGATTCAAGTGGCGACTATTAATGCGATGACGGGTTTTGAGTGGATGAAGTATTTTAATAGTGGTCGTTCGATATCACCAGTTGTCATTAGAATTCATGGCATTACTGATGATGATGTCGCTGGTCTTGAGCGCTTTGATTTAGAGGCGTTTGAGTTGCCACAGTATTTGATTGGTCATAATGTCCGCTTTGATTGGCGGGTTATTGGCAGTCCGTCTACTAAGTTGATATGTACGGTTCGGCTGGCGCGTGTGGCTTTTCCAGAGTGGAGTGCTTATGGTCAGTCCAAATGTATCGAGCAATTATTAGGCAAAGAGGAAGCAAGCAGGATGACGATTGCCGCTCATGATGCGCTGGGTGATGCGCGTATGTGTTATTTGCTTTATCAGGCGTGTTGTGAGCGCCTAGCCATAGCACCGACGGATTTTGCTGCTGTCCATGCTATCGCCAATAAAGCCAATCCAGTGAGCAAAATGCCCTTTGGCAAACATAAAGGCACGCTGATTAAAGACGTGCCCATCAGCTACGTAAAATGGATGCTGGGTAATATCCATAATATGCAGCCGTCGCTTTATTCTGCCTTAACCAAGCGTGTCAAAGTAGAACAGGCAGCAAACATGAAAGAATCAATAGACGAATCCGTAGTTAAATAGGCTCTGAAGTCTATTGATTCTTTAGCCAATCAATCGCCATTTGCCACAGCTGCGGTGCTTTAGCGTTGGTTCTGCTACTAAAATAGCGCATATGACCGATGCTGTTTAGACCAAAGTCTTTGGGATCTAAAAACTGCTTTTCGACTGGCATTTTAGTAAAAACACGAATCATATCATCCATATTTTTGCTATTGGCAATGTCATCATCACTAAACCCCAGCCATAATGATGGCATAGTAATGTCATCATAAAAGTGCGTTTGTATACTTTTGCCAAAGGCTGTTTTGATATAGCCTGCGCCATTACACCATTCGCGCCACTGCCGAGACACGCCCCGTGGTAGCGGTTCGCCCATACCAATTTTATCTGACGGCGTGTACCCTAACGCCAAGTTGGCGAGTGGAATAAAGGCATCCATAAAACCCATCGCCTTGAGTTTATAAGGCATGCTCATATTTTTAATACGACCTGATGAGCAGGCGACATTGAACACTGAAGCGAGCGCATTATAATTTGGCATCAAACCAATCAGCTGACCGCCTGCACTATGACCAATTACATGATGAGTGGCGTCGGCAAATTCATCTTGCAACGCATCAAGGACGGCTGGCATATCATGGCGACCCCAGCTAATCAGCGATGCATCGCATTTAGCCAATGCAGACGACAGCGATTCACCGATGCCTTCATTGTCAAAGGTTAGTACACCAAAGCCATTTTCTGCTAAGTGAGTGGCAAAATTGTGATAAAACTGGCGCTTGATACCCGTTGCTGGCGCGATCATAACCGCTTTTTTTACCTCATTTTTAGGGCGATAGACAGTCGCTGCCAATGCCTGATTGCGCTCAGTCATGATACTCAGTGAATAAATATCCGTCTGATACTGTTTATTTTCCATGCTTTAACCTTCATATTGTTAGGGTTCTATTCGGTGTGGAGTGGTTATTTATTTGCAATTATTTATCAACAATCTGCTCTTAAAATGTAGTCATTACGTAGTGATAAACCGCTTAAATTAGCTGATAGCCACCTGATAGCATCGCTTATGTTAAGATAAATGCTGGCAAGCAAGGCGTTCAATTGTGACTTTCAAGTTCTATGCTATTTATCTTGGGTGGTATTATCCATTAGGGTTTTAACGAGTATTTAACAAAAACAATCGATATAAAAATTAAGGAAGCTATATGCAAATGAAAATTAACAATGACACTTATGAAGTCATTACCAGTCAAGACATTACCAATATTGAAAAAGCAGTGGATAAATCAACGTTAACGATGCCGTTGGTAGCGGTTTATTGTGGTTCGCGTTTGGGCAATAATGAAGTCTATGAGCAGGCAGCCCGCGAGTTGGGTAGTGCGCTTGCTGACAATGGCATGGGTTTGGTCTACGGCGGCGCGAGCATCGGGCTGATGGGTGCCGTTGCAGATGAGGTGATTCAAGGCGGTGCGCAAGCGGTCGGTGTGATTCCAACCTTTATGCTCAAACATGAGATTGCTCATGAGCAGCTGACTCGCCTGCATTTGACAGATACCATGCACACCCGCAAAACCGTGATGGCGGAGTATGCAGATGCTTTTATTACCTTGCCGGGTGGGCTTGGAACATTGGAAGAAATTATGGAAATCGCCACGTGGCGTCAGCTATATCAACATGAAAAACCGATGATTATCCTGAATATCAATGGTTTCTATGATCGTATGATCGAGCACTTAAAATATACGGCTGACCAAGGTTTTATGAAGCAAGAAGACCTTGAACGTTTGGTGGTATGTAACACGATTAACGAAGCTATTGAGCTATTAAAAACAGTCGTAAAAATAGACGACGCAGTCGATACTGAAAAAATGGCTGGTAATTAAGAGTACGTATTCTTATTTATAAATGCTTTTATCTGTAAATGCTTCATCTATAAAAAAGGAGAGAAGGGCTGATCGTTAGCCATTCTCTCCTTTTTTGTTCAATTTTTAATAAAACGCTTTTTATATCTCAGTAGCATTTGCATCATTAGCCGTGTTGGAATCCTTTAAAGTTGTCTCGCCAATACCGTGATTCACATCAGCCATTGCTAATGGAAAGCCTCGTTGCTCAGCCAGTGTACGCGCGACTTCATCAATCGCCTTGCTATCGTGTTTTGTCAAATATGCCCAATTATGAGCATAACGATTGCGGTTGGCTGGCGTGTCATGATCGATTAAGCCAAGTTCAGTCAATTCATCAACGATTTGATCGGCAGCAATCAAAGTTGAGGATGCTTTGACGTTTTCCGCACGAGCATAGCGAATATTAGAGTACAAGCTGACATCAGCCACTCGCAGCGTATCGTCCTCACCGGGTATTTGCTGCCCACCATATAGCGCGTTACCGACCGTACGTGCGCTATGGAAGGTCGGTACAAACTCCGCCACATAATCAATCGCTTGCTGACTACGCGCTTGTAACGGTGCTTTATCCCAGCCATCTTCGATGTAGTGCATATACTGCGGCGGCAGCTTAGGTTGGGCGCTGTCTTTGCTAGAGGCGACCAAGCCATCATCGAATAGCGTGATAAATTTGCTCATGCCATGTATTTGAAAATAACCACCAGGGTAAGGTGTGAGTTGTGCCATGCCTTCTGGTGTGCCGCGACTGCCATAAACGATAATCTCTGGTATCTGTCCGCCGGTATTATCCCAGTGGGTAATATAAGACGATTTAAACTCGACCATACGCGTGACTTTGACCCCGACCATATCGTCGATGACGCCCGTACGAAAACCGCACGCGTTGATTAAGTAATCCACTTCGATAGATTCGGTTGTATTTTTGGTCTCAGATTCGGTTGTAAGCTGAGTTTCAGAGCTGGCAGCTTGCTGATAATCAATACGCCATTTAGTGACGTGGTGGTCAGCGTTTGAGCAATTTTCACAATCGACAGGCATGACTTGCTTAACCTGCGTATCTGTAAAGACGTGAGCATGCTCATAATCTGCTAATGCCAATTGCGCAGAGGCCGCCAAGCGAAAAATATTCCAGCCGTACTCTTGCACGACAATCAGTGGAAACTTGACTTTATTTAAGTCCAAATACTTAGCGACTGGTATCATCCATTCATCAACCGACCGCGGCACTGCAACTTGTTCACGTTCTGACAGCGCAATGAGTTGCTCATGACTATAAAGCTGATAATAGTTTTCAGGTTCGCCCAACACTTTGTTATTAGCATCTTCGGCGATAAGCTTACGATACGCATCAGTCAAGATATCTAGACGTGGTAGCAAGTCTTCTGGCAAGCCTTCATCGCGGGTTGGCACAGCAAATACTGTTGGGCGAACATCGATGGTATAAGGATAAAGGCGCAATATATCGATACATTGTTTGAGAAGAGCCACACAATCTTCATCAGGAATTTCGCGGTATAGATTGCCGCCAGCATGCAAGTGACACATCGGTGGACCATCAATCAGCGATTTGTTTTTTTCAAATACATAAGTTTCAAGCCCCAATGCCGCAAGGCGAATAGCAATGGTTGCTCCTGCCGTACCGCCACCAAGAATACCGACGCGTTTGGCAGAGTGCGCTTGGTTTTTCACTGGGTTTTTAATGAAAGAGTGAGTCATTGTCGTTGTTATATCCTTAATAGCAGTTACAGCAGGTCATGCTCGGTGTATTTGTTAAATGTTTTATTCTAAAATCTTATTTTAAAATTTTTGTCCTAATGGATATTGTTCCAAGCCGTTTATAACTATTGATATGCGTGCAAAGGACGTCAAGTTCAATATGCATATGAAGCCGCAAGGGTCATATTTGTCATTGTGTAGTAATTCTTAAGCTGTATAGGGTACTCTACGAAAAATGATAACCAATATGACGGCAAATACGTAAGTAGATAGGTGAGTTTTGTCAATGAATGGCTATGGCGCTTGATAGTAATGGCTATGCCAGTTTACCCAATTTGCAAATACATAAGCTTTTGTAAATTTATATATGGATAGAAACGACTGCGCTGTTGCATATGCTATATTAAAACTGTTTGAAGTCAGCGGTAGGTTTTTTTGCCGTTTAAATGGTCTGACGATGAGAAAAACCCAAATAGAAATTTATGATGACAATCATAATCACAATCAAAATGACAAGGAAGTTATTATGAAACGTATGCTTATATTATCGGCTCTCACTGGTGTTTTAACGCTTACTGGTTGTACTACGTTAAACAATGTATTTGGCAATGATGATTCTGGCATGCATGATGTACAAGCCACCAATAAAAATACCGCGCCAGTCGCGAGTAAAAACGGCATGTTAGTCGATGCAAGCAATCACATGACCTTATATACCTTTGACAAGGATGGGATGAACAAATCAGAGTGTGGTAGTGCCTGTCTAATTGCTTGGCCAGCATTTATGGCACCGAGTAATGCCAAAGCATCAGGGCAGTTTGCAGCATTTCAACGCGAAGATGGCAAGTATCAATGGGCGGTAAATGGTAAGCCGTTATATTTCTATGCCAATGATACAAAGGTGGGCGATAAAGATGGCGACAATAAACTGGGCGTTTGGCATATCGTCAAAACCAAGTAAAGTAAGCCCATTGTCTACCGAAATGAAAGACAATTAGCATCAAAAAAGCAGCCATCGTAATGGCTGCTTTTTTATTGGCTTGAATGATTAGAATCGTAAAATAACGCGATCAAATATCTGCCAAAGCTTCAACTTGTTCAGTCTCCAAGATACTTTCTTTAGTAGGCTCTTTTCTATATAAAGGGAAAAAGTCGGAGCGTAAATCATTTTCGGTGAACCAGCTATCAGCGACTAATGCTGTGTATTTTGCTGGATTAACGATGAGTCTATAGGTTTTGAATAATAACTCTTGTGAGCTAAACCCTTTTTTATACTCATACAAAGAATCTAGATTAGAGCCTACGCCGCCGCCAAGATGCAGTAATTTATAATGATTGGTTCGGCCCCAATCACGAGCCACATGGGTAATGAGTTTGGAAGGTTGTAGATGGGTATAGGCGTTGAGCGTGCCTCCGAGATGAAATTGCATAATGCCTGATTCTTTGCAGATCGTGTAGATAGAAGAGCCAATGGCTTTATTATCCTGATAGGCAGTTATCAGTAGTATTCTGTCTTGTAGATTTTCGAGCAAATTAAAAAAGTAATCATCATCAAAGAAGTAGTAATGATCTGCCTTCACCTGCGCCATCGTTTCCTTATATATATTGGAAAATACCACTGCATTTTTTCTGGTTAAATGTTCAATTTTTGTCACGACATCCATTTTTAAGGCTTTTTTAATGCCTCTACGATGACGATTTTGAGTCTCGCTCCAGTGTTCTTCTTCGGATTTACTCAAGTCAGACATCAATGTCAATCCATGAGTGAGTGCTTTACCGACCGTTGGTAGCCACTCTTTATTGATGATTGGATGTAGTCGCATGAATAAAGACACACAGCCTTTTGCTAAGAGAAAGCCCCTTACTTCTGCCAATATTATGTCTAATTCGGCATCAGTGAGAGACTTATCCATGACAGGACCGCCGTAACCATAAGTAGAAGTCGCATCCCAATGCTCTGAGTCGAGTTCTCTTATAATGAGAGGCAAAAAGATCTTTTTATTGTTATAAGTGGCAATCACTCCTTGAGCAGTGCCTTTATCTACAATAGCTGATGCAGCAATCCAACCAGATAAGTGGTAAATATCAAAGTGATAATCAGCGATGTTTTTATCCCAGTCTTTATTTATCTCGGCAAAGTCTACCTGTACTGTATCCATCTTTCTGCTCCCTCAGCGTTATGCTTTATATTCGTAAATCCGTATATATGAATATAACAATAAAAACTGAGGTTAACAAGCAAATGGAAAGTATTTATGCGATTTATTGAATATATGTAAATGTCGAGTGAGTTGATTCATTATTGTCAAAAAAGCAGCCATTATGATGGCTGCTTTTTTTAGAGTACGTAGAGGAGGGGGCGATTTGTGCTTGGCTAAAATTAGACTTATTTAGATTTTTTGTTGGTTTGCGCTTTTTTTTCTATCAACTCACCATCGATTTGGATCGGGACATTGGTGGTAATGCCATCTGCGAAAGCTGTCATACCATAGGCTGCGCGATCAATATTACCCGTTGCACGGAAGCCAATAACTGGTTCTTTGGTAAGAGGGCTGTTGGCGATTTTATTCAAAGTCACATCCAGCGTTAGTGGTTTGGTTTGCCCTAGCATAGTAAAGTCACCTGTGACCTTGGCTTGTTGCGGATTTATAAATTTTACGCTGGTTGATTTAAAGGTCATAGTTGGATATTTGGCGACGTTAAAAAATTCAGCCTTTTTTAAATGCTCATCACGTGCATCCCAATTGGTGTCAATGCTATCGGTTGCAATGGTGAAGCTCATATTGGTTTTACTGGGTGCTTTAACATCGTAATTAACGACCCCTTCGACGTCGTTAAAATGACCCATGGTGGTTGAAAATCCTAAGTGATTGACAGAAAATCCCACACGGGTGTGCGAGTCGTCTAATTGCCATTGACTAGGCAATGCCGCACCTGCAACAGTAGTGAGTGCCAGTGCTGAGCTGATAAGCAGGGCTTTTGCGCTATTCTTCATAACAGTATTTATCATTATATTGTCCTTACTGAGTGTTTATAAATAGTGGGTGCTTGATTAATGAGGCGACATCAGACGGTATTCATCATCATTAACAAATGATTAATATCAAAAATAATTATTAACTAAATCTAAACTTAAATTATTTATTGATTATTTTAACTAATTTAATATTATACTAACATAGCGTATGCCTCTCAACAAAATAGAGATTTTGGTGACAACTTATCACATATATCACTCACAACTGCTGCTTGCGTCTAGCGGTAAAAACCGTTAAAATCGCGGTTTGATTTTCCCGCTGGGGAAAGGCTAAGTGAGCAGAGGAATGGTGTTGGGTGCTGGAATAAGCCAGTGACACAGCTGCCATACTTATCAATGTCCTTAGTGCCTCAGTCACGTATGTCATGACTTGTTTGACACATCGTCTAAGATGGTGTTCAAGAGTGCTATACATACATCGGACATAGAGAGTTTATTATGCGTAAAGATATCCATCCTAATTACCAAGAAGTTTTATTCCATGACACTAACGCTGACGTGTTTTTCTTAACTCGTTCAACCGTTAAAACCAAAACCACTCGTGAATACGAAGGGTCAGAATATCCATACTACCCACTTGATATCTCAAGTGCGTCGCATCCATTCTATACTGGCGAACAACGCAAAACTTCTACTGAAGGTCGTGTTGCTAGCTTCAACAAACGCTTTGGTGCATTTGGTGGCCGTAAGAAAGCTGCTGATACTGACGCTGCAGAATAATTCACACGTATTGCGTGATATTATTTTGAGCATGTGTTTTCTCAAACATGCACAGCTATAGTATTAAGAACATAAAAAAACCGCTGAATAGTCAGCGGTTTTTTTTATTTAAATTTTTAGAAGTAACGCCTCAATGGTTTTTAATCAGTCAACTCAGCATCGGAAGGGGAAAGGGAAGGGTTCAGTAACTGTATAATCAACTCTGACAATTGCTGCGCCCAATAGCCATACATGAGGCTGCTAGGATGAAAACCGTCACTGGCAAACATCACTTTGATATCGATTGGAGTACCGTTCGAATGCTCTGCTATCATTCGTGGAAAGTCAGTGGCCATGTAGGTGACACTATCATGAGCGGCGCAAACTTGCTGCAATGTCTTATCAAGGATAGAGGCTTTAGCACCCACAAAGTTACTTAGCGGGGCAGGTATCGCAGGCATTTGTGCCATCGGCGGCAGGCTTAAAAAAATCAACTCTCGCACGCCAAATTTACGCTGAGCGATAGCGATAATACTTTCAATTTGCTGTTGCCATTTATCCACAGAGACTTTAGATGTGGTGTCGTTAACGCCGACACTCAGCACCATCACATCAACAGGCTGGCTAGGCGCGGGTAGAACATAAAGCCTACGCAAGATATCAAAGCTGGTATGCCCCGTCGTCGCTTGCAATGACCAGTTCAGTATATCAAACTGATTTTGGATAGCAGACTGCTGCGTCAAAACAGGAATTAAGTTACCGACAAGCGCTTCTTGCTGCGTCTCACTACCGACGCCAGCCGCCGCCGAATCGCCAACGACCATTAGGTTTAATGTCCGCTTGTGCGCTTCCTTTAGCGATTCAATCGCGTCATTTAATTGAACTTGCCCGTGCCTTTCACCATTTGGCTCAGGTAGACGTACCGTATCACGCTTAATTTTGCGCCCTTGATAAAAATAAATAGGAGCAAGCAGTACATCTCTTGCCACCGAGGCGATTTTATTGCTATTTATCATATTGCTACCATCCTGCACGCTCCCGAATAGTGGTGAGATTGTCTTCAATTAATAATTTACCATCGACATAAATATCACGCAGTAGGTTGTCTGCGTCTGCAGATAGGTCTTCAGCCTTGATGGTTTTTAGCTGTCCATTGCTGTTTTTGACCAGCGCCAAACGTCCCTTCTTTGAGCGTTTAGAGCGGCTGGTAATCGGGTCTTTATAGATGTCTGTCCATGTGCCATCGATAGAGATAGCGCTAGCTTTCATCGCCCAGCTCATGGTGTCGCGGTTGACTTGCTGTAATAGACCACCGCCCATACCAAAGGTCACATTCTCTGCGCTAAACCCTGCTTTCATGACCACATCAATGATCTTAGTTAAGCTTTGTGGGCTGATGCCATCCCCTTGGATGACACGTACATAATCAGGCAGCACTTTATAGCCTTTACTATTAATCGTTGTTCCAAATTTTACTGCCAAGCGCTCTAAGGCTTCGCGAACCACTTTGGCAGGCTCACCACTATCGGGTCGGATAACCAAAGTCCCGCCCATATTTTTCACATCATCTTTTAAGCTGCCGCCCCAGATATTATCGATGGCGTTCCATAAGTCGTAGCTGTCAGAGACCACTGAGAAGCTTTTACCTACGCCGCCAAACTGCTCAATCATATTGGCAAAAGCAGCGGTTTCGCCATCACGACCCCACGCGGTCATGGTGCTATGCTCAGCGGCAGGAATAGAAAACGCGGGCATGTCTTTATCCATGTGGTACCAGCGGCTGGCAGCCACCAACGCTGTCATCGAATCGGTTCCAGCAAAGTTCACTAAATGCGCTAAGCTGCCGAGCGCGACAGACTCTTGACTAGATGCCCCGCGCGAGCCGAAATCGTGCAAACGAAAAGTGAGCGATTCGGTATTGTCTGCTGATTTTTCTAACGCTTGGCGAATGATGCCTTTGCAATAATGCGAGACACTAGCGACGGTTGATGGATACCAGATGGCACGAAGCAAAGCAGTCTCGATATAGCTTGGTAGCCAATAAAACTCAGGATCAGTGTTGATAACTTGGCAGACCACATTGGATACAGGCACGATGCTACCTTCAGGGATGGCTTCGATACGTAGTGGTAAATAACCGCCATGTTTATCAACCAAACGCTCCCAGCCAGCACGGTTAAAGGTCAAACCATGTGCTTGAATGACCATTTCGGCTTCATCAATGTCTTGATGAGTGATTGGCGTGCTTAGATATTCTTTAATAAAGGCTTGCAAGCCAAAGAACACCACATCGTAGTCGCCTTTACGCGCCTCAATATAGCTGGACAGATACTCACTACCTTTTGGGTATTGCACCCAATGTGAGGTTTTGTAGCTGTCGCTATTTAGAATTAAATTGTTTAAATTGCTGGTATACATCACAGAACTCCTCTGCTTTGAGATGCCGTAGCTGCGTTAATGAAAGAACAGTTACGGCGGTTAGCCCTTGCTGTCTATCAGCTTGGGCGTGGAAAATTGTTAATGAAAAATCGGATAATCGTCTGATAAAATTCTATAAACCAACCATTTTAGTAATAATTGCATAATGGTCTTCAAACATCATGGTGGCGTCAAGCTCAGCGAGTGGTAGCCAAAAAGCCGTGGCTGCATCGTCGCCGCCTTTTACTTTTGGCAAGCCTTTTGGGTCATTTTTAAGTTGAAAATAAAAGGCTTGAGTAATTGTACGACCACGTGCTGAACGATAGGGATCGTCAAAGGTATGCTGACTATGACAAGAGCCGCGCAATACTGGTTCAGGGACTTTTAGGCGAGTCTCCTCACGTAGCTCACGGATACAGGCATCGAATAAGGTCTCTTTTGGATTTAAAAATCCGCCTGGTAAAGCCCAAAGTCCGCGCCCTGGCATGCTGCGGCGCTCAACCAATAGAATATGTCCTGACTGGACAATCAGGGCATCTGCTGTCATAAAGGTTGGTGGATAAGGCGCTGATTCCCACTGTCTTTTATATTTATCAATAAAGTCCGCTTCTTCGTGCAGATTTTGATATTCGTCTGTCTTTTTGAAGTCATTCAAAACCTTGCGCGTCGACTCAGGCGTGCGTTCAGGAGTCGGGGTCGCGCCCATTAGATAGCTATCACGAATTGGGGTGGCGGATAGATTGTGATAGCTCGGTACAGAGACGGACGCCCAGTTGGGGAATAGCGATAAATAATATGAGGAGCTGTCTTTGGAATGACCAATCAAGCCGATATCAGTTTGCAAATCACCAGTGACAGACTTCACGCCTGCTTGCACGTACTGTAGCCAGCGCGTGTCGTTGTAGAGTGCATCATCTAGAGCAACGCAGTGAATGCGTGCCGCTGCTGCTGCTGAATACGCGCCTTTAATCATGGCAGCACGCTCAGCGACACTAAAGGGATTGCGTAAACTACGCGGTAAGTTAGCAGAGCCGATCAACATAATGACATTATCAGCACGCTTCAATGCTTCGTCGATGACCGCCTTATGTCCACGATGGAAGGGCTGGAAACGCCCGATAAAAACCAAATAACGATAGTGTTTGTTGTCTTTAGCTGAACTTTGCTCTGATGATTCGCTCATATACGCCACTTTCCTACTACGGATATTTCATTGGTTAAAATTTATTGAGTAAAAAGTAATGACGCCAATACTGACACAGCCTATCACTCGCTGACAAGTATAAAGATGTTTAGAGGTGTGCGGTTTTTGGTTATAGTCCGTACCATGTTGTAGTTAGGCTACAACCGCACCGCTATTTTAACGGGCATGCTGCTCAATCCACGCGGTAACTGTTGGCCAAATTTCGTGGGCAGCGTTACGACTGATCATAATGCGGCTGTGCGTATAATCGTCCAAATCCCCATGGCTGAGCGAGTATTCTCGAAAAATATTGGCAGGGTTTTTAAAGGGTTCAAAAAATAGCTGACAACCACGAGTAGGGGAGATGAAATTGTCGCCTTTTGCGCTGATAGCATAGATAGGTATCGTGATTTTTGGCATCTGTTGCCGGTAGTCTAAAGGTGCATCATCAGCGGCGCATGTATCCATGCTGGCTGTATTAAATGTACATTGCTTAAGAAAACTGCTGTTAAAGTTCTTTTGTAGATTCCAGTCGTACCACTGGTTCATCATATGATAGCTTTCATTAAAAGGTCCTAGCTTGATTTTTTTAGCAGGGATATAGCCAACCATCCGCGTGAATAATTTTGCTACAAGAATTTTAGTATGATTTATCGGATTTATTGCAGCGCCATAAGCTTGGCAGGCAAACATGCTGGCGCTATTAATCTTATCGATATAGCAGGGATGCTGGATCAAAAACATCGTTAAACCAACTCCGCCGCCGCTATGGGTGACGCAATGTAGATTATCGAGTTTTAAATCCTCAAAAAGGTAGCGAAAAGTCGCTTCATAGTCATAGGTTGCAACCGTTTCGAAATTGAATTTTTCTTTGGGTATTGAGCTTGCGCCATGACCGCGCCATTCCATGATGTAGCAATGATGACCGAGGCGGGCTAGATACTCAGCGATTTTCAAACAGGTTTGTTTGTCCGAAAACGTGCCGTGCGTCAAAAATATGTTTTGCGATTTTATGGCAAAGGTATTGGTGGTAAGGGTATCGCTCTTTGTCTTATTTTTTGTATTATCCACAATCTTCCAAACAGCGATTTGCTCGTCGTCTTTGGTCGTTACTAGATTCAGTGTTTGCGTCATCATAAGATTGATTCAACTAAAATATGAAATTTCTGCTAGCTCAAATGTAATGTTTAACAATGAAAATTATAGTAATAAATATAAAGATGCTAAAAAATTGCGTTATAAAATAACGTTTGAACATCTTCTTTTCTTCGATATCTAAGCGATTTCTATAGTCAATATAAAAAAATACCAACTGGAGTAATGGATTACGAAAAAATACCAACGCTACATGAATTTTGATATAGCGAGACATAATTTCTTTTACAGCTTTGGTATAGTCAACACCCTCCGGTACTAAAAGCGCGACGACTATAATAAGGGCAACAAGAATGCCTAATATAATAATCAATAAGTAAACCTATAAAAAGGTATTTAGGACAATACACTTTATCTTGTAAATAGATCTAAAACTAGCGCTAGAAAATAGCAAGCATGATAAGTGCTTTGGTTGTATGGTCTCACACAGTGTTAGACATGCCGTAGCATTCGGAAGAAAGTAGGTGGTTAGTTAGTGTTCTAGGTGCTTGATAATCACGGTAGCTGTCTTTATATAGTAGGGGATATATCAATCATTAGATAAGCGTTATTTGTCGTCTCTATTTCGTCATTGTTAATAAAGCATTAATAAAACCGATAGCAGTCATTTGTGAGCATTTTGGTTTAATTCACAGTAGCGCAGTCGGAATTGTCGTCTGAGTACGTTATAATAGCTGCTATAAATTGAGCAAAATGTTATAACAACGGCAGTCCGCATTTTAAGACAACAGACCGTAATGATTGATAACCCGCATAACTTATACCCGCTACCTAAATTTAACATTCACGACACAGTAGCCATGACAGATATAGCGTTTGTGTCATAACGCATAGGACATATTATGAGTGAGCACAACCAAGCTGAGAGCCAACTAGACCAGTCAGCAGACTATGAATCAGCGCTAGATACTGAGCAAACTGTAGCAAAGAGCAATATTACTATTACTGAGTCAGCCCAAAGCTACTTAGCAGATTTGTTATCCAAGCAGGATACCGATGGTATCGGCGTGCGTATTTTCGTTGAGCATCCAGGTACGCCGCGTGCAGAGTGCTGTATGGCTTATAACCAACCGGGCGAAGAGGATAGCGCTGACCTGCGTTTTACGTATGACAGTTTTTCTGCCTTTATCGAAGCGGCGTCTGTTCCTTATTTAGAAGATGCGGTGATTGATTATAATAAAGACCGTTTTGGTGGTCAGCTGACTTTCCGTGCACCAAATTCTAAAGTACCTAAAGTAGGTGCTGATGCCAGTGTCGAAGAGCGTATCAACTACGTATTGCAGTCAGAGATTAATCCCGGCTTAGCGGCGCATGGTGGCGACGTACAACTGCTTGAACTGATTGATGAAGAAGGCGTTGGTCTGACTGCGGTATTGAAGTTTGGTGGTGGTTGCCAAGGCTGTTCAGCCGTTGATATGACCTTACGTCAAGGCGTTGAAGTGCAGCTGAAACAACAAATTCCAGAGCTGACCCAAGTCATTGATGAGACCGATCATACCCGTACCGAAAACGCTTACTATAAATAGAAATCTCAGTAAAAGCCAAAGCGTTAAGTAATATCTGAAGAGTTATTTTAATTAAAAAGCCAAGTTTTGATGAACTTGGCTTTTTTTATTGCTATGATTTGGTGGATTGTTTTTTTAGCTGAATTTTCAGTGGTAGATTGTTAATTAATAATTTGTTGATTAGTCATTTATTGATTAATAACTTTTATCGAAATAAAGGAATATATGATGAGTGACGAACAAGCAGCCCAGCAAACAGCCCAAAAATCAGCGACGCCTCAACGTCTTGAGACCTTGGCGATTCACGCTGGTTATAGCGTTGAGCCAACGACCAAAGCGGTCGCAGTGCCTATTTATCACACCAGCTCGTACGCCTTTGATAACACTCAGCATGGTGCTGATTTGTTTGATCTAAAAGTTGCAGGCAATATTTATACCCGTATTATGAACCCGACCAATGCCGTGTTAGAGGAACGCGTCGCGGCGCTCGAAGGCGGTATCGGTGCCCTTGCCGTAGCATCTGGCATGGCAGCCATCACTTATGCAATTCAAACCATCTGTGAAGCGGGCGATAATATCGTTGCTGTGTCGACCTTGTATGGTGGTACTTATAATTTATTTGCCCACGCATTGCCGCGTCAAGGTATCGAAGTCCGCTTCTTTGACCACAAGAACCCAGAAGCCATTCGTGATTTGATTGATGACAAAACCAAAATGGTCTTTGCAGAAAGTATCGGTAATCCGTTGGGCAATATCGTTGATATTCAAGTGCTGAGTGATATCGCACATGAATATGGTGTGCCAGTGGTGATTGATAGTACGGTTGCCACGCCTGCGTTATGTCGTCCTTTTGAGTTTGGTGCGGATATCGTGATTCATTCATTGACCAAATATATGAGTGGTACGGGTACGTCGATTGGTGGGGCGATTGTCGATAGTGGTAAATTCGCATGGGGTGATTATCCTGAGCGTTTTCCGTTATTGAACACGCCAGATCATAGTTATCACGGTGTGAACTTTGTCAAAGATGTCGGTGCAGCAGCATTTATCGCTCGTGCTCGTGTGGCACCACTGCGTAATACAGGCGCGGCACTTAGCCCGCTCAATGCTTTTAGTATTTTGCAGGGCATGGAGACACTGGGTTTACGTATGGAGCGTCATGTCCAAAACGCCCAAGCCGTCGCAGAATATCTACGTGACCATGACAAGGTTGCTTGGGTAAAGTATGCGGGTTTACCGGATCATCCTGAGCATGAGCTTGCCAAAAAATACATGAAAGGTACGCCATCTGCTATTTTGACCTTTGGGGTGAAGGGTGGCTTGGAAGCAGGTGCACGCTTTATCGATGCGCTGCAACTGATTACTCGCTTGGTCAATATCGGTGATGCCAAATCACTAGCTTGTCATCCAGCGACGACCACCCATCGCCAGTTGAATGAGCAAGAGCTCGCCAATGCAGGTGTGAGTACTGATATGGTACGACTATCGATTGGTATCGAACACATTGAAGATATCAAAGCGGATCTTGCGCAAGCATTAGCCTCGGCTTAGTATTAAACGCTTTCTATTGAACTGAGTAATGTTAACTGAATAATTTGTCTCATGATTAACAATAAAAAAAGCCCATATCAATCGATATGGGCTTTTTTATTATCGGCAATGACAGATTTTTATAAGTTAAGCAGATAGTACACGCTTTGCAATATCTCTATAATCTTGTGAGGCTAATCGTGGTCCAAACTGTTGAATCACCTGCGCTGCCACTTCGCTGGCAAGACGACCACATTCAGGCAAGCTATAGTGCTGCGACAACGCGTATAAAAATGCTCCTGCGTAATTATCACCGGCACCGTTGGTATCAATGACATTAGTAACGATTGGTGTAGCAACTTCATAAATCTCAATCTCTGATTTATCATCAGCTTTATGGGCGATTGTTGCACCATTGGCACCATCAGTGACGACTGCCGTCTGGCAATACTCAAGCAGTGCGCGTGCGGCTGCCTTGACTTGTTTTTTGTCGGTAAAGAGCTTGGCTTCCTCACTATTACAGAATATCACTGCCACTTTATTGCCCAGCATATTGAGTAAACCGTCTTTAGCAAACTTCACCACGGCAGGATCAGCAAAACTTACGGCAATTTTTGCAGAATGAATCCCTGCTTGTTGACGCAACTGAGTCATGGCAGGCTGAATACTCTCAGTCATGGCCAAGTAGCCTTCTATATATAACCAGTCAGCTTGTGTCAGCGCATCAAAATCGACATTTTCTGCGGTGATTTCGCTTGAAGTACCGAGATAAGTTTGCATGGTGCGCTCGCCATCTTCAGTCACTGCGACCACACATGAACCCGTTACTCCGCCTGCATGGATAGATTTCTCTGAAGTTGCAACGCCTGCTTCATGTAAGTCTTTTAGATAAAACTCGCCTTGTTGATCGTCACCGACGCGGCACGCATAAAATGGCTTGCCGCCTAAACTGGCAAAGGTATACATCGTATTAGCCGCTGAGCCACCACCAGCCTGCTTTGATGGTGCAATTTCTGCCAGCTTAAAATACGCCAACAATTGCTGTTGCTCGTCGATACCTGCCAGCGTCATATTGCCTTTGGTCAAATCAGTCTCTTCTAGCGCCGCATCTGACAATACATATTCGTGATCGACTAATGCGTTGCCTATCGCCATTACATTGTACATTGCTCACTTCTCCTCAATGGGTTTATAACTGTCTTTAATATTAATATCCAAAAATTATTCAGCTTGTAGCTCAAGTAAGCGCTGATATAGCGCATTCTTTTTGACGCCAGTGATATCAGCACCCAATGCAGCGGCTTTTTTAACCGATAAGTCCTCAAGCAAGCGCTGCAATAATTTATCATGAATACTGATGTCATCCGCATCCTGCGCCACATTCACGCCAGCGACCACCACGACTATCTCACCGCGCTGTTGATTGTCATCAGCTTTGACAAATTCCACCAAATCCCCAAGAGTGCTTTTATGGACAGTCTCAAAAATTTTGGTCAATTCACGGCAAAAAGTGACTTCACGATCTGCGCCAAATACCGCCGCCATGTCTTCTAAACTGGCGATAATACGATGCGGCGCTTCATAAAATATCAACGTTTCAGTACGTGTGTTGAGAGCCGTTAATTGTTTTTGGCGACCATGGGTTTTGGCGGGTAAAAACCCGATAAAGCTAAAGCGGTCTGAGGGCAATCCTGCGACTGACAGTGCGGCAATGGCAGCAGAGGCACCAATGATAGGAGAGACTCTAACGCCTGCGACATGAGCGGCCTGTACCAGTTGATAACCTGGATCACTGATGAGTGGCGTACCAGCATCACTAATCAAAGCAACCGAATGACCTTGCTCGATCATCTCGATAATTTTGGGTGTTTGAATGGCACTATTGTGCTCATGGTATGCCCAAAGCTTGTTATGACCTTTTTGCTTGGTCGCGGTATCAGCGTCTGTCACGTTATTATCGGTATTATTTTTAGTGTTGGGAGCTTCTGACTCTTTTTCGTCGTCGGCTTTACTGCCTTTGGTATCAATGCCAAAATGCGACAATAGCTTACCTGAGGTACGGGTGTCTTCACAGGCAATGATGGCGACTTGCTTTAAAACATCAATGGCATGCGGCGTCATATCGCTCATATTGCCAATCGGCGTGGCAACGATATATAGACAAGCTGGCATCGCGGTAGGGCTAGACATGAAAACCTCGGAGTATTAAAAGCGGGAATTAAAATATAATGTGGCGCGCTGACTGACAAAACTGGTCAAAAATAGAACTTAAGCAAAGCATAAAACACCATACCAGCATCTGCACGCGAAAGTGGCTAGTTTAGCATGATGTGCTATGATAATTCTGAAATGTTAACCAGACCTATCGACCTTATGTGCAGTCATAAACCTTTGAGCCTCACTTCACCAAAGCAGCGCCAAGGCAGTCTGTTCGAGCAGCAGGCGTGTGAGTTTTTACAATCGCAAGGATTGATTTTGATTGCCCAAAATTGGCAGCAGCCCAAAGTGGGTGAGCTGGATTTGATTATGCTGGAGACAGGTTCAGCATGGTCGACACTGGTATTTATTGAAGTGCGTCAACGGCAGCGTTCAGGTTTTGGTGGTGCTGCACTGAGCGTGACGGCAAGCAAACAACGTAAAGTGATTAAAACGGCGCAATATTTTTTGCAACAGCATCCTGAGTATGAGGATTATGACTGCCGGTTCGATGTCATCGCTTATGATACGGTAGGTAATCATCTTAAGACCAGTGGTCAAAATGTAGAAAATCAACCACAATGGCTCAAAGGTGCTTTTATAGCAGATACGTGATAATAGGATATAAAAGCAATCCAACTAAAAGGTAGTAAGTACTTATCATCGAGTGAGCGTTACCAAAAACCTAACCGCTGATAGTAAAAATTAAGTAAAGTAGCTAAGTTGTTATTAACTGAATTAACAGTTGTCAAAATAAATGTTATTAGATTAAAACTGGCTCAATCAATTGACTTTATACGATCGTCACACTCATGTTCTAAGAGGTAAATCATGACACGGATGCATTTGCGCACTGCTATTTTTGGCTCATCACGCCGCACCGCGATAGGCGTTATGCTAATGACCAGCATCGTCACTACGGGCTGTACCACCAATTATTTGACCAACAGTACAGAAGGTACGTATGGTGTGCCAATGACAGAGCGTACCATTCCGCAGCGACTACTGGATCGCAGTATCGAACATACCGTCAAAATCAATGTTTATGGGTTAAAAGAAGACCTGCAACAAACCAGTCGTATGGGTATTGATAGCTTTAATAGTGAAGTGTTATTGACAGGCGAAGTACCCACTGAGGCCATCAAAGTAGAAGTCGAAAAAGTCGTCAGCTCTATGCCAGATGTGCGTCACGTCTATAATGAGCTAAACGTCAGCGCGTCTAAAGGCTATAGCTCGACGGTTCATGATGGCTATATCACCTCAAAGCTGCTGGCAAAAGTCGCCGCGAGTGATGGCGTCAAAGCCTCACAGATCAAAGCCGTGACCAATGATGGTGTGGTTTATATCATGGGACGTATGACACCGACTCAGCAGAGTCACCTAATCGATATCGCCAATAGCACCGTTGGTGTGACTGAGCTGGTGCTGCTGACGACCGTCGTTGATGACAGGGGCGTAAAGATAAGTAAAGATGACATTATGTCTGAAAATAACTTGGTAAATCCTGCTTCAGCGCCAGTCGTTGTGGACGGGGTAGCTGCTGCTAGCGTTAATAATTCTGAAGCGCCAGCGTCCGTTGGCACATCGACTCCTATCGTCGTGACCGAAGATGGCACAACCGTTGAGCAACCGTCATCAAGCCCATATATAGACCTGTATCAAGATCAGTAAAAAGTGTTCTAAAACACAGCTGTTATTTATCAATGAAACAAAAAAACAGTGGCTAAATAGCTTATAGGGTAAGCTATTTGCCCGTCAGTTTAAACCGTGTCTAATGACAAGAAACCTAAACACGGTTAACAGGAAAAACACGAGAACGTCTGAGCCAGCCAGTAAGATATAAAAAGCGAAGAATAGACAAGACAGACCCTAATGCTTATTCGATAAGACGGCTGTCGCAATGCTATTAATTTTGATCAATATATAAATATAATAGGAATACTGGCCATGAAGGATGCAAATAAGCACGCACAATATAATAAAAGCCGTCAAAAAATAAATAATGAAAGCATGACTAATACTACTGCTAGCAAAGTAGGTATTCTAAAATTCACAGGTGTCGCCGCCTTAGCACTGGGTAGCGTTGCGCTAGCCACCCAGAATGCGCAAGCCTTATCGCCACTCGCTATCGTCAATGGTATTACTGCTAGTAGCGGCGTTGGCGTCAGCAAAAACATTCTCTATGGTGATGAGCCCGATCAAGATTTGGATATTTATTATCCCAAGCCATTAGCACAAGCGATGAAAGCTCAAAGCGCTATCAATGATGGTGTGATTAATGATAGCTATCCGATGGTGGTGTTTGTCCACGGTGGCTCATGGGAGAGTGGTAATAAAGAACAGTATGCCTTTGTCGGTCAGAGTTTGGCGCAAGCAGGTTATGTCACCGCCGTGATTAATTATCGTAAAGCGCCTGAGCATGTGTACCCTGATTATGTCAAAGATACGGCGCAAGCGATTGCTTGGAGTATCAATAATGCTCCGAGCTTACATGCTGATCCTAAACGCTTGGCGGTAATTGGACATTCTGCTGGTGCATTTAACGCAGTTGCAGCGGTCGCCAATGAAGATTTTTTAGCGCCTTATGGTATTAAGCCAAAAGATATTACCGCGGTCGTGGGTATTGCGGGTCCTTATAGTTATGACTTCCGTAAATTTGATAGCGCCACCGCCTTTGCTGCTGATGCTACGCCAGATGACGTCATGCCAGACCGTCAAATCAAAGGCGAGCAGCCCCCGTATTTATTGTTGACTGCCGAAAAAGACAAAGTAGTGTACGCGACCAATACGATTAAAATGACCAAAGCGTTGCAAGAGGCGGGCGTCACCGTAGAAAACGGTGAAATAAAAGGTGCCAGTCATGCGACCAGTATTGGTGCGATGGCACCGCCGCTACGTTGGGTCAATGATGTACGCGCGCAAGTACTGACCTACTTGGATAAAATGCTCAAATAATGGACGGCAATCAGAAGTTAGGTGCAGTTGCGTAAGACAGTACTGTAAGATGCTTAAACTCTTGTTATAATGTCGTCACTTTAAATCTATACCCTATCTGACACTTTAAGGCAGAATATTCTATGAGCATGAACGCTGACGATTTGATTGCATTTTTACAGACTCACTTCCCAGACGCTTTTATTCAAGCTGCCAATCAAGGTAATAAGTTTGATGTACGCGTGGTTGATGCCAGCTTTGAAGGTAAGCGTGCCGTGCAACGTCAGCAGGCGATTTATGCATTAGTCAATGATAAGATCGCCAGTGGCGATATTCATGCGCTCAATATTCAAGCGCTGACGCCTGCTGAATGGGACGTTCAATCCAAAGGCTAGACCGTTATACATATGATTGGGCTTATTAGACTGGCTATTATATTGGCTGGGTGTGATTGGTCTGATTTTCACTATTTTAATACTCATCGTTAGGTTGTCACTCCTATGGATCAATTTTTAATCACTGGTAGTAGTCGTATCGCAGGGGAAGTTACTATCTCAGGCGCCAAAAATGCTGCTTTGCCGTTACTTGCCGCTATGATATTGGCCGAGACGCCAACGACATTGCACAATGTGCCATCGTTACAAGATGTGCGGACGTTGATTGAATTGATCGGTGGCATGGGTATCAAAATCCAAAAGCAGGACGATACTGTCACCTGCGATACCAAGAATATCGATAATTTCTATGCACCGTATGATTTAGTAAAGACCATGCGCGCCTCGATTTTAGTGCTTGGACCATTGCTGGCACGTTTTGGTGAGGCAGAAGTGTCATTGCCTGGCGGCTGTGCCATTGGTTCACGTCCTGTTGACCAACACCTAAAAGCCTTTGAGGCGATGGGTGCTGAAATTAGTGTCGAAAATGGTTACGTAAAAGCACAAGCGCCAAAGGGCGGCAAGCTGATTGGCTGTAACTACTCTTTTGATATGATTACCGTGGGCGGTACTGAAAACGTTATTATGGCAGCCGCACTTGCCAAAGGTACGACCGTCTTAGGTAACTGTGCCCTTGAGCCAGAAGTCGTTGATTTGGCCAATATGTTGGTCGCGATGGGTGCTAAAATCAGCGGTATCGGCACCTCAATCATGACCATCGAAGGCGTTGAGCGCTTACACGGTTGTGAGTATTCAGTCGTGCCAGACCGTATCGAAACAGGCTCATACCTTGCTGGCGCACTCATGACGCGTGGCGATGTGTTGACTAAAAATACCTCTGCGCTATTACTCACACCTGTGTTAGAAAAATTCGAAGATATGGGTGCCATTATTACCACTGGTGATGGTTGGATTCGTGCGCAGATGAAAGGTCGCCCTAAAGCGGTTGATATCCGTACTCAGCCGCATCCAGGTTTCCCAACCGATATGCAAGCGCAGGTCATGGCTATTGCGTGTCTAGCGGATGGTACGAGTACTTTTATCGAAAACATTTTTGAAAACCGCTACATGCATGTCCCTGAGCTTAATCGTCTAGGCGCTTCTATCCAAGTAGATGGTCATACGGCCGTAGTAAAAGGCGTCGAAAACTTCACCGCTGCCCCTGTGATGGCGACTGATTTACGTGCGTCTATGTCATTGGTAATGGCAGCGGCAACTGCTGAAGGTGAAAGTTTAATCGACCGCATTTATCATATCGATCGTGGCTATGAGCATGTCGAAGAAAAGCTGCGTGCGCTTGGGGTCAATATCGAACGTATCAATACTAATCACTAATATCGATTTGCTTATCAAATCCATGACCTCAATGATTGATACGATTGGCGTTGATATGAATAGCTTAGTAGTCTAGCACTATTAGTAACCTACCACTAAAAGCCCCCTTCAGCGGGGGTGTTAACTGCACATGGACACGATGTCATTATGACTGAAGCAAGCAATAGCCTACCAAATGATGGTTTATTAAATGAAGTAAATGATGAGTTTTCAGGCTTAACACTGGCCTTATCAAAAGGTCGTATTCTAGAAGAGACCATGCCACTGCTACGCGCAGCTGGTGTTGAGTTGTTAGAAGATCCTGAAGCCTCACGCAAACTTATTTTTCCAACCTCGAACCCCAACGTGCGTGTATTGATTTTGCGTGCCAGTGATGTGCCAACCTACGTTGAACATGGCGCGGCTGACTTTGGGGTGGCGGGTAAAGATGTGTTGCTTGAGCATGGTGCCAACCATGTCTATGAATTACTTGATTTGCAAATTGCTCAGTGTAAGTTGATGACAGCTGGCGTGAAAGATGCGCCGCTACCCAATCGTCGCCTACGTATTGCGACCAAATACGTCAATGTTGCCCGCGCTTACTTTGCCAGCCAAGGTCAGCAAGTGGATGTGATTAAACTGTATGGCTCTATGGAGCTTGCGCCGTTGGTCGGATTGGGTGATTTGATCGTCGATGTGGTTGATACAGGTAATACGTTGCGCGCCAACGGTCTTGAAGCACGCGATCATATTTGCGATGTGTCCTCACGCCTTATCGTCAATCAAGTGAGCTACAAGCGTAAATTTGCGTTACTTGAGCCGATTTTAGATAGCTTCAAAAATAGTATTGCCAGCGCTTCATAAATTAATTCCTAATGAATCAATGCTTTATCAAACGATACTAATCATTGGTAATCTTAAGCATTGTCATACAAATTTTTAAACCAGTTTAGCGCTATAAGATAGATATAGCGTGCTAAACTGGTTTTGTTGTATTTGCTTGCCAGAAAGTATGAGGTTAGTATAATCTGAACAAACTAAATATATAGAAGCTGGTATATCAGCCATCACAATTATTATTAATACTCAATACCCCTCATTTTTACATCGCTAATTTTCAGCAGTTTTTTATGCTCAGATATAGGATTAAGTCATGCGCCAACTAAGTACCCAAGATGCCGATTTTGACAGTCAATTGACAGAGTTACTTGCCTTTGAAACCGTCAATGATGCCGATTTGTTAAAGACCGTTGATGATATCATCGCGCAAGTTCGGCGTGATGGCGATCGCGTCGTACTGGCGTTAACCCAGCAATTCGATCAGCATCCGGCGACGACGATGCAAGAGCTAGAGCTGTCTAAAGAGGCGCTTGCTGAAGCGTTTGCGAATCTTGATGATACAGTGAAATTGGCATTGACCACCGCAGCAACGCGTGTGCAGACCTTTCATGAGCGCCAAGTACAAGAGACTTGGCAGTATGAAGATGAGCTTGGTAATCGCTTGGGTCAAAAAGTCACCGCACTTGATCGAGTAGGCATCTATGTCCCTGGTGGTTTGGCCTCTTATCCGTCTTCGGTATTGATGAATGCGATTCCTGCCAAAGTGGCGGGTGTTAAAGAGGTCATCATGGTGGTGCCAGCGCCGACAGGCGTGCTCAATCCATTGGTGTTAGCCGCCGCACATTTGGCACAAGTCGACCGTGTCTTTACCATCGGCGGTGCGCAAGCGGTTGCTGCCTTGGCGTATGGTACCGAAACGATTCCAGCGGTGGATAAAATCACTGGCCCTGGTAATAAATATGTTGCAGCGGCAAAGCGCGCAGTATTTGGTCAAGTTGGGATTGATATGATCGCTGGTCCCTCTGAAGTATTGGTCTATGCAGAGGGCGAGGCGCAAGATCGCGCCAATTGGTTGGCGATGGATTTATTGTCACAGGCTGAGCATGACCGTATCGCTCAAGCTATCTTTGTCACGACCAGTGGACAGCAGCTTGCAGACGTCGCGGCTGAAATTGAAAAAGCGCTGGCAGAGTTGCCAAAAGCCGATATCGCCCGCGATTCACTAAAAAATCGTGGCGCACTTATTTTAGTCAAAGACCGCGCGGAAGGTATGGCGGTGATTAATCGGGTTGCCCCAGAACATTTAGAGTTGTCAGTTGATCATCCTGATGCGCTACTCAACGATATTCGTCATGCAGGTGCTATTTTCATGGGACGTCACACGCCTGAGGCGATTGGTGACTACTGTGCAGGACCCAATCACGTGTTGCCAACCTCTGGCACCGCGCGTTTCTCTTCACCGCTTGGTGTTTATGATTTCCAAAAGAAATCCTCTATTATTTATTGTACTGAAGCCGGTAGTAAGCCATTGGCTGAGACCGCAGATATTTTAGCGCAACGTGAGGACTTAGAAGCCCATGCGCGTTCAGCCCGTTATCGTTATCAGTAACGTGGCTTAATGATTGCTTTTGAATTGTACTTTTGAGATTTATATTTAATAATTTATGTGGCTAATAGTAGGATAACTTATGAGTGAGTTAAAGATAGACACCAGACTTTGGTCATCTAAAGCGCGTAATTTGTCACCTTACGTTCCTGGTGAGCAGCCTCAGCATGAAAATTTATGCAAATTAAATACCAATGAAAACCCATTCCCGCCGTCACCGAAAGTAGGCGAGGCAATCGCAAAAGTCCTAGAGCAGCAAGCGGATGATCTGCGTTTATATCCAGCGCCTGAGTCTGATGATTTGCGTGCCGCATTGGCACAACTCTATGATATTGATATCAACCAAGTGTTTGTTGGCAATGGCTCTGATGAAGTATTGGCGCTAGTATTTGCCAGCTTTTTCCTAAAAGAGCGACCTGTTTTAGCACCTGATATCAGCTATAGTTTCTATCCAGTCTATGCGCAGACCTTTGGTATCGAGCTGGTACAAATCGCCTTGGAAGAAGATTTTAGTATTGATCCTGATGCTTATCGCCAGCCTTGTAGCGGCATTATCATTGCCAATCCAAATGCCCCAACTGGATTATTATTATCGCTTGCTGATATTCGCAAGCTGGCTAGTGAGCATTCAAACTCAGTGATTGTGATTGATGAGGCTTATATTGATTTTGCGCGGGCAGTTGACGGTAGTTCAGATGCAGAAATTTCAGCAGTGAGCCTAATCAATGAGTTTGACAACATTCTTGTGACCCAAACCTTTTCCAAGTCACGTTCGCTTGCTGGATTACGCATTGGTATGGCTTTTGGTAATGCCTCATTGATTGAAGCCTTAACCCGTATGAAAAACAGCTTTAATAGCTATCCACTGGATAAGCTGGCGCAAGTAGGGGCGACTGCCAGTGTATTGGATGTCGAGTATTTTACTCAGACCTGCCAGCAAGTCATCGACTTACGCCAATCTCTCACAGCAGAGCTGACAGCGTTAGGTTTTGATGTGTTGCCATCGCATGCCAACTTTGTTTTTGCCCGCCCTAAAGAAGGTAATGCCAATGCGGTAGCGAATGCGTTACGTGAGCAAGGCATCATCGTCCGTCATTTTGACAAGCCACGCATCAATGAGTATTTGCGTATCACTACCGGTACAGCAGAGCAAAACAACCGTTTGATAGATGCTTTACAGACGTTGCAGAAAGAGGCTGAAATTATCACTGATTAATATCTGGTTCGCGATTTTGACAGTTAATAATTGAATCACGATACTTATATTGATAAAAAGCCTGCCAACATCATGTTGCGCAGGCTTTTTGAAGAATTTCTCTAGTCACGTTTTTAGAAAAATCTTAAGGGTATTTGTGGGTATTTTCTTGAGTTAAAACACTTAACAGGTTACCGACTTTATCCAAACATTCTTGGTATTCAGCATCGCAATCAGAGGCGACAGTGATACCACCGCCTGCCCATAAGCTAATATGTCTTTTTTTATCCAACTCATTATGTGATGAAGTGTTAGCTTGCAGCGTACGAATGAGTACATTCCATTGACCACTACCATCAAAGTTCATATAGCCCAATGTGCCGCAATAAGCACCGCGCGGTTTAGTTTCTAGCTCAGATATAATTTCAACCGCTCGCTTTTTTGGTGTACCAGTAATTGAGCCAGCAGGCAAACTACCAAACAAAACGGCAAGTGGGTGAGTGTCCGTCTGTAATTCTGCGGTAATAGTGCTGACCATATGGTGCACATTGCTAAAACTCTCAATCGCGAATAACTGCGGCACTTTTACGCTGCCTATCTTGGCATATTTACCCAAGTCATTACGCAATAAATCGACAATCATCACATTTTCGGCGCGATCCTTTTCACTATCAGTCAGTTGCTGTTTATAAGCATGGTCTTGTTGAATATTGGTGCTGCGCGGCATGGTCCCTTTGATGGGCTTAGTGATGATATGGTGCTTGCCAGTATCGATATCCTTGGTAAATGTAAAAAACAACTCAGGCGAGCAGCTCAATAATTCAAACGGATGCTGGGACGTATTATCTTTGATTTCACGGTTAAAGGGATTAACCGCTAAGTATCCGGTAAAAGGTGCTTGGGTATTACGATGTAGAGCAGGTAAATAATCAATCAGCATCGGCAAGGTGCCATTATCACTAGGATTATGATCAAAAAAACCTTGCCATTCTTGGGTTAGGTTGATTTGATAACAGTCGCCTTGCTGTAGATAGTTTTGGGTTTGATTAAATGCTTGTTGATAGTCTTGTTTGCGCCATCGTGATTTTAACACTAAAGGAGCAGGCAGTGGTGATGCTGTCAGTTGCGTTTTATTGAGACAGTTATCAGCCAGCTTTTTATCTACTATATCTAAATAAGAGACAAGTGCCGTGATTATTTTATTTTTTTGCTGATTATTAAAGTCGTTTTCAGAGTCGTTAGCAGTTGCCTTTATCGTTAATTCCCAACCCGTGTTGCCATGATTTTTCTCAGGTGCTAGGTAAATATCATAATGTCCTAATACGGCACAAGGCTGTGCTGCTCGCTCAATTTTGGCGGCCGGGCTTAGCTCATGAGCCGCAATATCATAACCAATAAAACCTATCAGACCATGATGATAACTTGGTTCTTCATTTAAATCGCTTACTGATTCTGAGTTTTCATTATCAGTATCATAAGTTTGACTATAACTGATTAATTCATCTTGCCAGTCGCTATAACTCATATGAGTGCTAGTGATATCATTGTGAACGGCGTCACGATAGGTTTTTGTGACTTGATAAAGGGCTGCTTGTTCGTTCAAATCTAGCGTGTTTTCAGCGCAATCATAAACAGACCAGCTCACTTTTGGCAATAAGCCAATCACTGGTTGACCATCATTGTTGAGCCAAACCAATTGCCAGTTTGCCTTAGTATCTTGTGCTATCAAATACTGCTGTAGCAGCGGCATAAGTTCTGCAGCCGATAGGTCACCAAAACGCCAGCTAGGTTTAGTAGCTGGCGATGGATCAGACATTGTCTGCTCAGTTTTGAGAGGATGTGCTGCGAGCATAGTTAGGCGTCAAACTTTTTAATGATTAATGTGGCATTAGTACCGCCGAAGCCAAAGCTGTTGCTCATTAGTGTCTCAAGCTTGGCTTCACGCATTTCGGTAACAATATCAAAGCCTTCAGCCGCAGGGTCTAAATTATCAACATTGATACTGGGCGCAATGAAGCCTTCTTGTAGCATCAATAAGCAATAGATTAATTCTTGCGCACCAACGGCACCAAGGCTATGACCTGTCATAGATTTAGTAGAGCTGATCGCAGGTACTTGACTGATATCATCGCCAAATGCTTTAGCAATGGCTTTAAGCTCAGTGATGTCACCAAGTGGCGTACTAGTACCGTGGCTATTGATATAGTCGACAGTTTGCAAACCAGCTTCGGCTAGTGCTTGCTGCATACAGCGCACGGCACCTTCACCACTTGGCGCAACCATTTCAGCACCATCAGAGCTAGCACCATAACCGACGATTTCAGCCAATATGTTGGCACCACGTGCTTGTGCATGTTCTAGACTTTCAACCACGACCATCGCACCACCAGCAGCAATCACAAAGCCATCACGATCTTTATCATAAGCTCTTGAGGCGCGCTGCGGTGTTTCATTATACTGCGTACTGACTGCACCCATGGCATCAAACATACAAGACTGTGTCCAATGTTCCGCTTCACTACCGCCGGCAAGTATCACGTCTGCTTTGCCTAACTGAATAAGTTCAGCCGCATGACCGATGCAATGGGTCGACGTCGCACAAGCAGAGGTGAGCGAGTATGATACGCCTTGGATTTTTAAACCTGTTGCCAGTGCCGCTGATACTGAGCTGCCCATTGTTTTTGGCACAGCCATCGCGCCGACACCGCGCAGACCTTTATCCCGCATGGCATCTATGGCATTGACAATATTCTCTGTCGATGCGCCGCCAGAGCTTGCGACCACGCCCACGCGTGGATTATTATTGATGGTTTCAAGCGACAAACCAGACTGCTCAATGGCATTTAAAGCACTGACATAAGCGTATAGACTGGCATCACTAAAAAACCGCTTCAACTTACGATCGATACCACTGGTATCAAGCGTTGACTGGTCGATACTACCGCTAACGTGTGATTTAAACCCATGCTCAGCATAAGCCTCATTAAATGTAATGCCAGACTGCCCTTGCTTTAGAGCGGCAGTAACCGTGGCTAAATCATGTCCGATACAAGAGACAATCCCTGCTCCAGTGATAACAACGCGGCGCATATTCTATTCCTTATGAGTAACGATTTTTCACAATTACTTTTAATAATCGTTTTTAAGTATGTATTTCTATTATTTAATATTAGGGTATATTGAGCGTCAAAGCTTCATTTTACAATCATTGTGATGATTATAGTAAAACTATATGCTTGGTAACTGATTATCTATAAGTAACGGATTACTTATAAATAGAAGTACAAGTGTACTGTGAGTTATGGCACATGATAACGTATCGAGCGTCCAAAATCTTTGTACAAGTGCAAAATAACGACAAAATCGCGCTTGCTGTCTAAAGCCATCTAAAAAGACTATTTGCTTGAAGACAGCTTATATGATGGTATCAATCATACATCAAGTGATACTTTTGGATACAAAATTTGTGATTGCGATAACATTGTTCGCACTGACATCGATTATAGTGATTGACTAGAATGGCACATCTATTATTATAAATCGCTTACAATAAAACAAAATTACTCATCACATTAAGGACATCACGATGGCGAAGCGTAGCACTCTCTCTAAAGGTATCACTACCGTTGGCTCTTTTACTCGCAATAATCTAGAGCGCATGGGCGCTATGATTGATAGCATGAATGCTAAGACGGGCAAACCGCGTCAATACAAAGCAGTCAACTTAGGCGATGAAGACTATCAGCAGGATTTGTTCCGTGAGCAAACGTTAAAAGCCACTCAGCAATTATTAGGGCCACGTTTTGCCACTTATGGTAAATATGCCAAAAAAGTAGTGCCAAACAGTTTTTTTCAGTCGACGGTCGATGGTGCTTTTGCACAAGTGGCAAATCTTGCCTCTAATTGGAGTCAGATTGATTTACCTAATGAGCATCGTTTCGCTAATATCGCAAGCTTGGATGATGAAGAGCGTTATGCATTAGCCACTGATATCGCCAATCAAAACCGTGCATTGGCAACGATAGGGGGCTTAACAGGTTTGGCTGGGCTTCCTGGTTTACTGGCTGATACACTTTGGCTTTTATTGGTATCATTACGTACCGTCTATCAGTTGGGTGCTGTTTATAATAAGCCGTTAACGGGTAAACAAGGCGTCAAAATGGCATACGAGCTGCTAGCAAATGCTGATCTGAGCAAGATGCAAGAAAAACAAGCATTGCTAGCAGGTATTGGTATTGGTAAAGGTTTATTGGATAATGCCCAAAGCAGTGGTCTACACAATGAGCTAAAAAACCTAGGTCTAAAGGATAAAAATGTCAACTTTTATGCAGAACAAGTTGACAGTATTGCCAGTCAGGTCGGTATTGACTTGGATAAAATCAATTTAACATGGATACGCAAATTCTTACCAGTTACCGCTGTTATCGTTGGTATGCGCTACAACAGCCAGCTCATTGATGAAGTGATTGGCGTGGCTCAAGCGACTTTTGCCCCAGAAGCCAAACTTGCCAATCGCGCAATCACTGATGATAGTGGTAATGAAGCTAAGGTAAACAAAACAGCTGACAATGACAAGCAGCAAGATGCTGAGAAAGAGTCAAGCAAGGATACTGATAGCAAGAAAGACACTGCTGAAGATAAAAACAACCGTCAAGAAGCTAATGAAAAGGTCGTGAAAGAAACGCAGAAAGACGACAATGACAACAATGACAACAATGACAAGCAAGGTAGTCAGAATAAATCCTCTGACAGCAAATCAAATAAGACGGCTAACAAGAAAAGCAAATAAGAGCGTCTAAACAATCAGACTTAAGTACCTTCTTTCTTAAGCCAGCTTATATCATAGAAAGATTATGAGCTGGATATCTACTGCTAATTTTGGCGATAATGTCTTCTTTCTCTTGAAAAACAAGATAATATCGCCATTTAGTATTTATAAATTGCTATTTATTTATAGTCAAACATCTTATTTAAATCGTTCGTAACGCTACATTCGATATACTGTATGACAATCTACTTTTTAGCTGATTTCTAACTAAAAATAGATAAAGTGTTATAGTGGTAGGGTGAATGCATATCTATCAAATGTTGTAAAGTGCAATCACGCATAAGTGGTTGAAATAGCAGCAACAACTCTTTATAATACACTGTCCTAAAAATGGGTGTACCAAAATCTGTCATTAAAGTCAGATGGATGGTGCGTTTCCCCATTTTTTTGTTTTATACCAAACGGGAGAAGGATGCCTCATGGCAACAACTAACCAATTGATTCGTAAAGGTCGCAAAACCATCAAGGAAAAGTCAAAAGTTCCTGCGTTGGAAGCGTGCCCACAACGTCGTGGTGTATGTACTCGCGTATATACTACTACCCCTAAAAAACCTAACTCAGCCATGCGTAAAGTATGTCGTGTACGTTTGACTTCAGGCTATGAAGTATCAAGCTACATCGGCGGCGAAGGTCATAACCTACAAGAGCACAGTGTTGTTCTTATCCGTGGTGGTCGTGTAAAAGATCTACCAGGTGTACGTTATCACACCGTTCGTGGTGCATTAGATTGCGCAGGCGTTAAAGACCGTAAGCAAGGTCGCTCTAAATATGGTGCTAAGAAGCCTAAAGTTTAATAAATAATCGTTATTAGCTAAGCTTTTTTATACCAAACATTAACTGTGCATGGGTCTGGTGTTGACAGTATTATTAAATTAGTAATTCACTGTTAAAACATACCGCCGTGCAGTAAGGCTGACTGACAACTCGATATAACGCCATCCAATATTAATTGGTGCGAGATTGTGAATGTCAGACACTCCTGAAGAAAAGGATATTTATTATGCCAAGACGTCGCGTCGTTGCTACCCGTGAGATCCTACCGGATCCTAAGTTTGGTAGCCAAACTGTTGCAAAATTCATCAACCATGTAATGAGTCATGGTAAAAAATCTACTGCTGAGCGTATCGTTTACGGTGCACTTGAAACAGTAAGCGAAAAACGTAAAATCGAAGATCCAGTATCTTTCTTCGAAGAAGTTTTAGAAAATGTACGCCCAATGGTAGAAGTGAAAGCTCGCCGCGTTGGTGGTGCAACCTACCAAGTACCAATGGAAGTACGCCCCTCCCGTCGTACTGCCTTGGCTATGCGTTGGTTAGCTGAAGCTGCTGCTAAGCGTTCTGAAAAATCAATGGCTTTGCGTTTAGCTGGCGAATTGAATGATGCTGCTGATGGCAAAGGCGCTGCTATGAAAAAGCGTGACGAAGTTCACCGCATGGCAGATGCTAACAAAGCGTTCTCTCATTACCGCTTCTAAGCTACTGTTTATTAGTAGTAGCTTTAGATTAGCTGGCTGAAGTCAGCTAATCTTACATTGTTATTTATTCTATTGATTGCCGCCATCGTTTATCTTGTTGTAACTAGTTTTTGACTATCAACAACGAGATGGCGGACATCTATCAAGATGTCTCTCTTAATTAAGTATGCTTGTCACAAGAGAGCATCCCAAATCTGATGCCGCACTATTCTTAGTATTTGCTCTTTTTTTGTCCGTATTAGGCTCAATAATCAGTAAGTAATATGAAGCTGACCGCTTTGTCATAGAGTATGAGGTAGAGACACAATACATTATTATTTACACGACTTTTCCTAGGAAAACACTATGGCTCGTAAAACTCCCCTAAAACGCTATCGCAACATTGGTATCTCAGCGCACATCGATGCTGGTAAGACAACCACTACTGAGCGTGTTTTATTTTATACCGGTGTTAGTCACAAACTTGGTGAAGTACATGATGGCGCAGCCACTATGGACTGGATGGAGCAAGAACAAGAGCGCGGTATTACTATTACCTCAGCGGCGACGACTTGTTTTTGGTCAGGTATGGCAAAACAGTTTGACGAACATCGTATCAACATCATTGACACCCCAGGTCACGTTGACTTCACGATCGAAGTTGAACGTTCTATGCGTGTACTTGATGGCGCTTGCATGGTTTACTGTGCAGTAGGCGGCGTTCAGCCACAGTCTGAGACCGTATGGCGTCAGGCTAACAAATATAAGGTTCCACGCCTTGCATTTGTAAACAAAATGGATCGCGTTGGCGCTGATTTCTATCGTGTTATTGAGCAGATCAAAACTCGTCTAGGTGGTAATCCTGTGCCATTGGTTATTCCAATTGGTAAAGAAGATGACTTCGAAGGCGTTATCGATCTAGTTACGATGAAAGCTCTTTATTGGGATGAAGCATCTCAAGGTATGGAGTTTGAAGAGCGCGAAATCCCAGCTGAACTACAAGAAAAAGCAGAAGAGTATCGTGAGATTCTTGTAGAAAATGCGGCTGAAGCAACAGAAGAATTGATGAATGAGTATTTAGAAAATGGCGAGTTGTCTGTAGAGCAGATCAACGTTGCTATTCGTCAATTGACTATTGATAACCAAATCATTCCATTACTTTGTGGTACTGCCTTTAAAAACAAAGGTGTACAAAAGATGTTGGATGCGGTTATTCAGTATCTTCCAGCACCAATGGATGTACCTGCTATTAAAGGTATCCTTGATGACAAAGATGAAACTGAAGGCACTCGTGAAGCGTCAGATGAAGCGCCATTCTCAGCTTTAGCATTTAAAATCATGAATGACAAATTCGTTGGTAACTTAACCTTCGTTCGTGTTTATTCAGGCGTTTTAACGCAAGGCAGCAGTGTTTATAACCCAGTTAAAATGAAGCGTGAGCGCGTTGGTCGTATCGTACAGATGATGGCTAACTCTCAAGAAGAGTTGCAAGAAATCCGTACTGGTGATATCGCTGCATTGGTCGGCATGAAAGATGTAACGACTGGTGATACGCTATGTGATGAGCAAAATGTTATCACGCTTGAGCGCATGGAATTCCCAGATCCAGTTATCAGCCTAGCGGTTGAACCTAAGACCAAAGCTGACCAAGAAAGAATGTCAATCGCTTTAGGTCGTTTGGCGAAAGAAGATCCATCGTTCCGTGTACATACTGACGAAGAGTCTGGTCAGACAATCATCAGTGGTATGGGTGAGCTGCATCTAGAGATTCTTGTTGATCGTATGAAGCGTGAGTTTAACGTTGAAGCGAACATCGGTGCGCCGCAGGTTGCTTATCGTGAAACGATTCGTAACACGGTTGAGCAAGAAGGCAAATTCGTACGTCAGACTGGTGGTCGTGGTAAATTCGGTCACGTTTGGTTACGTCTTGAGCCACTTGATCCAGCGGGCGATACTGAATATGAATTCGCTGAAGAAGTTGTTGGTGGTACTGTACCGAAAGAATTCCATGGTGCTGTTGATAAAGGTATCCGAGAACGCATGAAAAATGGCGTACTTGCTGGTTATCCAGTGGTTGGCGTAAAAGCGACCTTGTATGACGGTTCTTACCATGACGTCGATTCGGATGAGCTATCATTTAAGATGGCTGGTTCTATGGCATTCAGAAAAGGCTTCATGGCAGCAGATCCAGCGCTACTTGAGCCAATCATGAAAGTTGAAGTTGAAACGCCTGAAGATTATATGGGCGATATCATGGGCGATCTTAACCGTCGTCGTGGTTTAGTACAGGGTATGGAAGACTTACCTGGCGGTACTAAGCAGATCCGTGCCGAAGTACCATTAGCAGAAATGTTTGGTTATGCCACACAAATGCGCTCAATGTCACAAGGCCGTGCTACTTATTCAATGGAATTCCAAAAGTACGCTGAGATTCCAAAATCAGTTGCTGCTGACATCATCTCTAAATTCAACAATAAAGATGATGACGAGTAAGTAATCGTCTATTAAATATGACAATGTAGCTATTATCTCTCTGTTGTCATAGAAGAATACGCCAATAATTGGTTAAAAGACTTGTTATTGGCGGTGATTTTCTTATAATATCTGCACATTAGTATGTGTACCCTTTTAACAATTATCTTAATGTGGTCAAGATCGTCTTTGTTATCGTATTTATACGAGCTTAGCATTTGACCCCAAAAAAAGAGGAAATACCCATGGCAAAGGCCAAGTTTGAACGCGTAAAGCCACACGTCAACGTCGGTACAATCGGACACGTTGACCACGGTAA